>CALSAF010000136.1:0-13165 GCA_943372805.1 Rhizobium sp. Q54
CGAGATCGGAGAACAGCCCCTGCTGATAGGCACCGCCCGCAAAGGCGTGCTGCATGACGGTGAAGCCGATCAGGAGAACGATGAGAACCAGACCACCGCCGAGCGCGGGCTGGATGATGTCGTTGTCGAGTTGGCCCGTCACCGTCATCCAGCCGCCGAACAGCCAGACCAGGATCAGCGCCCAGGTCGGCACGAGCAGCACGGCGCGATCATAGCGGTTGAGCCCGAGATAGATGATGAGACCGATACCGACGACGCCCGTGAGCGCGAAGGAGACGCGGGCGATCCCGGCCGCGATCGACGGGTCGAAGATTGCCACGCCGAAGAGCACCGAAAGCCCCAGCATCCAGGCAAGCGTGGCATAGCCGAGATGCACGTGCCAGCGATTGAGATTGAGATAGGTGAACAGGAAGATGACGAGCGAGGACGCGAGCGCCACCTCGGCGCCGGCCCGCCATATTCGCACATCCGAGGAGGTGAGCGAGATCAGCTTTTCCAGGAAACCGAAGTCGACGCAGATATAGGCAAGCACCGCCCAGGCAAGGGCCGCCGCCGCCGGCAGCATCGAGGTGCCCTTGACCACGAAGAGGATGGTGAGGAAGACCGCAAGCAGACCGGCAATGCCAAGCACGATGCCGCGATAGAGCGTAAACGCGTTGACCGTGTCCTTGTAGGCGTCCGGCTCCCACAGATAGATCTGCGGCAGATCCGGTGTCGCCAGTTCCGCCACGAAGGTGATGACTGTGCCGGGGTTCAGCGTGATGCGGAACACGTCGGCATCAGGGCTTGCCACGCGGTCAAGTGCGAAGCCTTCCGATGGCGTGATGGCGAGGATGCGTTGCGAACCGAGATCAGGCCAGAACATGCGCGAACCCGACAGGCGGAAATGCGGTGCGACGATCACGCGCTCCAACTGCTCTTCCGAAACATTGGCGAGCGCAAAGACCGCCCAGTCACCCTGGTGACCTTCGGTCGACGAGCGCACCTCGATGCGTCGGCGAATGCCATCAGCGCCTGCCGCAGTCGAAACCTGGAAGGCTTCCCCCTGATTCGTGTAGATTTCCGTCGTCGCGGTCAGGTCGAGTGCATTGTCGTCACGCGAGATCTTCACCGGCTCGGCGGCCAGGGTCGCCGAGGCGCCGAGGCCGACAAGCAGCGAAAGGCACGCAGCGAGGCACCAGGCGGCCAGGCGAGGCAAGGCGCGCGAAAGAGTTTCGGTTCCGCTCATGGGGACGTCTTGCCATTCCGCGCCCTGGGGCCGCCGATCCGGGAATACAGCAGGTGATCCCGCCATTCCCCGTTGATTTTCAGATAGTCGCGCAAAAGACCTTCCCGCTCAAATCCCGTTTTTTCGAGTAGCCTCAGGCTGTTGACGTTATCCGGAATACAGGCTGCTTCGATACGGTGCAACTCGAGTGGCCCGAAGATATAGGGAATAGCCAGTTGAAGTGCGGCAAACATGTGGCCGTGTCGAGCATGCCGCTCACCCATCCAGTAGCCGATCATGCAGCTTTGCGCAGCACCTCGGCGGATCAGGCCGATGGTGAGCCCGCCCAGCAGGGTGCTTTCATCCCGGTCGAAAAGCAAGAAAGGCACTGCCATTCCGGAGTGAAATTCCTGTTCATTGCGCAGCACGCGCTGGCGGTAAGCCCGCTCGGTCAGTTCGTCGGTCCGCCAGCTCGGTTCCCAGGGCTGCAGGAAAGCCCTGCTTTCCCGGCGCAACTGGTGCCATTGCTCGAAGTCGCGAAAGCGCGGCAGGCGCAGCAGATGGCGTTCGCTCGTCAGCTCCGGCAGATCCGGCTGCCGTGACAGAAACCGAAAGACCGAGCGCGTCATCGTCAATCCCCGAGCGGTGTCCGGCGGAGGCATCCGCCGGTCGAATTCTGTGCCTGCGGCGTTCAGCCGACGGCCTGGCGGATGCCCGAGGGAAGCGTGCTGAGCGCCTCCCTGATATCGTCGAGCGGAACGAGATGGTCGACCGGGCCGATGGCAGACAGCGTCGGCGCGGTGTCGAAAAACAGGCGTCCTGCCAGATCGGTCAGGCGTTCGGTGGTGATGCCGGCCAGCCGTTCCATCATTTCCTGGTTGGGAATCGTCCGCCCATAGAGCATCATCTGCCGCGCAATCTGGCCGGCTCTTGCTGCCGGGCTTTCCTGCCCCATCAGAAGCTGGGCGCGGATCTGTGCCCGCGAACGGTCGATCTCCTGTTGATCGATATGCTCGGAGGCCTTGCGCAGCTCGTCGATGATCACGGGCACGAGTTCCGGCAGGTTTTCGCCGCCGGTTGCCGCATGGATGCCGAAGATGCCGGTGTCGGAAAAACCCCAGTGGAAGGCATAGACCGAATAGCAGAGGCCGCGGATCTCGCGCACTTCCTGGAAAAGACGCGACGACATGCCGCCGCCCAGGATGTTGGCCAGGATCTGCGAGCAATAGAAGTCCCGCATGTGATAGGCCTTGCCCTCGAAACCGAGCAGGACCTGGGTGTCCATGAGGTCGCGTTCGACACGCGACTCCCCGCCCGTGTAGCGGGCGGTATCCATCACCGGGGTCGCCGATGGTTTGGTCGGCAGCGAGGCGAAACGCTGCTCCACCTGCTTGACGAAGGCGTCGTGGTCGACGGCGCCGGCGGCGACGACGAACATCCGGTCGGTGGTATAGTTGCGCGACAGATAGGCGCGGATCTGGTCACTGGAGAACGATTGAACCGTATCCGGCGTCCCCAGAATGCTGCGGCCGATGGTCTGGTCCTGGAAGGCGCGTTCGGAGAAACGGTCGAAAACCACATCGTCTGGCGTATCGTCGGCCGCGCCGATTTCCTGCAGGATCACGTGTTTTTCGCGTTCCAGTTCGTCCTCGTCGAACACGCTGTCGGTCAGGATGTCGGCGAGGATGTCGACCGCAAGCGGAACCGTATCCTTCAAGACGCGGGCGTAATAGGAGGTCGTCTCGGTCGAGGTGGCAGCGTTCAGTTCGCCGCCGACATTCTCGATCTGCTCGGCGATCTGGCGCGCCGTTCGCTGGTTCGTGCCCTTGAACGCCATGTGTTCGAGCAGATGGGCTATGCCATGCTCGGCCTCGGTCTCGTTGCGCGAGCCGGACTTGATCCAGGTGCCGAGAGCCACGCTTTCCAGATGCGGCATGGTCTCGGTAACAACAGTCAAACCCGAAGGAAGCCGGGTGCACTCAACATTCATGGTCCGTCTTTCCGCGCTTCCTACCTGACTGCTCTCGCATGACCACTGACAAAGCTTTCAACGGCTTTCAGGTCTGCGGGCAGGACTTCGAAGCGCTCCTCCCTGTCCATCAGATCAGCAAGCCACGCCGGAAGCGCGGGGTCAATACCGGAGGCCGATTTTACTGCGGCAGGGAATTTTGCAGGATGAGCCGTGGCCAGCACCACCATCGGGCTCTGCGGCTTCTCGAATTTCTTCGCCACATGCACGCCGACGGCCGTGTGCGGGTCCAGCAGGTAGCCGGTCTCGTCGAGAACGGCGCGGATGGTCTTTGCCACTTCCTTCTGCGTCGCGCGTCCGGCGCGAAAATCCTTGCGGATGAATTTCAGCGCGTCCGGCTTGATCTCGAAGGCGCCGGACTGCTTCAGGCCTTCCATCGAGGAGCGGATGGCGGATGCATCGCGGCCATAGGCCTCGAACAGCAGGCGTTCGAAATTCGAGGAGATCTGGATGTCCATCGATGGCGAGGTGGTGGCCGAAACGCCCTTCATCTCGTAGCGGCCTGTCTTCATCGTCCGCGCCAGGATGTCGTTGTCATTGGTGGCGATCACCAGCTTGTCGATCGGCAGGCCCATTTTCTTGGCGACGTAACCGGCAAAGATGTCGCCGAAATTGCCTGTTGGAACGGTGAAGGATACCTTGCGGTCGGGTGCACCCAGCGCCACGGCAGAGGTGAAGTAATAGACCACCTGCGCCATGATGCGCGCCCAGTTGATCGAGTTGACGCCTGACAGCCTGACACGGTCGCGGAAGGCGCCGTCGTTGAACATCGCCTTCACCAGGTTCTGGCAGTCATCGAAATTGCCCTCGACGGCGATGGCATGCACGTTCTCGTCCTTAGACGAGGTCATCTGGCGCTGCTGCACCGGCGAGACCTTGCCATGCGGGAAGAGGATGAAGATGTCGGTGCGGGAGCGTCCGGCAAAGGCGTCGATCGCGGCACCCCCGGTATCGCCCGAAGTGGCGCCGACGATGGTCGCCCGCTCGCCACGCTTTTCCAGCACATGGTCCATCAGGCGGGCAAGCAGCTGCATCGCCACGTCCTTGAAGGCGAGCGTCGTGCCGTGGAAGAGCTCGAGCACGAAGGAGTTCGGTCCGGTCTGCACCAGCGGCGCAACGGCCGGATGCTTGAAGGTGGCATAGGCCTCGTCGATCATCGCCCGGAAGGTGGCGGGCTCGATCTCGCCATTGGTGAAGGGCAGGAGCACTTCAAACGCGACCTCTTCATAGGATTTGCCGCGCAGTCCCCGGATCGCCTTCTTCGACATCTGCGGCCATTCGCGGGGAACGTAAAGTCCGCCGTCACGGGCAAGACCCGCCAGCAGTGCGTCACAAAAGCCGAGGCTTGGGGCCTCTCCGCGGGTCGAGATATATTCCACGTCGCTTATCCCTAGAGTTCAAGAATTCGGAGCCGAAGCCGCCGTCAAACCTATGGCGTTTCGGATAAAGAGGTTTGCCCGTTTGCGCCAGTGCGCCGGCCAGGATTTCGCAAGCCCGGCAGTGAAGTGGCGCATCTCCGGCAGTAGGCCATTTGCCGGCACGCGATGGCCCATCGAAATTTGAAGCAAATTGCCGGCTACCCAATCGATTTTTGTCGTGGCCGCTGGTATAGACCATCCGCGAGGGCGCTGAAAAGCCTCAAGTTTGACTGTTTTTCGGCCTTTGGCCGAGCATGCGGAAGGTGAAGTCTCGTGTCTGTAAACGTGTCGCGCGGTGTAATCGCCGTTTCGCTGATGATGGTTCTTTCGGGTTGCAACGCCGGCAGCCTCGGCAGCGGCCTCGGCCTTTCCTCGTCCCAGCCGGCAGCGGCAACGCCAGCCGCGGCACCCGACCAGCAGGCCTTCGTCCAGGGTTTCTGCCCGCAGATTTCGTTGCGTGACGGCACTGCCGTTTACCGCAGCTACGCCCGTGGCAAGGAGGGCGATGCCGAGCAGGTGGTCTTCCAGGCCTCGCTGGCAGATACGACGCGCTCCTGCGCCCGCACGGACACGACGCTCACGGTCAACGCCTTGATCCAGGGCCGCCTCGTCGCCGGCCCGCAGGGCAAGGCCGGAACGATCAACCTGCCGGTCCGCGTAACGGTGGTCGATGGCGGTCAGGAGGTGTTCAACGAGGTCGAGCAGTATCCGGTATCGCTCGCCGACGTGAACATGCCCACCCAGTTCATCTACAGCAAGGCTGTCACCGTGCCCGGCAATGTCTCCGGCATGACCCGCGTCTTCATCGGCTTCGAACAGCCCAAGAAGAAGTAGTCCGGGGCCAGAAGCGTCCCGTCGCGCTCAGCCTCGCCGCGTCAGCGCCACCAGATAGCGCGTCGGACCGTCGCTTTCATTGACGAAGACACAGTCGGCAGGTGCTCCGAGCTGCAGGCAGTCGCCGGTACCGAGCCGGTAGCTGCGGCTGCCCTCGATGAAGTCTAGCCTCCCCTCGAGCACCAGAAGCTGCTGATGCTGGAAGCTGAAGGCAGAAGCCGGGTAGGGCACCCGCACGCCGGGTGGCAGCTCGACCTCCAGTAGTTCCAGCTGGCCGCCCAGGGCGGGCGAGAGCGTACGCCGCGTGTAGCCCGTTTCCGGATCAGTCCAGACCGGCTGATCGTCCCTCCGTGCCAGACGGTCGCCCTCCCGTTCCGCCAGCGCCAGGAGCACCGAAAGCGGCAGTCCGAACGCCCCCGACAGCCGGCCGAGCACTGTGGCCGTCGGGCTTGCCTCGCAGCGTTCCACCTTGCTGATCATCGCCTTTGAGACGCCTGATCGTGCAGCGAGCTCGGCAAGCGACCATCCCCGGCTTTCGCGCTCGAGCCGGATCCGCTCCGCAATGGCTCTTGCCTGGCGGTCGGGGTCGCCAATTGCGAATGTCTCTGCAGTGTGGGGCATCGTGCCTCTTGCCAAATTCGTGGTCTTTGTCTTCTATAGTGGACGATAGCATAAAATAGGTGACGGGTTGCCGACAAGCTACCGCGCCTGACAGACCATGCAAGGGGGGCGAAATCCAGTGGCGCGCGAAATCCGTTTCAATGCCTTCGACATGAACTGCGTCGGACACATCCAGCAGGGCCTGTGGACCCATCCGCGCGACCGTTCGATGGAATACAGGAACATCGGCTACTGGACCGATTATGCACGGCGTCTGGAGGCGGGCCTTTTCGACGGCATCTTCCTCGCCGATGTCGTCGGCATCTATGATGTCCTGAGCGGCAGCCCCGCGCCGGCCTTGCGCGGTGCGGTCCAGGTGCCGGTCAATGATCCGATGATGCTGGTCCCGGCCATGGCCTCGGTGACAAGCCATCTCGGTTTTGGCGTCACCGCCAACCTCACCTATGAACAGCCTTTCCTCTTTGCCCGCCGCATGGCCACCCTCGACCATCTGACCGGCGGTCGCATCGGCTGGAACATCGTCACCGGCTATCTCGACAGTGCTGCGCGCGCGATCGGTCTTGACGGCCAGATGGCCCATGACGACCGCTACGATCTGGCGGATGAATACATGGAGGTGGTCTACAAGCTCTGGGAGGCAAGCTGGGAGGATGACGCCGTGCTCGCCGACAAGGTCGCCCAGGTCTATACCGATCCGGCAAAGGTCCACGCCGTCCATCATCATGGACGGCAATACAGGGTGGATGCGGTCCATCTGAGCGAGCCTTCGCCGCAGCGCACCCCGGTGCTCTACCAGGCCGGCTCTTCGCCGCGTGGTCGCCAGTTTGCCGCGACCCACGCAGAATGTGTCTTCGTCAACGGCCAGAAGAAGGAAGGCGTGCGCGAGATCGCCACCAACATCCGCAGCCGGGCCGAAGCCATCGGCCGGCGTGGCGATGACATCAAGCTCTTCCTCGGCGCTACCATCGTCACCGGGCGGACCGAGAAGGAAGCGCGCGAGAAGTTCGAGGATTATCGCCGCTATGTCAGCTCCGAAGCGGCACTCACCCATGCCGCCGCCTCCATGGGCATCGATTTCGACAAGTTCGACATGGATGAGCCGGTCGAGACGGGAAAGAGCCAGGCGATCACCTCCAACATCAAGGCCATGGACCGCGCAGCAGGCCCCCAATGGACCAAGCGCAAGCTGATCGAGCAGATGGTGCTCGGCAGTCGCCAGCCGCCGCTCGTCGCTTCTGCCGACCAGGTCGTCGACTGGCTGGTGGATTGGGTCGAGGACACCGGCGTCGACGGGTTCAACCTGTCGCGCACGGTCGTGCCGGAATGCTTCGACGACATCATCGAACTGATAGTGCCCCGCCTGCAGGAACGCGGCCTCTACAAGACGGCGTATGGCGAGGGTCCACTGCGCCAGAAGCTCTTCGGCCACCCGCGCCTGAGCGACCGCCACATCGCCTCGTCACACAGGCAGCCGCAGGGCTGACGGGCCTGTCTTCAAGACGGTAAGGGCCCCGTCGGCACCGGTCGGCGCATCACCTTGCTCTCTGCGATCCGTGAATGTTACGTTATCATGACGGGGCGATATTCCCGATTCAGGGGATGCGAGCCGGATTGAAGAGGCAGCAGGGGTGCCCGCATGTGGCGCCCTGTTGGGGAGGACTGATTGAAAATTGCAGTCGTGAGAAACCCCATTGCGGGAGGCCATGCTGGCCAGAGGCAATGGGCGCCTTTGCTTGCCGCCTTTCGCGCCCGTTTTCCGGACATGGAGATCCATGAAAGTCGTTCCAGCGGCGACGCGCGTCGCCTCGCTCGCGAGCTGGCCGCCGGCCCTTACGATCTGCTTCTCGTTGCTGGCGGTGACGGGACCATCAGCGATGTCGTAGACGGCGTGCTGACATCCTCCCGCCCCGACATGCCGCTTGCCTTCCTGCCAATCGGCACGGGCTGCGATTTCGTCCGCAATTTCAATCTGCCTTCCGATCACGCGGCGCTGGCAGAGCACATCGCGAATGCCCCGCTTCGCAAGATCGACGCGGGCCTCCTGATTGCGCGGGATGGCAACGGTTCAGAACAGCGCCGCCACTTCTCCAACATCACCAGTGTCGGTATTTCCGGCGAGATCGTCGATGCCGTGAATGCGCCTGGTCAGATGCGCATTCTCAACGGTCCGCTGCGCTTCCTCGTGCATTCGGCACTCGCCATCCTGCGCTACCGTCCCTATGACTTCGAGGTCCTGGTCGATGGCATGCTGGTGCATCACGGGCGGCTCGCGCTGGTGGCGATCGCCAATGGCGGCTGGTTCGGTGGGGGTATGCACATTACCCCGGATGCCGACGTCGCCGATGGCGTTTTCGAGGTGGCGGTGATGCGCGAGGAGAAGGTTCTCGGCCTTCTGAATTTACTGGGACGCTTGCATTCGGCCGGCCATCTGGGGCATCCGCTTCTCAGTTTCCACACGGGGCTCAGGGTCGAGGTGCGCCCGCGCAATCCTGCGCGTTTCCCCATCGAGGTGGACGGAGAGAACGCGATCCGTGGCGGCTTTGTCGCCGAAATACTGCCGGGGGCTCTGACAGTCAGGACGTAAGATCTGGCTCGGAGAACCTTAGAATACGCCTTCCCATTCCGCCATCGCGGCAATCACGCCGGGCAGGTCCTGCATCCGGGCAATGACCGTCTCGGCGCCAGCATCCGTCAACTTGTCGGCATGCGACGGATAGGTGTGCGAGGCACCGGTGAAGCCCACGACCCGCATGCCGGCTTCGCGCGCCGCATGCACGCCATGCACGGAATCCTCGATCACGATGCACTTCTTCGGATTGACGCCGAACTGGCTTGCGCCATGCAGGAAGATATCAGGCTTTGGCTTGACGCGGTCGGCACCGAGATCCTTGGCCGAATAGATATGCGGCGCGAAGAACTCCTTGAGCCCGACCTTCGACAGCATCATGTCGAGGCGCTGCGACGACGAGTTGGAGCAGATGCAGCGCGGGCCTGATATCCGGGAAAGCGCATATTGCACGCCCTCGATCGCCTTCACTTCGCGAGCGAGCTTCTGGTCGAGCAGTTGTTCGGACTTGTCGATCAGGCTTGCCGACAGGGGAATGTCGACTTCCTTCTCGATCGTCAGAAGGATGTTCTTCCAGGTCATGCCGGCGAAGCGTTCGCCCATTTCCTCGACCGAGATCGGGTAACCGGCTTCCGTCAGAAGTTTCGATTCGACCTTGGCTGCGATGATCTCGGAATCGACAAGCACGCCGTCGCAATCGAAAAGGGTGAGGTCGAAGCCGCTCATGAGATCATCCGTCTTGTCGTCCAGGGAAGGTCGCTCCCTACACGATCGGAACGCTAAGGACAATCACGCGCGGCGCAGGGCTGGTGTGCTGTTCGCGGCAGGATGTGCCGTCAGGATCAAGCTCCGGCCATCGACAACAGCACCGCGTCGAAATCCTGCGGGTAGCGTTTGAGCCCGCCCGCCTTCTCCATCATGTCGGCAAGCCAGATCCCGTCGGCGGCAAGCCGAACGGCGATGAGCCGCGGATCGCTGTCGGTCTCGGCATGCTGCGCCATGCGCCCGTCGAGCCAGGCAGACCAGAGCGATCGCAATGCCGGCTCCGAGACGATCGCAACGGAAAGCGCACCCCAGAGGCTGCGGTCGCCAAGCAACCGGTCGGAAAAGCAGGCCCGCACATAGGCCCGCGTAAAGCGGCCGCGCGACATCGGATCGACCGCCATGGTCCGGTCGATCTCCCGGTCCATCTGCTCCAGGAGGTCGGAAAACACCGCCGCCAGCAGCGCCTGTTTGCTGTCGAAGTGATGCAGCAGTCCACCCTTGGTCACGCCCGCCCGATCCGCCACCGCCTGGATGGTGATGGCCGATGCACCCTGTTCGGCGGCGATCTGGGCCGCACAGTCGAGCAGGGCGCGCCGCACCTGTTCCGGCTGCTTCTTGCGGTGATGGGCCGAGAGTGGAGCCTCGACGTGTGCGGGAGAGGCCGCCATCAGTGCGAGACCGAACTCGACAGCGTGTTCATCACGATCACGCCGCTGACAATCAGGCCGATGCCGGCAAGGGCTGCATAGTCCAGGCTCTGCTTGAACACGAAGACGCTGATCAGTGCGGTCAGCACGATGCCGAGCCCGCCCCACATGGCATAGGCGATGCCGAGCGGCATGCCCTTCAGGGCCTGCGACAGGAGATAGAAGGATGCGGCATAGAACATCACCATCCCCGCTGTCGGCAGGAGTTTGGTGAACTGCGCCGACTTCTGCAGCAGCGTCGTGCCGATGACTTCGAGCACGATCGCAGCGGCGAGCGCACCATAGGCGGTGAAGGCGGGGGACATCAGTTTGCTCCAGGTGTTCAATTGAACATAAACATACCATACGGTAGGTTTGTTTTCAAGGTCCGAAAACGAGACCTGGGAGTCGCCACGAAAACTGTAAGTAGAGAAAACAATAGTGAGGCATCAAAATATTGACATAACACAATTTTGCCCGGTTTGCAGCGCGAGCTTGGAGGCGGCCAAAGCGGCCTATTCCAACAACCACAGGACATCCAGCATGTGCCAGGAATGTGAACCACAGGGACTCGATCGGCGTCAGCTCTTCAGGCTTGCCGGTGGCGGCCTGACCGCAGCCGCCTTGATGGCGGCGACGACAGCCACCGCGACCGCTGCATCTTCCACAAGCCAGACGGCGGCACCAGCCGCAGCGTCGGTGCCCGTCACGCCCGCCGAGGCGCTTGCCCGGCTCAAGGAAGGCAATATCCGTTTCGTCAAGGATGCTGAATCCTGCGCCTCCAATCTCGCTTCGCTGCGCGGTGAACTTGCCGGTGGCCAGTATCCCTGGGCGACCATCCTCACCTGTTCCGACAGCCGCGTCAGCCCGGAGCTTGTCTTTGGCGGCTCGACGCTGGGCGAACTCTTCGTCATCCGCAATGCCGGCAATGTGCTCGATATCGGCGCGCTCGGCACCATCGAATACGGCGCCGAACATCTGAAATCTCCGCTGGTCGTTGTCATGGGCCATAGCAAATGCGGCGCGGTCACTGCGGCTTGCGACGAAGTGATCAAGGGTGGCGAGGTTGGCGGCTCGATCGGCAAGATGCTGCAGCCGATCCTGCCCATCGCCTTGAACGCCCGTGACAGCGGCAACGACCTGGTCACCGAAACGGTCCGCCGCAACGCCATTTCCGGCGCCCGCCGCGTCGTCGAGGAAAGCGAGATGGTCCGCGAACTGGTCGCTGCCGGCAGCGTCAAGATTGTCGCCGGCGTCTATGACATCAAGTCCGGTGCGGTCGAGTTCATCGAGGATATCTGAGGCTGGGGAAGGGCGGCGATGGGCAACCATCGCCGCCTGCCGTCAGTCGCACAAGGTCGCATTCAAATTCAGGCCTCCGGATACATCGCCCGAAACCGCCGCTCCCCCTCCGGTGAAAACTGGATGACCCGGCTTTGCTCGACCCGCCGCGCATCGCCCCGGTCAAGCATCTGCGACAGCAGCGCCTGACCCAGCGAACCGGCCAGATGCGTGCGCCGCTCGCTCCAGTCGAGACAGGCCCGGCACACCGGTCGCCGCTCTTTCCTCAGCCGGGCGCAGTCAATGCCGTGGCGCAGCAAAAGCGTCTCGCCTTCACCTGTCAGCCGCAAGGCCTCGCCCTCCGCCTCGATCGCCCCCTGCCGGATCAGGCTGTCGAGCATGCGCACGCCATAATCGCCGGCCAGGTGATCATAGCAGATCCGCGCCTTGCGCAGCTCCGGCGCCTTGGGGCCGATCCGGTGGCGCAGATGTCCACGCTCTGCGGCAAAGCCCATCAGGCTTTCGATCATCTGCCCGACCTGGTCATCGGACAGCGCGAAATAGCGATGCCGCCCCTGCTTGCGCAGCGTGAGCAGGCCGCCGTCCTCGAGCTTCGACAGATGTGAACTCGCGGTTTGAAGCGTGACACCGGCTGCCCCCGCAAGCTCGGTCGCCGTCAATGCCTTGCCGCCGAGCAGTGCCAAGAGCATGTTCGCGCGCGCCGGATCACCGATCAGCGATGCGATGCGCGCGATGTCAGGTCCTTCTGCCATCTGGTCCTCTCCATGGTCTCAAGCGCAGTCTGTACCGCGATTGTAACGGATGCTTCGATCTCGGTCGAACTGTAGAGGAGAAAACGAGGCCGAGACTTCGACCCCGATCGAAGCATCGCCCTCTGTCGCCATGGCAAACCCGCCTCGTCAACAACGAGGAGCCCCCATGATCACCTGCATCATCCGCTACCGCATCACCCCCTTCGGCCGCGATGACTTTGCCACCTATGCCCGTAACTGGGGCGAGGCGATCCCGCGCTGCGGCGCCGATCTCGTCGGCTATTATGCGCCGCATGAGGGGTCGGCCACGACGGCCTACGGCATCTACAACATTGAAAACCTGGCCGCCTACGAGGCCTATCGCGCCAAGCTCGCCGCCGATCCGCTCGGCAAGGCCAATTACGAATTCGCGAAAAACGCCCGCTTCATCCTGGAGGAAGACCGGCTCTTCCTCAAAAACGTCTCCAACCCGCCATCCCGGAATCTCCAGCCATGATCGCCGTCATCTTCGAAGTCATCCCCTTCACCGGCGAGCGTCACCGCTATCTCGATTTGGCCGGCAAGCTGCGCGAGCACCTGCAGGCGACTGACGGTTTCCTCTCCGTCGAGCGCTTCGAAAGCCTGACCACGCGCGGCAAGCTCCTGTCGCTCTCCTTCTGGCGCGACGAAGAGGCCGTCGGCCGCTGGCGCGAAACGGAAGAGCACCGCGTCGCGCAAGCGGCCGGCAGGGGCGGCGTCTTCGCCACTTATCGCCTGCGTGTCGCCGAAGTGCTGCGCGACTACGGTCTCGAAGACCGGGCCGAGGCGCCGGAGGACAGCCGCGGAAGACATGGGTGAGGGCAGGGTTGGGGAGAGCTCCGCGATCCACCTCTCCCTCGACAAGCCATGCCCCGCTCACTATGCATGACCGTATGCCCAAGACCCGCGACGATTCCCAGAAGGACACGGTGGCGAGCCGCATCAGTCGCGCGCTGGCGGAGCGCAT
>CALSAF010000137.1:0-12995 GCA_943372805.1 Rhizobium sp. Q54
GGGATCTCGACCTTTGCGATGTCCTGACGGTTCACCAGATCGCGTGAAGTGCGGATGCAGGCGGCGAGCGCCAGCCGATCGGATTTGGTCTGGTCGGCGAATGCGCGGAACATCCGGCCCCGTTCGTGGGTCACGTCGTCCAGCGACGGCGCAAGCAGGGCGTCGGCGATGGGATCCCAGTCGCCCACGCCATCGCACATGCCGATCCCCAGACCTCCAAAGACGAGCGAGCGCACACGATCCGGATGCTCGATGGCGAGAAATGCGGAAATCCGGGCGCCCATGGAATAGCCCATCACATGCGCCTCGGCGATGCCGAGATGGGTCAGCAGGGCCGCCGCGTCGCCGGCCATCGCGCTCGGATGATAGGCCTCCGGGTCATGCGGCTTGTCGCTCGAACCATGGCCACGATTGTCTATCGCGATCACCCGGTATCCGGCATCGCCCAGAGTGCGCAGCCACCCGGGATAGACCCAGTTGACGTTTGCCGACGAGGCAAAACCGTGGATCAGCAGGATCGGATCACCGGCCGGATCGCCATCGTCGAAATAGGCGAGGTCAAGACCTTCGTTGCGAAAGCTGGAAAACGGCGGCGCGTCGAGATTCATCGATCAGTCCTTGTGAGCCGGGGTAAGCCTGGGCGGGCAACCATAGCCATAGAGACGGTGACATCAATTGCCGCAGGCGGATTTTCTGTGACTTTTGCCGGGCATCGGCTCTACACATTTCGGAAGGACGGCGCTAAGGTCCGCCCCAATTCGCAAAGCATTCTCGGAGCAAGACATGGCCGGTCACACCATTCCCCATTTCCAGAACGACGGCGGTCACCGCGTGATCGAAGTCGGCGTGAAGGAATTCATGTGCACCGGCGCTTCCGTGCCCTACGACCATCCGCATATCTTCATCGACATGGGACACGACAACGAAAAGGTCTGTTCCTATTGCTCGACGCTTTATCGCTACAATCCAGGCCTCAAGGCTGAACAGACAAACCCGCCGGGCTGCGTCTTTCACATCAAGGCGGCGTGACCGCGGCGTCACGATCGACATAAATCCATGTCCATCAAGCACGCCGCCATCGTCGGAGCCGGGGTGGCGGGGCTGACATCTGCCCTGTCGCTCGCCGCCAGGGGCATCTCCAGCGACATCATCGAGCAGGCACCGCAACTCGGCGAGGTCGGTGCGGGCCTGCAGCTTTCACCGAATGCCACTCGGGTGCTCGACCAACTCGGCGTATTGCCCGAACTAGAGCGCCACTGGTTCGAGCCGGAGGCGATCAGTCTGGTGTCCGGCACGGACCTCCGACCTCTTGCCTCAGTGCCGGCCGGTGATTTCGCCCGAAAGCGCTGGGGCCATCCCTACGGCGTCCTGCATCGTTCGACGCTGCAGCAGGGGCTGCTGCGCGCAGTGCTGAACCAACCACTCTGCCGTCTGCATCTGGGCCACCGCGTGCAGGGCGCCGGGCCAGATTCCATCCGCGCGATCACCGAGAAGAAACCCGATCTGGTGATCGGCGCCGACGGAGCGTGGTCAGTGGCCCGCGATTCGATCGCCGGCAGTCCGTCCGTCAGTTTCTCCGGCAATATTGCGTGGCGCTTCACCATTGACCAGGCCGCCGCTCCTGCGTTCCTGTCGCGCGCCGGTGTGACGGCCTATCTGGGGGCCAAGGCCCATCTGGTCAGTTATCCGCTGCGGGAGATCGACGGCTTCAATCTCGTTGCAATTGCGGCTGGCACGAAGAGCGATGAAAGCTGGGCAATCGACGCCGACGCAGCTCGGCGCGCCATGTTGCTGGAACAGTTTTCCGGCTGGCATCGCGACATCCGGACAATTCTGTCGGGTGCCGATAGGCCGACTTTCTGGCCACTTTACCAAGCCTCGCAAGGCAACTGGCACAATGGACGGGACACTGTCCTGATCGGTGACGCGGCGCATGCAATGATGCCCTTCTCAGCCCAGGGCGCCGCCATGGCGATTGAAGATGCCTTCTCGCTCGCAGCCCATGTCGCCCGCGCGCCCCTGCCCTTCGCGCTCGAAGCGTTCTCGATCGAGCGAAAGGCGCGGGCGGAGCGGGTAAGGGCGCGCGGCGACTTCAACCGTTTCGCCTATCACGCCCGCGGTCCTTTCCGCATCGGGCGTGATATCGTGCTGTCGCTGCGACCGCCCGAACGACTTGCCGCCGACCTGGACTGGCTCTACGGCCATCGGATCGGCGACTGATCGAAGCTCTCTGCGTCAGGCAGAGGCAGCGGCGGCAAATCCGCGTTCAAGGTCGGCCAGGATGTCCTCGACGTTCTCAAGGCCGATCTGCAGCCGGATCACGGCGCCGTCTGTCGGTCCCTTGCGGATCTTGCGGTCCTCCAGATTGACCAGCACCGCCAGGCTTTCATAACCACCCCAGGACCATCCGAGGCCGAAAAGCTGAAGCGCATCGAGGAAGGCGTGCGCCTTCGGCTTGATCTTCTCCGCCGACCCAGCCGGCAGCACGAAGGAAAAGACGCCGCTCGCGCCCTTGAAGTCGCGCTTCCAGATGGCGTGCCCCGGAAAGCTCTCCAGCGCAGGGTGCAGGACACGGGCGACGTCGCTGCGGGCTTCAAGCCAGCGCGCGACCGCAAGCGCACTCTTGTAATGATGGTCGAGGCGCAGCCCCATGGTGCGCAGGCCGCGCAGGATCTGGTAGCTGTCGTCCGGGGCACCGCAAATGCCGAGCGTGATGTTTGCCTCCTTCAGCACCGGCCAGTGCTTCGCATTGGCCGAAACCGTTCCCATCAGAATGTCCGAATGTCCCGACGGGTATTTCGTCGCGGCATGAATCGAGATGTCGGCGCCGAAATCGAGCGCGCGGAAATACAAAGGCGTCGCCCAGGTGTTATCGATGGTCACCACGCAGCCGTGGCGGTGAGCGGCATCCGAAATTGCCCGTATGTCCTGCATTTCCATGGTGTTGGAGCCAGGTGCCTCGGTGTGGACCAACTTCGTGTTTGGACGAACGAGCCGCTCGATGTCCCCTCCGATTTCCGGGTCGTAATACTCCACCTCGACGCCGAGGCGGGTGAGCATAGTGTCGCAGAAATGCCGGCACGGCGAATACACCGAATCGACGATCAGCGCATGATCCCCGGCAGAGAGGAAGGCGAGAAACGGAACGGTGATCGCGGCCAGACCGGAGGGCACCAGAATGGTCCCCGCCGAGCCTTCAAGATCGTCGATTGCGCGGCACAGCGCATCCGTGGTCGGTGTCCCGCGGGTGCCATAGGTATAAGGTTGCGACCGCGTTTCCATGGCCCGCGCATTGGGAAACAGCACCGTCGAGGCATGCACCACCGGCGGGTTGACGAAGCCGTGGTAGTCGGTGGGTTCATAACCGACATGGCACAGCTTCGTGGAGGAGCCAGCGCTTGCCAGCCAGTCTTTCGATTTGCTCATGAATTCAGATTCCTAACGCTCGGGTCCGCTGTTTTTCGCCGCTGGGATCGCACGGGTCAAGCTGCACAATATTGTGATCGCGGGCGCATGTCTTGCAGCTTGGAGCGGCTGGGACTGTCGAAAAGGCGTCATTTTCATCACTTTGGGGCAAAAACCACACATTTTTGCCTATTTGGAGTGCGATTTTGGCAAAATCGCGCTTTTGTGGCCAATCTGCGGCATAAAGACTTGACCCTGCCAGCATTTGCGACTGAGATATGAAGGCTCGCACCGGGAGGCCGTGAGCCGACGTGCGCTGCTGGTTTCAGCAGCAGGCCGTCGCTGGCATACAACAAGAGAAAAAAGGTTGGGAAAAATGAACAACAAGTTCCTGTCAGCCGCCATCGGCGCTGCGGTCCTGGGTTTTGGCGCGTCTGCTGCTTCGGCTGCCACGCTCGATGACGTGAAGGCCAAGGGTTTCGTCCAGTGCGGCGTGAACACGGGTCTGGCCGGTTTCGCTTCGCCGGACGCCGCCGGCAACTGGACCGGCTTCGACGTCGACTACTGCAAGGCCGTGGCCGCCGCAGTGTTCGGCGACGCCACCAAGGTCAAGTATACGCCGACCACCGCGCAGAGCCGCTTCACGGCACTGCAGTCGGGTGAAGTCGACATGCTGGCCCGTAACACCACCTGGACCATCAGCCGCGACACCGCGCTCGGCTTCAACTTCCGCGCCGTAAACTACTATGACGGTCAGGGCTTCATGGTAACCAAGGCCTTGAACGTCAACTCGGCCCTCGAACTTTCGGGCGCTGCTGTCTGCGTACAGTCCGGCACCACGACCGAACTCAACCTTGCCGACTACTTCAAGGCCAACAACCTTGAGTACAAGCCGGTCGTTTTCGAAAAGCTTGAAGAAGTCAACGCTGCCTACCAGGCTGGCCGTTGCGACGTTTACACGACCGACCAGTCGGGCCTGTATTCGCTGCGTCTGACGCTCACCAACCCGGACGAGCACGTCATCCTGCCCGAAATCATCTCCAAGGAGCCGCTTGGCCCGGCCGTTCGCCAGGGTGACGACCAGTGGTTCGACATCGTGTCCTGGACGCACTACGCTCTCGTGACCGCTGAAGAGTTCGGCATCACCCAGGCAAACGTTGACGAAATCAAGTCGACAACGGCCAACCCGGACATCAAGCGCTTCCTCGGCGCTGAAGCTGACACCAAGATCGGTACCGATCTCGGTCTCACCAATGACTGGGCCTACAACATCATCAAGGGCGTCGGTAACTACGGCGAAATCTTCGAGCGCAACATCGGCGTCAACACCCCGCTCAAGATCGAGCGCGGCGTAAACGCCCTGTGGTCGAAGGGTGGCCTGCAGTACGCGCCGCCGATCCGCTAAGATCGGATGGACCTTGGCGAGGCGGCGAAAGCCGCCTCGCGTTTATCGGGACCACGTGTTCAGACCGGCTCAGCGCTGCGGTCAGCAGCGACTTCACAGAAAGCCGGCTGTCTCGAAAGACAATAACAGTTTAAGGCTCAAAGAAGCCTCGGGGATTTGGCACAGCATGACAGATCACGCCACCAGTTTACCTGCCGGCGGGCAGAGCGTGGGTTCGCTGATCTACGATCCGAAAGCAAGATCGATCTTCTTTCAGGTCGCTACGGTCGCCGTCATGACGTTTATCGTCTGGACCATCGCGAACAACACCATCGAAAACCTCGCCCGGAGCAACACCGCGACGGGCTACGACTTCCTGAATGGCCGCGCCGGCTTCGACATCGGCCAGAGCCTGATCGCCTACACGGCGGATTCGACCTATGGCCGCGCCATCCTGGTCGGTCTTCTCAACACGATCCTTGTCGCCGTGACCGGCATCATTACCGCCACGGTGATTGGCTTTGTCATCGGTATCGGACGACTGTCGAGGAACTGGCTGATCGCCAAGCTGTGCACGGTGTATGTGGAAGCCTTCCGCAACCTGCCGCCGCTGCTTGTCATCTTCTTCTGGTATTCTGGCGTCTTGTCGACACTGCCGCAGCCGCGCGACTCGCTTGAACTGCCATTCTCCACATTCCTCAACAACCGCGGACTGGCCTTCCCCAAGCCGATCTGGGGTGACGGCGCTGGACTTATCCCGATCGCGCTCGTGGTGGGCATCATCGCGACCATCTTCGTCGCACGCTGGGCCAAGGCGCGGCAGATGCAGACCGGCCAGATCTTCCCAACCGGCTGGACCGGCCTTGGTTTGATCGTCGGACTGCCGCTGATCGCCTTCCTGGCGGCAGGCGCACCGCTGACCTTCGACTATCCGGTAGCCAGCCGTTTCAACATGACGGGGGGTGCGGTAATCGCGCCTGAGTTCGTCGCTCTCTACCTGGCGCTCTCCTTCTATACGGCCGCCTTCATCGCGGAAATCATCCGCGCCGGCATCAAGGGCGTGTCGAAGGGACAGACGGAGGCAGCATCGGCGCTTGGTCTGCAGCCCTCTACCACGACGCGTCTCGTGATCGTGCCGCAGGCGATGCGCATCATCATTCCGCCGCTGACAAGCCAGTATCTGAACCTGACGAAGAACTCATCGCTGGGTGTGGCAGTCGGCTTCCCCGAACTGGTTTCGACCGGCGGCACGACGCTGAACCAGACTGGCCAGGCGATCGAGATCGTCTCGATCTGGCTCGTCGTCTATCTCTCCATCAGCATTGTGACCTCGCTCTTCATGAACTGGTTCAATGCCAGAATGGCCCTGGTGGAGCGTTGATCATGGCAAAAGAACTTTCCTATGTGCGCCAGGACATGCTGGCACCTCTCCCCGCCCCAACCTCCGATGGAAGCATCGGAGGCTGGATCCGCAAGAACCTGCTGGCCACGCCGAAAGACGTGGTCCTGACGCTCATCGGCCTCGGCGTTCTGGCGCTTATCCTGCCAGGTGCGCTGAACTTCCTGTTTCTCGACGCCGCGTGGTTCGGTGCCGATCGCGCGGTCTGTGCAACGATTGCCCAGGGCGGCGTTCAGCCGGATGGCTGGAAGGGTGCCTGCTGGGCATTCGTCGAAAGCCGATTCTCGCAGTTCATCTTCGGGCGCTATCCGATCGATGAGCGTTGGCGCGTTATTCTTGTCGGCGTGATGTTCGTGGCACTTCTCGTGCCGATGCTCATCCCGAAGGCACCGCGCAAGGGGCTGAATGCACTCCTGCTGTTCATCGTGTTCCCGATCGTTGCCTTCTTTCTGCTGCATGGCGGCTTTGGCCTCTCGGAAGTCGAAACCCCACTCTGGGGCGGCCTGATGGTCACGCTGATCCTGTCTTTCGTCGGGATCGCGGTGTCGCTGCCGCTCGGCATCCTGCTGGCGCTTGGCCGCCGGTCGGACATGCCGGTCATCAAGATGATCTGCGTCGTCTTCATCGAAGTGGTGCGCGGCGTACCGCTGATCACGGTCCTGTTCATGGCCAATGTGATGCTGCCGCTCTTCATGCCGACAGGCTGGACGATCGACAACTTCCTGCGTGCGCTGGTCGGCGTGTCGCTCTTTGCCTCCGCCTATATGGCGGAAGTGGTGCGCGGCGGTCTGCAGGCGATCCCGAAGGGCCAGTATGAGGGCGCGGATTCGCTCGGCCTCTCCTACTGGCAGAAGACCCGCCTGATCATCCTGCCGCAGGCGATCAAGCTGGTCATCCCGGGCATCGTCAACACCTTCATCGGGTTGTTCAAGGATACCTCGCTCGTGTCGATCATCGGCATGTTCGATCTCCTGGGCATCGTCCGCCTCAACTTCACCGATGCCAGCTGGGCAACTCCTGTGACACCGCTCACGGGTCTGATCTTCGCAGGCTTCGTATTCTGGATCTTCTGCTTTGGCATGTCGCGCTACTCCGCCTTCATGGAGCGGCACCTCGACACTGGCCACAAGCGATAAGAACAAGGGGAAAAACCATGGCTGAAGCCAATTCCGCTAAGAAGACCGTGTCGGGCACCGATATCGCGGTCGAGCTGATCAAGATGAACAAGTGGTACGGAGACTTCCATGTTCTCCGCGACATCAATCTGAAGGTCATGAAGGGCGAACGTATCGTCGTTGCGGGGCCGTCAGGCTCGGGCAAATCGACGATGATCCGCTGCATCAACCGCCTGGAAGAACACCAGACCGGCAATATCATCGTTGACGGGATAGAACTCACCAACGACCTGAAGAAGATCGATGAAGTACGCCGCGAAGTCGGCATGGTGTTCCAGCACTTTAACCTGTTTCCGCACCTGACAATCCTCGAAAACTGCACACTTGCACCAATCTGGGTCCGCAAGATGCCGAAGAAGGATGCCGAGGAAATCGCGATGCACTTCCTCAAGCGCGTCAAGATCCCGGAACAGGCCAACAAGTATCCCGGACAGCTGTCTGGCGGTCAGCAGCAGCGCGTGGCGATTGCCCGCGCGCTCTGCATGAAGCCGAAGATCATGCTGTTCGACGAGCCAACATCTGCACTCGACCCCGAAATGGTCAAGGAAGTGCTCGACACCATGGTGGGCCTTGCCGAAGAAGGCATGACCATGATCTGCGTGACGCATGAAATGGGCTTCGCCCGCCAGGTTGCCGACCGCGTCATCTTCATGGACCAGGGCCAGATCGTCGAACAGAACTCGCCTGCCGAATTCTTCGACAATCCGCAGCACGAGCGCACCAAGCTCTTCCTCAGCCAGATCCTGCACTGAGATCAGGCACAGCGCGACATGAAAGAGCCCGCCGCGTGCATCGCGGCGGGCTTTCTGCGTCGATGGGCCTCCGGCTGTGGCCGAGGTCAGGGGCACCAACTCTGCTGGCGTGCCATGCGTGGCTTGGCCAGGCCTTCCGAGACGAGCAACGACCCCAGGGAGCGACCGTTGCGGGTGGCAACACGCAGGACTCCCGGCGTCGCATTGGCGGTTTCAGCCTTCAGGGTCTCGAGGTCGAACCGGCCGGAATTGA
Source organism: Rhizobium sp. Q54 (assembly GCA_943372805.1). Taxonomy (GTDB): domain Bacteria; phylum Pseudomonadota; class Alphaproteobacteria; order Rhizobiales; family Rhizobiaceae; genus Allorhizobium. The sequence continues at coordinate 8,369 of CALSAF010000137.1, forward strand.
GGAGATCCCTGAGACGCACCTTGGCGGCAAAACCCCTGTCACGCTCCTGCTGGCAGGCAGCTTCGTCCGTACGCGGTGCCGCGATATCGGCGAGCACGATCCGCGTCTTTCTGTACCAGAAGGTGTCACCGCTCACGACGCAGTTGTCGAGACCGGACGTACCGCAGAAATAGAATTTCGCCTGGAAGTTCTCGCCGGTCAGCGGGCCCGAGGCAACTGCCGGCACGGTTGGCCTGACGGCAGGAACAGCCGCCTTCACAACGCCGACTTCTGCCGGAGGCACCGGCCCCTTCGCCCCGCCCACAGCCGTCCGTTCGGTCGCAGGCTTCTCTCGTCGTAGCTCCGGTTTTGTTTCAGATCCCGCGGCGACCTTTCGGTCCGTCGCCAGGAGCGGTGCAATTTCCTTCAGGACCGCCTGGCGATTGTCATAGAGCGCTATTCCGCCTGCGACGACGGCGAGTGCGACAAGCCAGGTAGTCATGCCCTGGCTGCTGGAAGAGCGGGGCGACTTGCGACGCTTGGCGGGCGCGCGGCGGGAAGATGCGGTGCGACTGGACATGGTTAACCTCTCGTGAGCGACATCATCGCCCTTAAGGGTTTCCGAAAGGTTCGCGGAGGGGGAAAAACATCCGCCTGCAATGGATCAGAGAGGGCTGTATGGCCTTTGCGGGATCCTGCCTTCAGGGCGGATCTCGAAATGGCGATCCCTGTAGGGCTCGAACCTACGACCTAGTGCTTAGAAGGCACTTGCTCTATCCAGCTGAGCTAAGGGACCGTCTGTCAGGCCGCCGTCAGCGGCGAAGGCGGATCAATGGGTCCAGGGCTGCAGGCGGCTGTAGCGGAAGTTGTCGGTATAGGAGACAACCTGACGCTTGGCTTCCTTTGGCTGTATCACGCGGTATTCGATGCCTTCGCGCTTGGCATAGGCTTCGGCCTGCTCAAGCGTTTCGAAGGTGAGCTTGATTTGCTGGCGTGTATCGCCGGAGGTCGTGTAGCCCATCATCGGATCGATCTTGCGCGGCGCGGACTGGTCGAATTCCAGAACCCAGAGATGGGTCTTTGCCTTGCCTGACTGCATGGCGGTTTTCGCGGGGCGGTAGATCTTCGCAGACATGGTCTCATCCATCTCCAAGACTTTGACGGCAAGGCAGCCTGCCGCCGGACACCCGGCCCACCGTTTCCGGCAAACCTTTTACTGCTGGTCGGAGTGGAGAGATTCGAACTCCCGACCCTCTGGTCCCAAACCAGATGCGCTACCAGGCTGCGCTACACTCCGTTCCAGCAGTGATGCCGGAATACACGGTTCACCCTTGGGCCGCAACAGTAAAAAACGGTTTCCCTGTTGCTGAATCTGCAACTGAAACAAATGCCTGAACGCTGTCATTCCGGGAGGTCGAGCGGCAGGATAAGGCGGGCGCTCGGGTCGAGGCCGAGTTCGGCCGCATGGCCACCCCGAATTTCCAGCGCATAGCGGACGGGTTCTCCCGAGGAGACGATTGCTTCCGAATAGGGCGTGGTGCGCTCTGCGATTCGCACGATCCTGCCGGTTTCATCAACGAAAATCATGTCGAGCGACTCAGGTGTGTTGGCCATCCACATGGTGACCATACGGGTATCGCCGAAGTCGAAGAGCATACCGGTGCGATCCGGCAGAGCCGGACGCTCCATGAGGCCCCTCGCCCGCTGCTCGGCGGTCAGGGCCCATTCGACCTCAAACGTTATGCGGCCTCCCGCTTCTGTCTCGAATGCGAGTTGCCCACGCTCAAAGACTACCTCGGCCACCACAGCCCCGACCAGGCCGAAAAACGCAAAAAGCGCCACGAAGGCGCTTCTCGACATGATCAAGAGACGGTCCATCGGCTCAATGCGCCCGCGCGGCGGGCCCCGGATTGTCCGGGTGGATCTCCGCAGCCATCAGCCCCTTGTCGCCCGGTCCAAACCGCACCAGCACTGTCTGGCCGGGACGCAGTTCCGTCAGGCCGAAGCGGCGGAGTGTTTCCATGTGCACGAAGATATCCTCGGTGCCCTCGCCACGGGTCAGGAATCCGAAGCCCTTGGTGCGATTGAACCACTTGACGAGTGCCCGTTCGAGGCCGCTTGTCGGCGTCACCTGAACATGGGTGCGAACCGGCGGCATCTGCGAGGGATGTACGGCCGTCGACTGATCCATCGACAGGATGCGGAATGCCTGGTAGCCACGCTCACGTTTCTGGATGAGCGCAACAATGCGGGTGCCTTCGAGTATCGTCTGGTAGCCGTCGCGACGCAGGCAGGTCACATGGAGCAGGACATCCTGCATCCCGTTGTCAGGGACAATGAAGCCAAACCCCTTGGCCACATCGAACCACTTGACGACGCCGGTGATCTCCATCAGGTCGACGGCTTCGCCGGACAGCTCTTCGTACTCGCCGAGCTCCTTCGATGAAATCCTGTCCGCCATTTCCCCAAGCCCCTCGAAAACGCGTCACATTGCTCAGTTAACTGATTCTTGAGATTCAGATTAACATTTGGTCAACGGATCTGCGCAAGCCCTAGTTTTACATTTCACCAGTTGCTTTTGCAGCCGCAGCCTTGCTCCAAGCTGACGGCTGTTCCATATGTCGGGGTCGAAGGAGAACACCCATGCGCTATCTACACACCATGGTCCGCGTAAAGGACCTTGAGGCCTCCCTGCACTTCTACTGCAACCTGTTCGGACTCACCGAGATTCGCCGATACGAGAACGAGAAAGGCCGGTTCACGCTGGTCTTCCTGACTGCCGAGAAGGACCTCGAGCGTGCCCGCGTGGAGATGGCACCGTGCCTGGAGCTGACCTACAATTGGGATACCGAGGATTACACCGGCGGCCGCAACTTCGGGCACCTCGCCTATGAGGTCGATGATATCTATGCTATCTGCCAGACGCTGATGGACAACGGCGTCACCATCAACCGCCCGCCTCGCGACGGTCACATGGCCTTTGTGCGCTCGCCCGACGGCATTTCGATCGAGATCCTGCAGAAGGGCGAAAGCCTCGCGCCGGCTGAGCCTTGGTCGTCCATGCCCAATACCGGCGCCTGGTAAACACCACCGCTTCGCGCAAGTTTGCGCCTCTAGTCTCCTTGATAAACGAGGGCCGCTCCCGGCGGCCCTTTTGCCTTCCGCGTGAAGGCGGAGACGGAGGCAGACATGACACTTAGATCCCATTCGCGCAGGCCAGCACTCGGATTGCTCGCGGCCATCAGCGCCGCACTGCTTGCCTCGTGTCAGACAAGCGCGGACGAGGTTCTGTCGCTCGGCGATTCTGCACCTTCGGAAGAGATTTCGGCCAGGGCACCCGGCGGCAAGAGCTTCCGAGATCCGTATGTGGTTGCCGTTTCGGGACAACCTGCTGCAGTCGCCGAACCTGCCGTGGCTCAAAACGACACGGATCCCGCGCGCCTGAAGCGCAAACCTGTGCCACTTGCAGCCGCTTATACCGACATCGCCGAACCGCCACCGGAAGTTCTGGCACTGCAGCAGGCTGCACAGGCGCAAACCGCCGGTCAGGCGCAGGTGCCGCCGCAGGCGCAGGCAGACCTCGGCGAAATCACCATGCGGCCGACCGCCGTCAATGCCGGAAGCAACAGCCTGTTCTCCGCCGGACGCTCAGATCAGCAGCGCCCTGCAGAGGTTGGAATCGATCCATCGACAGCGCAACCGGCTGCCGGCTCGCAGACGGCAAGCGCCAGCCTGGTACCGGGCGACATGCCTACACTCGGTATCAATGCCGTGCGCAAGAGCCTTTTCAGCCCTTCCGCGGAACAGCAGGCACTGATGCAACAACAGGCTCTGCAGGAACAAGTCGCTCCACCGGCTGCAGACGGCGCACCGCTCACCGAGTCGGCTGCGACATCCGGGGAGGAAACACCGGTGCTGAAGAAGCTCTCCGATCCCCGACCAAAGCGAAAGATCCTCGCTCTTCGCGAGACAGCGCCAGGCGTGCCTGAACGGGTTCAACTCAGCCCCGACCAACTGCAGGCCATGGGGGCCGTCCAGGAGTTCGATCCCGCCGAACCGTTGCCAGAAGAGGAACGGACCGTCACAGAGGCGGCCCCTCCAGGGAAGAAAAAGACGTGGCTCCCTTCGCTCTCGGAGCTTCTCAAGGGCGGCAAAACAAAAGACAAGGCCGCGGTCGCACCATGAATGCGCCAGGACGCGGCACGGGCCAAGTCCTTCCAATCACTGCGTTTGTCTCCAGCGGGCGCACTGTTTCGGGAGACTGTCACATTTTTTGCATGAAAGGCAAAATTGCCGCTTGCGGTCTCGGATGAGCCTGACTATAAGGGCGCCACGAAGCAGACGCGCCCTTCGTCTATCGGTTAGGACACCAGATTTTCATTCTGGGAAGAGGGGTTCGACTCCCCTAGGGCGTGCCACTTCGTTTTCCCAATAACATTTCATGACCTGTTGACAGCATCGTGCCAAGTGCTTGTTTGTGCTTGAGATACTGGCGCACAAGAAGCCTGTGGAAAAAATCGCTTCACCCGCGATCAAGCCTCTTGCACTCCCCCGAAGTTCCAGCCATAAGGGCGCCACCGAAGCGCACGCGCCCTTCGTCTATCGGTTAGGACACCAGATTTTCATTCTGGGAAGAGGGGTTCGACTC
>CALSAF010000138.1:0-12931 GCA_943372805.1 Rhizobium sp. Q54
TCCTGAGGGCGAGCGGTTTCCATCGTGACTGGACCGGCATCCTGAAGGAGAGGGCCGGCGAGCCCGAGCTGCATCGGGCAGGCTGAGGCCGAGACCCCGCCTGCCCAGAGCCAGGCTTACGACGTCACCGCCGCGCGCTCCCCGAGACCACGGCTTGAAACGAGCCGGATGAGCGCGCGCGCCTCCGGCGACGGTCGCTTCTCCATCCGCCGGTAAAGGCGACAATCGCGCGTGCGCGTCAAAAGCCCCATATTGACCAGTTCGCGGCGGATCAGCACGTGATCGGCAAAACCGTTGTGGCGCATGAGCACGTCGTTTACCGCCTTTTCGGGCAGCTCCACGCCTGCCGGCAGGAAGGACCAGAGCACCCAGAGGGCGAGCTGCTGCTGGTTGAACTTGCCAGGCCAGCGGACGAGCACATCCGTTCCGGCAAAGCAGCGGGCGGTGAGTTCGACGCAGCGGAAATCGACCGCGGGCTCGGCCTCGACGACCGGTGGGTTGGCAAGACGTTGCTCTGCTGCGCGGCTTGCCTTGAAATGCTGGTAGTTGCGGAAGCCAACGGCACGGGTCAGCATGTTCAAGAGCTCGACATGACCGGGCAATTCCGCCCGTTCTTCCAATTCGCGCTTCAGGGTCTTGGCCAGCGCCGACAGATCGGGCGCAGAAAAGGCGTGTGTTGTCCTCGACATCTCAATTCTCCTGGTCGTGCCCGGTCGCGAGAGCAACCAACAAGGCCGGTGGTCACCGACTTCCGACGGGGCACGGGAAAACGAGCTGACGTCGACAAGAGAGAGGCAGGTTTAGCTCCCCTCATCGGGGCGGTGACGCCTGGGTGAACTGCGGACCCTGGAGGCCCATGGATACGCGCGGCTGGCGGGGGTTGTCAATTCCGCCGGCGATCAGGAAATTTCATCGATGCCATCAACGGGGACGGCTTTTCCTACCGTCCGCTGCAAGATAGTTTTCTGCGCACCATTCAAGGGAGACCGGCATGCTGAAGATCTATGGCGTCTACAAATCCCGCGCGACGCGCGTTCTGTGGCTGATGGAGGAGCTTGGCGCGCCGTTCGAGCTGGTACCGGTGCTGCAGGCCTACAAGGTGAAGGACCCGTTGGCGGCAGATGCGCGGCTGAATACCCGTTCACCCGACTTTCTCGCGGTCAATCCGATGGGCAGCATCCCGACAATCGAGGACGACGGGCTGGTGCTGAACGAGTCGCTGGCGCAAACGCTTTATGTGGCACGCAAGCATGGCGGGCCGATCGCGCCGCGGGATCTCATCGAAGAGGCGCAGATGCTGCAATGGTCGCTGTTTGCCGCGACCTCGATCGAGACGGAAGCCTTGAAAATCTCCATGGCCAACAACGAGGGACGGCTCGCAACCGAGGCCGGCCAGGCGGAGGCCAAGGCGGTTGCCCGCATCCTTTCGCGGCCCTTCGGCGTGCTGGAGAAGCATTTTGCCAGCAATGATTACGCCGTCGGCGGACGCTTCACCGTGGCCGATATCAACCTCGGCGAAGTGGTGCGTTATGCCCAGGCCTATCAGCCGCTGTTCGATGCCCATCCGAAGACTGCCGAATGGCTGGCCCGCATCCAGTCGCGCCCGGGTTTCAAGGCGATGTGGGAGAAGCGGCTGGCCGAGGTGGAGTGAGGCGGCGAGCTATTGTGAACGCTCAGCCAACAGTCTTCTTCGGGCGACCGCCCTTGGCGCCGTTTGCGCGGCTGGCGGCAATCTTGGCCGGGGAGCGCGACTGCCCTCCCCGGCGCTGGGCCTCCAGGAAGGCGCGGGATCCGAAGATGCCGGCCATCAGCCCCTGGATGGTGTAGTCGACATCGAGCGTTTCCCAGTGCAGGCCGGTTTCGCCGAGCAGTTCGACCTCGGCCAATTGATCCAGCGTAGCATGCTCAAGACCTTCGAGCGCCCGGGCCGGCACTAGGAAGGTGGCGCCGTTTGCAAAGTCAACGACGATGCGCTCGCTCTCGCGGTCGAAGCGCGCGGCGACAGGGATTGGCCTGATAGCACGCTCCTCCATCCAGCGAGCCTTGGCCGTCCGCAATTCGGCATCAGTGACTTCAACCATGATAGCGTCTCCATGTCTCGATGAAGAGCGACTGCTGCGCCCTGATTTCCTCGACTGCCCTTCGGACGTCTCGATCGGACAGCCCGCCCTGGGTTATGACCTTCAGGGTGACAATGTCGATGCGGGCCTCTCCGTCCCCATAAACATGGACATGCGGGGGCTCGTGATCTGCCGTGTAGATCACGAAGCGCATGCCATGCTTCCGAAGGACAGTGACCATGACTAAGGCTAACCCATGAAGTTGGGTTTTTCAACCTTGCCAGACCTGGGACCTTTTGTTTCCGCGCGCTCGCCTTAGCCGCAGCCCGGCACATCCTCCAGGCGGGACCAGACCGGGATGCCGCGTTCCGTGGCGATGCGGACGTCGTTGTCGGCGCCCTTGGAGGCGCCGGGCAGGCGCAGCACGCCGTCGCACAGTGCCAGGAGCCGGCCTGCGACGGGGTGGAAGATCTCTTCGTAGAGATCGTCGCCGATCGCCTTGCCGCCGGCGGCGTGCCAGACGGGCAGCGCCACCCATTCCCCGATCATCGGCACATGGCCCGCCTTGAACAGCGCATAGGACGGCGCTTCGAGTGCCTTCAGGTTGGCGGCCATCTTTTCCGGGTCATCGCCCGTGCCCGAACGATAGGGGCCGGCAATCAAAATCAGCATTGTCATCTCCCTCTTTTCATCTGCCTCATGCAGAAACGTGCACATATCCGCACGATTCCGCTGGATTGTCGAATCTATTTCGGCATAATCCGGAATTATCGTGAACAACCGGGCGCACTCATGCTGACTGAACAGAGACGACGGCTGATCCTTGACGTGCTGAAGCGTGACGGGCGGGCGGTGGCGGGAGAGCTGGCGCGGCTGTGGGCGGTGTCGGAGGACACGATCCGGCGCGACATGCGGGACATGGCGGCAGCGGGTCTGCTGAATCGGGTGCATGGCGGGGCGCTGCCGATTGCAGCCCCCCTGCCCGATCTTTCCACGCGGCGGGAGTTCGCGACCGACGAGAAGCGGCGGCTGGCGGCGGCAGCGCTTCGGCTGATCTCTCCCGGTCAGGTGGTGTTCTTCGATGGCGGCACAACGACGGCGGAAATAGTGCGGCAGATGCCGCTCGACATGGCGCTCACCGTCGTCACCCATGCGCCGACAATTGCCGCCGAGCTGGAACAGCACAGGGATATCGAGGTGGTGCTGATCGGCGGACGGATCTACCGCCATTCGATGGTGGCGGTCGGGCCGACGGCCCTTGCCGCAATCGAGCAGATCCGGCCGGATGTCTTCTTCCTCGGCGCGACGGCCGCCCATCCGGCGGAGGGGCTGACGACCGGAGATTTCGAGGAGGCGGCGATCAAGCGGCGGATTTTGGAGCGGAGCCTTGCCAGTTATTGCCCGCTGACATCAGAGAAGCTCGACAGAGTGTCACCCTTCGGCATCGTGCCGATAACGCAGCCGACCGGGCTGATCGTTGCATCTGACATCGATCCGGTCGTTCTCGACTGCTATCGCGCCAAGGGCGCTCATCTTGTGCTGGCCTGACAGCGGGCGTCAGTACAGTCAGTCCTGCGCGGCAATGCGGGTAAAGGGACGCGCCAGCACCCAATACCCCGTGTGGCGGCGGACGAGCGCCGTGACCACCACAAGCCGGATCAGCTGCACGATGACCATCGCGGCTGCCGCGCCGATGATGCCGTAGAGCGGCACGAGCACAAGCATCGCGGCGACGCAGGCGGCGACCGAAATCGAGACGATGGCAAGGCTCAGGCGATAGCGTCCCTGGACGACGAGGAGTTCGGCCGCCTGGCCGGTGGCGGCGCGGATGACATAGGCAAGGCCTAGCAGGACGACGCAGGGATAGGCGGCGATGAAGGCCGGGCCGAAAAGGTGTAGCAACGGATAGCCGGCCACAAGGGTCAGCGCCACCGAGGGGATGGTGAGCCAGAAGGTGGCATTGGTGGAGCGGGTGATGCGGGCCTGCAGCCCTGCCCTGTCGGCAGAGGCGAGCGACAGCGAGAAGCCACGGGCGGCGACCAGCATGAAGCCATATTGCACGAAGGCGGCGAGCGAGAGCGAACGCTGGGCGGCGAAATAGAGCGAGGCCTGATCGGGCGGCACCAGGAAGCCGAGGATCAGCACGTCAATCCAGACGAAGAGCTCTTCCGCCGTCATCGCCGGCATCATCAGCACCGAGGCGAGAAGCCAGAAGCGGCGACGCTCGGGCGTCGTCACGGGGCGAACGCGTCTCGGCAGACGGGCGCGCAGGAGGAGCGCCTGGACCACAAGCACGAGTACGGAGGCGAGCACGACCAGCGAGAGGACCGTCACTGCATCGAGGGCAAGACCGGCAAGCTCGGCGATCCCGACGCCGAGCATGATCAGCACCGGCCTCAGGATGAAGCCCGGGATGGTAGAGAGCGCATACCAGCCAAAACCTCGGGCGACACCGGTCAGATAGGTTTCGAGCGAGAGGACCGGAAAGCCCAGCGCGAGCACCCCGATGGGCAGCAGGAAGGCCGGATCGACAAGACCCGGCAGCAGGAAGAGAAAGGCCATGGCTGCGACGGCCAGAAGGCCAGACCCGAGAATGACGGCGCGAAAGCCTGTTGCCAGATAGCCGGCGAGATGGGCCTGGCTGTCGCGCCGGCCATAGCGCGGAATGAACCGGGCGGCGGAATCGTAAAAACCGAGCACGCCGACCTGGCCGACGACGCTGACCCAGGTCCAGAGGATGACATAGACCCCGTAGTCCTGAAGTGCCATCAGGCGGGCGAGCAGGATCTGAAGGCCAAGCCCGACAAAGGCGGCGGCAATGCGCACCGAGATGCTGACGAGCGCACCGCGCAGGCCGGGATCGCCGAGGACACCGACAAGCTTGCCCCGCAGTCTCGCGATCATGGAACGCAGCAGAGCATCAGGCTCACGGTGCTGCCGTTTCGACCAAAGAGCTGCTGAAGCGCATCGATGGTGACCCGAACGCGATTTCGCCAGGCCGGGCCGATCCCGTCATAGAGCGCGCGCAGACGCGGACGAAGGCCCGCCTTCCAGTGGCGGCAATACAGATAGCCGAGCGAGGTGAAGGGGATGTAGCTTGCTGCCAGCGGTTCCGCCGTATTGGTCCAGCTCGACTTGTAGGTCGAGGGATCGTTCAGGAAGTCGAAACGCCGGATGCCGGTCTCGATCGCCCAGCGCTGGGCATTCTCCATCTGCACCTTGCCGGGGGAGTGTTTCTGGTAGGTCAGATCTATCGCACCGAGAAAGCAGTAGTAGTGCTGCCGGAAGCGCATGCCGAGTTCCATGGCGATCGGAACCCCGTCGAGCGTGAGCGCATGCAGGAAGACGCGGCCCTCGTCCTCACCCGCCCCCTCGCCCAGACCATGCAGGAAGGCGGTGAAGCGCGGATCGAAGACGTTGCGGCCGCGACGGCCGGTGCCCTTGAGCCAGTCCTGCTTCATTGCCAGGCAGCGCTCGATATTCTCAGCATAGCCCTCGCTGCCGGGAACCAGTATGCGATAGTCGATGACGCCCAGCTTTTCCAACCTGTTGCGGCGGCTGTTGCGCTGCAGGCGCTGCTTCTTCGGCAAGCTGCGGTGATGGCTTTCCCAGTCGGCAAATCCGGTCAGGTCGAAGATGGAGGACTGCTGCGGGACGGCAGACGAGCGGCCCTGGCCCTCGATGATGCGGGCAAGCAATGCGCTTTGCGGCACGTGATCGACACAGATGGCATCACGGCCGCCGCGATTGCGGATCTTCTCGAAGACGGCGCGGCCTAGGGCGAGATCGAAGGCGCCGGGATCGTAGAGCACAGTGGCATACTGGTTCATCGGCGCGGTCAGCGGCATCAGCACGGTGAGCGAGCCGCCGATGCGGCGCGTCATCAGCGGCCAGATCATGACGCACTCGGCGCCATCCCACAGCACGTAGATCTTGGGCCTCGCACGGGCACTCTCCTCTTCGGAGAGAAAGGTCCTACACCAGGTTCTGCACCAATCGAAGCTCTGGAAATAGGTGAAGGTCTCCGGACAGCGGCGCTCCAGCGCCTGCCACTCTTCCTTCAGGGCTTCGAGATCGTCGAGGCTTTCACGGCATTCGAGTTCGAGTATGCGGCCGTTCCGCTCGATGGGCACGGCCCAGCGGCCGCCGGTCACGGCGCCGGTCGCCTGTTCATGCTCTCTCATCGAAACATCCATGGGAATCGGCCTCGTCGGTTGCGCATGGTGGATCGTGCGGAAAGCCTAACCGGCAAGGGTTAAACCTCCCTTGAGGCGAACGCAGCGCATGCGGACACCTCTGACATGGCGAAGAAGGGTCAGGCAAAAAGCACATCTGTGACCCTGACTGCGCCGACGGCCAAGCCGTTCCAGTTGGTCATGCCATGATGGGCAAGGCTCATCAGGGCGGCTTGCTCTTCACTGTCCTTTTCGAAATGGAGGGCGAGCAGCGCTGCCATCATCGCCTCGGCGGCGCGGGTCGCACCATCCTCGGCCTTGACGGCAAAGGACAGGCCCTTTTCCGGCAGCAGCGCGCAGAAGACGCCTTCGGCGCCGGTCTTTGCGAAGATCTTGCCCGGCGCCACCTGCATAAGCTTCGTGCAAAAGCGTTTCGTGCCGGCGACATAGAAGGGCTCGGCCATGCAGGCATTGATCAGGCGGCGGGCGGCGGCAGCGCGGATCGGCTCAAGCCCCCTGCCCGTCGCAAGCTTGCCGAAGCCGCGCGCAAGGCCCGTGAGCGGCACGGCATAGGTCGGGATCGAGCAGCCGTCGGTGCCGCAATTGTCTCTTGAGAGCACGGCACCGGTCAGATCCGCCATGATGGCGCGGATCGCCTGCTGCAGCGGATGATCAAAGCCGGCATAGCCGCGCGGGTCCTCGCCCGTGTGGCAGCAGGTGCAGACGAAGCCGGAATGTTTGCCCGAGCAGTTGTTGTGGAGCGCGGTCGGCTTGTCCAGCGTGCGGGCCTGCTCGATCAGCACCGGTTGATGCGAGGACCAGTGGGCACCGCATTCGAGCACGCTTTCATCCCGGCCGGCAGCCTTCAACATGGAGGCGGCGGTCGCGACATGCTCCGGTTCGCCGGAATGGGAGGAGCAGGCCAGCGCCAGTTCCCGGTTGCCGAAGCCATAGGCATCAGCCGCGCCGCTTTCGACCAGCGGCAGCGCCTGCATGGCCTTGCAGGCGGAGCGCGGGAAGACGGCTGAATCGACGTCACCGGCGGAAAAGAGGATCTGGCCCTCGGCATCCACCACGACCGCCATGCCGCGATGGCGGCTCTCGACGAGTTGACCGCGCGTGACCTCGACCGTGACCGGATTTTCCATGCTCTGCCTCAAAATGCCAATATTGTCAGTGTCCTTTTAAAGCATGCATCGTCAACTTGTTCGAGGTCCCCGCTTGAAATTTACGCTCCGCCTGCTGTCCGCCCTGCTGCTGATCTTTATTTTGCCGACGCTGGTTTCGGCAGGGCTCTGGGCGACGCGCGAGCATCCGGCAGGCTGGCGTCAGGCGGACTGGAGTTCGGCGGGTCTTCTGCCCGAAGCAGACCAGAGCCCGGAGGCGGCGATCTACGTATTCTCCGCGATGACCGGCGGCTTCAAGGGCGCAATCGCCAGCCATGCCTGGATCGTCACCAAGAACGAGAATGACGCCTATCAGCGCTATGACAAGGTGGGCTGGGGCCGTCCGATCCGCATCAACAACTATCCGGCCGACGGACGCTGGTATTCGAACACCCCAAGGCTGGTGGTGGAGATCAATGGCGAGGCTGCCGCGCGGCTGATCCCGAAGGTCAAGGCAGCGATCGAGGCCTATCCCTACGGCCAGCCCGGCGGCTACCGGATCTATCCGGGGCCGAACTCGAACACGTTTGTCGCCCATGTGCTGCGCGAGGTGCCGGAGCTTGGCGCCGTGCTGCCGGCGGATGCAGTGGGGCGCAACTACCTGCCTGATGGTGCCGTCTACCATCTCGACAAGGACGGACGCGACCTGCATGTGAGCCTTGGCGGGCTGCTCGGGCTTTCAGTCGGGATGCGCAGCGGGCTGGAGGTGAATTTCCTAGGGCTTGTCGCCGGCATCGACGTGGTCCGGCCGGGCATCAAGGTGCCGGGTTTCGGGACGGTCGGGCTGTGAGCGCGAAGGTTTGCCGACAGCCGGAATCAAAAGAGCCACCCGCGAGGGTGGCTCCCATGAGTTTTGGTCCTGTTCTATGGACCCGGACGGGGTAACCGTCCGAAGGAAGGCTGTGTCAGGCCGAGGGCTGCCCCGTCAAAACCGCATCCTTTCCAAAGTCACATACGCAGACCGAAATCTCATTAGACATTGGATCACCTTCCTTTCGTTACGTTGCCGATGATGAAAAGGTAGGGTGACAGGCGGGATTCGACAAGGCACGTTGTGTAACGCTTGGTCGGTATAATTGTGTTGCATTGCGGCGGACTGCGTTCATAATTCGCGCGCTGGTGTTTCGGGACGCAAGATCAAAGCAGAGCTTCCGTTGTGACATGGAACGCAGCATCCACTATCTTGAACCGAAACGCGCAATGATTTCCGACAAAGTGACGTTGCCGAGGCACGCTCCGTTGCCCGGCGGTCGTTCGCCGTTTTCCAGCGCCTGCGCATAGATCACAGCCGGATCGGCCTCGATGCGCGACCTCAAGGCTGCGAGCTTTGGCCAGCGAGAGGTGTCGGCCACCCGATGGAAATCGAGCCAACGGGCGACACCAATCAGGATGCCATCGGCGAGCGTGGGATGGTGGCCGACCAGATAGGGCGTGTCCCCGATCATTTCTTCAAGCCTGTCATGGCGTTCGATGACCGCCTCCCTGCCCCATTCGGCGAGCGCCGACTGCATGCTGGGATTGGCTGGCTGCATCTCCATCGCCGCCCATAGGGGACTGAAGGCTGCGGTGAAGCCGGTGTTGAGGAAGGCAATCAGCTGGTGGGCCCGGTCCGCCTTGCCGGACAGCGGATCGAAGCTGATACGCCGCTCCAGATCGCGGGCCTCAAGCCAGGCGGCGATGGCCATGGTCTCGGTCAGCCTCTCGCCGCGATCGGTGATGAAGGCGGGGGTTTCGACGCGCCGGTTGAGCTGCCTGTAGGCCGGGTCCCGCATTTCGCCGAACATATCGACGCGGCACAGCCTGTAGGGCTTGCCCAGCCATTCCAGCGCGGCCACCAGCCCCATGGAACTTCCCGAGGGGAATCCGTATATCAGTATGGGTTCCAAGGTCTTGTTCTCCGTGATGTCTTCTGATCACGCTGCGCAGCGGAGCTTTGAAAATAGACCGCGCGGTGCCCAAGTAAATTACGCACTTTTTTGTCACCATAGGCGACCGATGAAAGACCTTGTTTCCCGCTGCCCGATCGAAGAAGTCATGCAGGTCTTGAGCGGTCGATGGCCGACGCTTTTGATCTACTATCTCCAGGAGGGCACGAAGCGCTTCAGCGATCTGCGCCGGGACAACCCGACGATCTCGCATAAAATGCTGACGCTTGAACTACGGAAGCTGGAGCAGGCCGGCATCGTGGCCCGCACGGAGTTTGATGGCTATCCGCTTCGGGTGGAATATGATCTCACGCTTGCGGGCAAACGGCTCGTGCCGCTGATCGATGCGCTCGGCGACTGGTGGGAAAGCTGCGACGCAATCCCGGTTGACCAGAGTGTAACGCTCCCGGTTCAGGACGGCCCTCAACGCGCTCAGCAGTCAGGCTGAAAATTCCGCAATTAGGCAGCAACTGCCACCAAAGCTACCGTGGCAGGGTATCAAGTTGGAGTTGATCGAAAAGTTGGCTTGTGTTCACGCCGCTTATCGCCAAGAGTCACTAGATGAGCGAACATCCTGCCGTCGATATTAACGCACTACGCCAAATCGGATGGGATCATTGGGATCCTATCGGAATTCGTCAGTCCAACGATGTAGCTTGGCGAAACGCCGCTGCCGATGAGTACGACACCTATCTTCGCCAAGCCGCCAACATGATCCTGCGGGGGGCAACACTTGAGGAAGCCGCCAGGTATCTTAACACGATCATTTCCGACCACATGGAGCTTGGCGTGAGTGAGGCTAGTCGTCATGCCTCATTGCGTACAGCCGAAGCGATCTCGGCCTATGTGCTGGACACCGGCCTTAATTCCTGAGGCGGAGCGGAGGTTCAGGGCTATGGTTGAAGACTTGGTGGCAGTTGCTGCCTAATTGCGGAAAATTCTGCCCGCGATCCGATCAACAGCAACGAAATTGGACGGTGTATGAGTGAACGTCTCACCACTGCGGTAAGAATGGGCGTTGCCGCCCGGCAGATCTTGAACAAAGCGCGGACATTTCCAGATGGAGAGGCCGGGAGTCCATTCGGTTTGGATGGGTCCCATATCGGGGTAGAGCCGATGCTTCTGGCGCTATCGATGGAGTTGGCGCTCAAGGCTTGGTACGTTTTTGACTACGACAAGACGATGAAACGCAAGCATCACGATCTCGCAGAGATTTTTGATAGTTTGACCGAAGAAAGTCAGCATAAGCTCGATTCAGCTTTCAAAGCTTCCGTAGCGCCGCTCCACCCCAACATCCTCTATGTTGATTATGGCATCCGAAATGTCCTCTTCCAACACAAAGATGCATTCGTAAGATGGCGCTATCTCCACGAGAGAGGAGAGCCCATGTCGTTCGAGCAATCTGTCTTCGAGGCAACGCTTGAAATGGTGCTCGTGGAATTTGAGAAACGATATCGTAACGTGCGTCTCCAGCCGCCGCTATTCTCTCGCGGAAGTTAGGTCGAGCCGTAGAAGCACGAAAGCCGGCCCCCACAAGACGGCCGGCTTCAGCCTC
Source organism: Rhizobium sp. Q54 (assembly GCA_943372805.1). Classification (GTDB taxonomy): domain Bacteria; phylum Pseudomonadota; class Alphaproteobacteria; order Rhizobiales; family Rhizobiaceae; genus Allorhizobium. The sequence goes on from CALSAF010000138.1 coordinate 10,882, forward strand.
GATTGTTTAACGCGTTCTCATCTCGACGCTCCATCCCCGCCCTTCAGGCAACCGCTTCCTCGCGGACATCATCCAGCAGAAAATAGGCTGTGATGTATTTGATCGTGTAGGGCACGCCGCTGTCGGCCTTGCGCTCCTCTGTGCCGCCATCGGCGGGGTGCCAGGCGTGGTAATGAGGGTTGTTGACGATGAGGGTGACGGCCTTGCCGGCGTGGTTTCCGTCCAGGCGGTAGCGCTTTTCGGCAAGCGGCCAGATGCGCTGATAGTCCTCCTGCGTCACACGGACCCGCAGGGCGGCACGCTGGGTCTTGGCGCCGGGGCCACTGCCCTCGCGCTCGGCCTTGGGAATGTCCAGCATCACCTCTTCGGCACCCTCGAAGATCGATTTCAGTTCGTCCGGCCACAAACGTCTCATGCATATTCCTCCCGTGTTCGGCTCCTCAACCGATGATGAAGGTAGCGTGACATTGGCGGCGACGCAAACGGCCACGTCATGATCTGCCGGCGCGAGGGGGAGACCCCTGGCTGAGACCGGTTCCCGGCAATCGCAGTTGACCGCATCCCTGCCGGAGGCGACACTCCCACCTGCAATGGGAGGAGAACATCATGGAAGACCCGATCCGCTGGCGAAACATGCTGAGCGCACCGAAGGACGGCAGCCGCATCCTTGTCACCATCCGCGCTTCCGAACAGGGGCCGGGCGCCGTGGATCTCGTCTACTGGTCGAAGGGCGACCGCTTCGGCAGCGACGGCTGGCGCTCATCGGATTCGACGCCCGGCCTGATCATCCAGTATGCCGAGCCGGAGCTGAAATGCTGGATGCCGCTGCCCGGGGTCAACATGGATGCCATGGCCCGCCCGCCGGCCTGGGAGGGCGAGGACGAAAAGGAGCTGGATGGCTCGGGGATCTGAGGGGGTGGCAGGATCGGCCGCGACAGGAACGGACGAAATCTAGTCCGCCTGCTTGGCCGCAGCGACCGGTGCGGTGATCAGCTTGAACTCCACCAGTTCCTCCGGCTTCAGGTAGTAAAGGCGGTCCGGGGGCGTTTCGAGTGCATGGATCCAGAGACCGCTGCCAATGCCCATGTCATCGAGATGCCGCGCGATAAGCGCCGTCGTGCTCTGGGCGCCGGACATGGCCTGCTCGGGAGATGGCCGTTCCTCGCCGGCATTGAAGACCTGGTGAACGCCGAGAATGGCGTCTTCTTCCGCCTCGCGCGCAACCCCGCCAGCAAAGATCAGCGGGCAGGAAGAGGCGCAGAGCGCCTTTGTCGCCACTCTGGTATTCAGGCGCTTTTCCCGGATCAGCCTGGACATGGCGAGCGCATCCTCCACCGAGCCGCCCGGCGAGTTCAAGGAGACCGCCTTCACATATTCGCCGCGCGCGGCGATTTCTTCGGCGAAGCGATCGCCAGCACCCGGATCAATCGAGCCTTCCGCCTTCAGCAGACCACCGGGCAGGAGCTCGAAGCGCATCGGTTGGCGGAGCGCCTCCGGAGAGCTTTCCGGCTCGACCGGCGGCGTCTGGGGGACGCCGTCTGTCAACGCGGGCGGAAGCACGGGCGCGTCCGTGGTCATCGGATCATGACCGGGAAGTGCTGCTCTTGCGAGGCTCATTTCCCTGAGATCGACGAACAGGAATGCTCCGGCTGCCGCCAAGAGCCCGAAGAATGCGCCGCGCATCAGAAGGCCGTCATCGGCCCGCAGAAAGGCTGTCTTCAAACGCTGGAAGAGCGAGGAGGGTTTCACGCCGGCGGCCCCTTGCGCGGCGCCTTTGCCGACATGTCGAGGCTGGTGATGTTGGAATCGGCGCGACCGCGCTCATCATCGGCCTCTGCTGCCTGCAGGGCCTGTTCCACGTCGATCCCCTGGCGGCTCAGCGCACGCTGCACCTCAAGCGCCTCCAGAAGTTCGGCCGCCGTAATGCGCTGGGCAAAGGGCATGCGCTCCTCCTGCCGGCGGATCGCGCCGTGGACAACGGCCAGGATGAAGACGAGAACGGCGGGGAGCAGGTCGATGGAGATCGCGCCGGCCCAGGCGGGGATGAAGT
>CALSAF010000139.1:0-12831 GCA_943372805.1 Rhizobium sp. Q54
ATAGAGGCGACAATCGCTTGCGCCATCGGCATAGCCTTGCCAGGCGGATCATTGGGATAGTCGCGTTTCTCGACGACTTCGGCGACATCATCGAGGAAAAGGCCGGCGATGATCGCCGTGACGGGCGACAGCAGCAGTGCCAGTCCGAGTGCAAGCCCGATGCTGGCGAGAATCCCGAAGATGAAGGTAAACCAGCCCGCCCAATCCGGAAGGTCCGGGATAAAGCCCTGGATCATGGGCATGACGAAGGCAATGAAGCTTTCGCGAAGCCCGAGCCAAAGGCCGATCAACACCAGGATCGTCAGACCCAGCGTTTTCCAGAAGACCGTCCGCGTTTCAGGCGAGAAGAGATTGCGCGCGGACAGCGCGGCAGCGTCGAGTATCATCAGGGCCTCCTTCAATGGCCGCCCTGATGTAGGAGCCATAGCCGCCCGCTGCAATCCGCAGAATCAGCCCAGTCGATAGAGCCCGGGGCGTCGATCGGCGAGATAGGGGTTCTGCGCCTTCGCGTCTTCATAGGCACCAGTGTTGATCTCCGCGACCAGCAGGGTTTCGCGCATCCCGGCGCGCGCCAGCTCGTCACCGTCCGGCGCAAGGATCACGGAACGCCCGCCATAGGAGAGGCCGTTTTCGTCACCGCAGAGATCGGCATAGACAAGGAAGACGCCGTTCTCGAAGGCGCGCGTGGGCACGACAGTGTCCGCGATCCGCCGGCTGATGATGCCCTGCGGCAGGGCCGTGGGCACCAGGATCAGTTCGGCACCTGCGAGCGCCAGCGTGCGCACGTTTTCTGGAAACTCCACATCATAGCAGATCAGCATGCCGGTCTTGATACCGTTGAGGTCAAAGACATGCGGTGCGGCGTCTCCCGGCACGAATGCCGCCCGTTCACCCTCACCGTAGAGATGGCTCTTGCGGTAGAATTCGGCGGTCCCGTCAGGCCGTATCAGCACCGAGGAATTGAAGACCTGGTTGCCGTAGCGCTCGGGAAAGCCCGCGCAGATTGCCAGTCCGCAATCGGCGGAGATCTCCGTCAGCGCGCCGATGATCGACCCGTCACGGCCTTCCGCAACCTCCTCGAACAGGGCGCCGAGCGCATAGCCGCTGGTCCCGAGTTCGGGCGTCACGAGCAGCTCCGCACCCATCTCTGCGGCCGCCATAGCGGCCTGCGCAATTTTCCCGAGATTACCGGGGACATCGCCGGAAAGCGGCTGCATTTGGTAGAGGGAGATCAGCATGGAGACACCTGTTTGCCTGGTGGGCGGGAGACGAAGGTTAGAGCCGCATGCCTAGCCGAGGCAAGCGGCAACTCGAAGACAGGACGACGGTGCGTTGCCTTTCCCGTGCAAGACCTTATCTTCATGACATGGAACCTGTTTTCGACATCGTCTCCCCGTCATGATCTGGATCGTCGCTGCGGCACTGGCCCTGTTGCTGATCGAGCTTTTCCTGAGACGGAGACCCTGGGCGATTGCCCTCACCGCCATGATCGCTGCGATCGGGATCATCGTCTGGATCTTCAGCGACAGCCAGTCGCGCCAGCAGCGTGACGCGGTCTCGGCGGTCACGGTCAACGTATCCGCCGATGGCAGGACATGTGTCGATTCGGCTCTGCCGGTTGCCGCGGTCATCAGCAATGGGTCCGGCAACACCGTCAGCCGTCTGTCATTCGATCTGATTGGACGACAGCAGGGCAAGTCGACCATCGCCTATCGCGGATACCTGCGGCACGAACAGATCATCGCCCCCGGGGCAACGATCACGCGCTGCTATCCTCTGCTCTACCACGGCTTTGCCCATCCGCGACCGCAGATCATCGATGCTACGAAATACGAGTGGAGCGCCCATGTTTCGCTGGTGAGCTTCGGCGAGCCTCCCGCCGAGTAGCGACGGAAGGCAGGACACAGACAGGTCATGCGACGGACCGACCGCCACCCACTTACACCTGGACGAGATGCCCTGTGGCGACTTCGCGGTATCGCCGCACCGGCGGCTGAAAACCGACGGGCCGGATCGGGCTCTTGATCTCGTCGACCGCCAGATTGCGCTTGAGCCTCCGCCGCGCCGGATCCGGCACAGGAACCGCTGCCATCAGCTTCTTGGTATAGGGATGCTGCGGATTGTCAAAGACGGCCTGGCGCGGCCCGATTTCGACGATCTCGCCGAGATACATCACGGCCACCCGGTGACTGACTCGCTCGACCACTGCCATGTCATGGCTGATGAACAGATAAGCCAGATTGAAGCTCTGCTGCAGGTCCAGCAAAAGGTTGCAGACCTGCGCCTTGATCGACACGTCGAGCGCCGACACGGCTTCATCGGCGACGATGATCTTCGGATCGAGGATCAGCGACCGGGCGATCGCGATTCGCTGGCGCTGGCCGCCGGAAAACTCATGCGGATAGCGCTGCATCATGTCGGCCGACAGACCGACGCGCTCGAGAAGATCCGCCGCCTTGTCGCGCGCCTGCGCCTTCGAACCCAGCTTGTGCTCGATGAACGGCTCCATCACAGCCTGGCCGACGCTCATGCGCGGATCAAGGCTCGCGAACGGATCCTGGAAGACCATCTGGATGCTGCGCCGCATCTTGCGCAGGGCTGCTTGGTCGAGGCGGGCCACGTCATAGCCGTCCACTGCGATATTGCCGGAGGTCGGTTCGACGAGCCGCGTGATCGAGCGTCCGGTGGTCGACTTGCCGCAACCCGATTCGCCGACCAAAGACAGGGTTTCGCCGGGCCGCAGATCGAAGGAAACGTTCTCCACGGCATGCACCGCCCCGCTCTTGCGGCCAAACAGGCCGGAGCGAATATCGAAGCGAGTCGTCAGGTTCTTCACCTCCAGCAGCGGACGGCTGGCGGCCTCCGGGATACCGGCTTCCGCCTCCGGCACCAAAGTGGCGCCGGTCTTGATGTCGATGACGGGGAAGCGCATCGGCCGCTGACGCCCGCCCATCGACCCGAGCTTCGGCACTGCAGAGAGCAGCGCCCGCGTATAGGGATGCTGGCCCCGGTTGAAGATGGCATCCGTCGTGCCAGTCTCGACCGCCTCCCCCCGGAACATCACGATGGTGCGGTCGGACACTTCCGCAACCACGCCCATATCATGGGTGATGAAGAGCACCGCCATGCCCTCCTCGTCCTGCAATGTCTTGATCAGGTCGAGGATCTGGCCTTGGATCGTCACATCAAGAGCCGTCGTCGGTTCGTCGGCAATCAGCAGCTTCGGCTTCGATGCCAGCGCCATGGCGATCATCACGCGCTGACGCATACCGCCGGAGAACTGGTGCGGATATTCGTCGAAGCGATTTTTCGCATTCGGTATGCGCACCCGGTCAAGCAGCCGCAGCACTTCGGTCTTGGCCTCGGCAAACGAGATATCGCGATGGCAGGTGATCGCTTCCGCGATCTGCTTGCCGATCGGAAAGATCGGATTGAGCGAGGTCATCGGCTCCTGGAAGATCATCGAGATCTGGTTGCCGCGCACCTGGCGCATCTGCTCGGTATCGAGCGTCAAGAGCTCGCGCCCCTCCAGCTTGACGCTGCCTTCGATCCGGCTCGTCAGCTGCGGCAGGAGCTGCATGATCGAAAGTGAGGTCACGCTCTTGCCCGAGCCCGATTCGCCCACGATCGCAACGGTTTCCCCCGGCGCGATGTCGAGGTTCATGCCCCGCACCACCGAGCGCCATTCGGTTCCGACCCGGAAGGATGTCGTGAGGTCGCGAACCGAAAGCACCGGTTCTGCTGCGGAGACCTGTCCCAGTTCCACTTCAGCCATATCCCGTTCCCCTGTTTTTATATGTGTCGAGATGTGGTCGATGAATCAGGCGGCAAGCGCCGTCTCGGCGAGCGTCACCCAATAGCTGATGCCATAGGGGATGACCTCGTCGTTGAAGTCATAGGCCGAGTTGTGCAGGTTGGCCGTCTCGCCATTGCCGATGAACACGAAGGAACCGGGACGGGACTCCAGCATGTAGGAGAAATCTTCCGCGCCCATGGTCGGCGGGAAGGCGTCACTCACGGCATGATCGCCCGCGACCTTGCGCATGATGCCGAGGGCGAAATCCGTTTCGGGCGCGTGGTTGAAGGTGACGGGATAACCGCGATGGTAATGCAGGGTCGCCTTGGCACCCATGGCCATGGCCACACCTGAGGCGATTTCGCCGATGCGGGTCTCGGCCATCTCGCGCATTTCCGGCAGGAGCGTACGCACCGTGCCCGACAGTTTCACCATGTCGGGAATGACATTGTAGGCGTCGCCGCCATGGATCTTGGTGACAGTGATGACAACCGAACTCAAGGGATCGGCCTCGCGCGCCGCGATCGACTGCAAAGCAACGACCACCTGCGAGGCGGCGAGCACCGGATCGACGCTCTTGTGCGGCTGGGCGGCATGACCGCTGCGGCCCGTAATATCGATGTCGAACTGGTCGGCCGCCGCCATGATCGATCCCTTGCGCGTGGCAAAGGTGCCGACCGCCATGCCGGGATGATTGTGCATGCCGTAAACTTCCTTGATGCCGAAGTTTTCCATCATGCCGTCAGCAACCATCTCGCGGGCACCACCGCCACCCTCTTCGGCCGGCTGGAAGATCACAGCAATAGAACCGCGGAAATTGCGCGTCTCGGCGAGATATTTCGCCGCCCCCAGCAGCATGGCGGTATGTCCGTCATGGCCACAGGCATGCATTTTGCCTGGTGTCTTGGAGGCCCAGGGTTTGCCGGACATCTCATGGATCGGCAGCGCATCCATGTCGGCGCGGAAGCCGACGACCGGGCCATCGCCGCGATTGCCCTTGATGATTCCGACCACACCGGTGCGGCCGATCCCCGTCTTCACCACGTCGCAGCCGAATTCCTGGAGCTTGTCCGCGACGAAGGCAGCAGTGCCATGCACGTCGAACAGGAGTTCCGGATTCTGGTGCAGATGGCGGCGCCACTCCGCGACTTCAGGCTGAAGTTCGCTGGCGCGGTTGAGCACTGGCATGAAATGACCTCTTTTTGTCGTTGTTCCCCGCAGGATTTCGCGCATACTGTGCAGCGATGCGTAGCTTTGGCAAGCCGCAAAATTCCATCTTGCATGGAAAATAGGCTTGTGTTTACATGGCCTAAATTTTAGCCAACCCGACGAAGATCAATTCGTCCGGGAACGCATGGCGCGACTCCGAAAGACGCCTTGAATTGAAAAACTTTCCTGCAATACCAAGACGATAGGTGGTTGACATTTCACCAACGGGCTGGCCACATCGCGGGCCGGCAATTTGGTTCAACACCATGCCTGCAAACAAAAATAAATGGGGAATGAGCACATGAACACTCGCAAACTGATGCTGGCAGCGTCCGCTGCCGCCTTCGCGCTGACGGCAGCGCCGGCCATGGCCGAACGCGGCACCGATGGCGACCTGAAGATCATCTTCTGGCAGGCCGTCTCGACGATGAACCCGTATCTGTCTGGTGGCACCAAGGAAGTCTATGCAGCCTCGATGGTCATCGAGCCGCTGGCCCGCTATGACGAGACCGGCGCTCTGGTGCCGATGCTCGCTGCCGAAATCCCGACCGTAGAGAACGGCGGCGTCTCGGCCGACCTGAAGAGCGTGACCTGGAAGCTGAAGCCCGACCTGAAGTGGTCGGACGGCACCGCCGTGACCGCTGACGACGCCATCTTTACCTGGAAATACTGCACCGCGCCGGACGGCGGCTGCGCCCAGGGCGCCTACTTCGAAGGCGTGACCAATGTCGAGGCGATCGATGCCTCCACCATCAAGGTCTCCTTCGCCGACGCGAAGCCCTACCCGTACAGCGCCTTCGTCGGCGCCCAGTCGCCGATCATCCAGGCTGCCCAGTTCAAGGACTGCCTTGGCGTCAAGGCACCGGAATGCACCGCTGCCAACTTCGGCCCTGTTGGAACCGGCCCCTTCGTCGTCAATGAATTCAAGCCGAACGACGTCGTGACCTTCACAGCCAACCCGAACTACCGCGATCCGGCCAAGCCCGCCTTCGCCTCGGTCACCCTGAAGGGTGGTGGCGATGCAGCATCTGCCGCCCGTTCGGTCCTTGAAACCGCCGAATTCGACTACGCCTGGAACATGCAGGTCGAGCCGGAAATCCTTGCCCAGATGGTCGCAGCCGGCAAGGGCACCATCCAGGTGGCCTTCGGCACCCAGGTCGAGCGTATCGACCTCAACCCCTTCGGCGTCGACCCGTCGCTCGGCGACAAGCGCTCGACCAAGGAAGCCGGCCCGCATCCGGCCCTCGCAGACCCGGCAGTCCGCCGCGCACTGTCCATCGCCATCGACCGCGACATCCTGGTTGAAGCCGGCTACGGCGCCAATGGCCGCCCGACCTGCAACATCCTGCCCGCGCCCGACATCTACGTCTCCAAGAATGTCGACTGGTGCTTGAAGCAGGACATCGAGGGCGCCAACAAGCTGCTCGAAGATGCCGGCTGGAAGATGGGCTCCGACGGCATTCGCGAAAAGGACGGCGTCAAGCTCTCCTTCCTCTACCAGACCTCGACCAACTCGGTCCGTCAGGGCACCCAGGCGCTGGTCAAGGATTGGTGGAGCCAGATCGGCGTCGCCTCCGAACTGCGCAACGTCTCGGCTTCCGTCTTCTTCGGCGGCGACCCGGCATCCCCGGACACCTTCCAGAAGTTCTATGCCGACGTTCAGATGTACACCAACAACTTCGACGGCACCGACCCGGAGAAGTACATGGCCGGCTGGATGTGCGACAAGTTCCCGAGCCCGGCCAATGGCTGGCAGGGTGAGAACATCGTCCGCTACTGCAACCCGGGCTATGACGAGCTGGTCAAGAAGCTCGGCACCACCTCCAAGCTCGAAGATCGTGCAGCTATCTCCATCCAGCTGAACGACATGCTTTCTAACGATGTCGCCCAGATCCCGCTGATCCATCGTGGTCAGCCCTCGGCTGTCAACAACACGCTGCTGGGCGTCAAGATGAACGCCTGGGACTCGGAACTCTGGAACGTCGCCGACTGGTCGCGCGCTAAGTAATGCCCTAGGTGCCGGGCCTGCCCTGTCGGCAGGCCCGGCATCTGCATTTTTGCCGACAGTCTGGAGACCAGCCGATGTTCACCTTCACCGTTCGGCGACTGCTGTTCGCAGTCCCGACGCTACTGGCCATCAGTTTCATTATTTTTGCCTTGCTCGACCTCGCTCCGAGCGATCCCTTGAGCGACCTGCCGCTGACCATCCCGCCGGAAGTGCGCGAGCAGATCCGCGCCGCCATGGGTCTCGATCAGCCCTTCATCATCCGCTATTTCAAGTGGCTGCAGCAGTTCTTCATCAATGAACCGCTGAACATCTTTGAACAGATAACCGGCATCACCGTCGGCTCCGGTGAACGCATGCGCGTTCTTTCCTGGGCGACGCGCAGCCCCGTGGTCGACCTCATCGTCCAGCGCCTGCCGCAGACGCTCTGGGTCGTCGGCCTCTCCTATCTCTTCGGTGTGCTGATCGCGATCCCGATCGGCGTCATCTCCGCCTATCGCCAGTATTCCTGGTTCGACCAGATCGGCACCTTCATCTCGATGGTCGGCTACTCCGTGCCGACCTTCTTCACCGGCGTGCTGCTGATCGTCGTCTTCTCGTCCTACCTGCAGTGGTTCCCGTCGATCTATGACACCACGCTGGTGGTCAACAGCTGGGACAGCTTCGTGCTCCAGGTGAAGCAGATGTTCCTGCCCGTGCTGGTGCTGACGCTGTTCAACGTCTCGCAGATCAGCCGCTTCGTGCGCGCTTCCATGCTCGACAACCTGAACATGGATTATGTCCGCACGGCGCGTGCCAAGGGCGTCAAGGAAAAGGTCGTGCTGCTCGTGCATGTCCTGCGCAACAGCCTGATCCCTGTCGTCACCGTCATCGCCCTCGGCGTGCCCACCATCTTCTCCGGTGCCATCATCACCGAACAGGTCTTCCGTGTGAACGGTCTCGGCCAGTTGCTGATCACCGCGATCCAAGGCGCCGACATCCCGCTCGTGCAGACGCTGACTTTCATCTTCGCGATCCTGATCGTGCTTTTCAACCTGATTGCCGACGTTCTCTACGGCATACTCGATCCGAGGATCCGCTATGAGTGACGCCGCCCTCACGACTACGCCTGCGCCACAGACGAGGCCCCAGAGCGGCGGCTTCTGGCCCATGCTCTGGCGCCAGTTCCGCGCCCACAAGGGCGGCGTCGCCGGCCTCATCGTCTTCGTCTTCATCGTGGCCGCCGTCTTCATCGGCCCCTTCATCCACACGATCGACCCGAACAAGATCGACATCCGCGCCAAGAACCAGGGCCCCTCCTGGGAACACCCCTTCGGCACGGATAATCTCGGCAAGGACATGCTGGCCCAAGTGCTGGCCGGCGGACAGATCTCGCTTGCCGTCGGCATGACCGCGATGTTGCTGGCGCTGGTCGTCGGCACGCTGATCGGCGTGCTCTCGGGCTATTCCCGCAAGCTCGATGGCCCGCTGATGCGCATGACGGACCTGTTCCTCGCGCTGCCGCTGTTGCCGCTGCTGCTCGTGATCATCATGCTGTTCCGCGACACGCTGCGGGCAGCCTTTGGACCGGAAACCGGCATCTTCATCCTGATTGTCTTCGTCATCGGCATCACCAGCTGGATGCACACGGCCCGCATCGTCCGCGGCGACGTGCTGGCGATCAAGAGCCAGGAATTCATCCTGGCGGCCAAATCGAGCGGCATGCGCGAATACCGCATCATCATCAAGCACATCCTGCCAAACGTGATGTCCTCCATCATGGTCTCGGCGACGCTCGGCATCGCCACCGCCATCATTACCGAATCCGCGCTCTCGTTCCTCGGCCTCGGCTTCCCGCCCGACTTCCCCACCTGGGGCCGCCTGCTCTTCGACGGCGCCAACTTCCTGCAGATCAACCCCTCCCGCGTGCTCTGGCCGGGGCTGGCGATCTCCTTGACGGTGTTGAGCGTGAACTATATCGGCGACGCCATCCGCGATGCGCTGGATCCGAAGGCGTTGAAGCATTGATGTCTTATCAAGTGGGCGCCTCAGCGCCCACTTGGCCTGTCCAACACCGCCCTCGCCACAAACCAGCTCCCGCACGCCCAAACGGTCCCTGCCGCCCAGCCACCGAGCACGTCGGTCGGATAATGCACGCCGAGATAGATGCGGCTGAGCCCGATCAGAAGCGTCAGCACGACAGCCACCAGCGGGAAGAAATAGCGCAGCGACGGCTGTTCCTCGATGCGCGACAGCATGGCGCCGAGCGTCAGGTAGGTGATGGCCGACAGCATGGCATGGCCGCTCGGAAAACTCATGTCGGTGACTTCGACGAGGTGCTGCACCACCTCCGGACGCGGCCTGGCGATCCCGATCTTCATGGCGCTGCTCAAGCCCCAACCGCCGAGGATGGAGACCGTCACGAAGATCGCCGTGCGGAACTTGCGGCGCAGCGCGAGATAAACGACGACAGATGTCACCAGCAGCGTCAGTACGGTCACGCCACCCAGCGCCGTAATGTCCACCATCATCTTGGTCAGCCAGCGCGGGCCGACCGGCATGGCCGGATCGGCGGGATCGCGCAGCATCAGGAGCACGCCTTCATCGAAAGCCCGCGTCTCCCCCTCCAGCACCTCGCCGGTCAGCTCGAACAGGAAATAGGCGACAAGGGCTGCGACCAGCGCCGTCAGCCAGACACGCCTTTCCGTGGCCGAGGCAATGCGGGTGAGATGGTGCTTGAAACGCTGCATGGGCGCTATCCTGATCGGTGGCGTGGGCGCTCACATTGCGTCCGCAGGCGGGCGCGTCAACCGGATTGAGGCGGCAAATCTGGGCGGGTGGGGGTTGTTCCGTCTCAAAGGCCGCCCTTGCTGCGCGGCGCAGGCTTTGAACCGACCAGCTTCGTCAGCAGAACCGCCTTGATCTTATCCCCCACCCCCGCCACTCTCCGCCCACCCATCCGGAGACATCCCCATGCCCCACGGCCCTCTCAACCTCCTGACCGACATCGACGGCCTCTCGGTCGGCCATGCCACCGATCTGGCGCTCGGCTCCGGCGTGACGGTGATCGTCTTCGACGAACCCGCGACAGCGTCCGGCACGGTGCTGGGCGGCGCGCCGGGGGGGCGCGATGTGACGCTGCTCGATCCCTCGATGACCGTGCAACAGGTCGATGCCTTCGTGCTCTCGGGCGGCTCGGCCTTTGGGCTGGATGCGGCAGGCGGGGTGCAGTCGAGCCTGCGCGCGGCGGGTCGCGGCTTTGCCGTGGGCTCCGTGCGCGTGCCGATCGTACCGCAGGCGATCCTGATGGATCTGTTGAACGGCGGCAACAAGGATTGGGGCCTGCACGCGCCCTATCGCGACCTCGGCTATGAGGCCTATCAAAACGCTGCCAAGGGGACCTTCCAACTCGGCACGATCGGCGCGGGAACGGGCGCCACAACGGCGAACGTCAAGGGCGGCCTCGGCTCGGCAAGCGCCGTCTCCTCGTCAGGTCATACGATCGCAGCCCTCGTCGCAGTCAACGCCATGGGCTCGGTGGTCGTGGGCGACGGCCCGCATTTATGGGCGGCTCCCTTCGAGGAGGGGGAGGAATTCGGCGGGCTTGGCCAGCCCGCGCATGTCAGCGCCGAAGACCGGGCGATGCGCATCAAGGGCCTGCGGCTGACAGCGACAACCATCGGCGCCGTGATCACCGATTGCATTTTGTCGAAAGCTGAATTGCACCGCCTGTCGCTTTGCGCCCATGATGGCCTCGCCCGCGCCGTGCTCCCGGCCCACCTGCCCTCCGACGGCGACACGATGTTTACCGCCTCGACGGGCAGGCGCGAGAGCAATGGTGCAGCCGACCTGATGGAACTCTGCCATCTGGCAACGCTGGTGACGGCCCGTGCGATTGCGCGCGGGGTGTATGAGGCCGTTGCGCTGCCTTACTCCGATGCGCAGCCTGCCTGGCGTGACAGGTGGGGGTGAAGCAACGACGTAACAGAGGGGTTCGACTTCCAATCGAATGTTTCCCTACCCTTGTTGTGTCTTTGCCTGCGGTACCCCCCTCTGCCCTGCCGGGCATCTCCCCCTCAAGGGGGGAGATCGGATCGCCGCACCGATTCAACCCGCCGCTACGTTCCGGTCATCTGAAAGGAAGGGATGGTTGTTCGCGAGGCATAGCGCCGGCTGGACATCTCCCCCCTTGAGGGGGAGATGTCGGCGTAGCCGACAGAGGGGGGCTGGCGTGGCAAACGACCAACCGGATTATGCCCCCATAAAGAGAGTCTCCCCCACTTTCGTCCCACCCCCACTTGACCCAAGTCAAGGACAACCCACCCTTCACCGCAGAGATTGCCCGCCAAGGTTGGTCATGCGCATGACGCAGATCATCCGCAGGATGACACGGATCGAGGGAGGACGGTTCGACAATGGAAGACGAAAGCGACATGGAAAGACCAGTCCTCACCAACCGCACCTTTGACGAGCTGAAGCTCGGCGATGCGGCAAGCCTGACCCGCGTTATCGGCCCCGATGACATCGAGTTGTTTGCGGCACTTTCGGGCGACAACAATCCTGTGCCGCTTGGCCAGTCGCTGATCCCGGCAGGCATGATCTCGGCGGTCCTCGACACCCGCCTGCCCGGCCCCGGCACCGTCTATCTCGGCCAGGACCTCGAATTCTGGAAGGACATCGCCACCGGCGACCGGATCACCGCGACCGTCACGCTGATGAAGAAGGAAAGCGATGGCCGTACGCTGATCTTCGACACACGTTGCGTCAACCAGCATGGCGAGCCGGTACTCGCCGGCAAGGCGCGCGTGCGTGCGCCGAACGAGCGCATCAGCTGGTCGGAAAATGCAGCGCCCGGCGTCTCGCTGCAGCGACACGACCGCTTCGATGCCATCGTCGCCGAGGCCCGCAGCCTGCCAATGGTGCGAACCGCCCTTGTGCATCCCTGCTCGCCGGAAGCCATCGAGGCTGCCGTCGAAATCCGCGACGAAGGTCTGCTCGACCCGATCCTGATTGGCCCGGAGACGAAGATCCGTGCTGCAGCCGAACAGGCCGGCATATCCATCGACGGCTTCGAGATCCTCCATACAGAACACAGCCATGCGGCAGCGGCGCTTGCCGTCGAACTCGCCATAGCCGGCAAGGTCGGCTCCATCATGAAGGGCAGCCTGCATTCCGACGAGCTCCTCGGCGCGGTCGTCGGTGGCGGATCTGGCCTGCGTACCGAGCGCCGCGTCAGCCATGTCTATCTGATGGACGTGCCGGCCTATTCCAAGCTGCTCGCGGTCACCGATGCCGCCATCAACATCGCCCCGACGCTGGAGCATAAACGCGACATCTGCCAGAACGCTGTCGATCTCATGCATATGCTGGGGGTCCCCGAACCCAAGGTCGCGGTCCTGGCCGCCGTCGAGACGGTCAATGACAAGATGCCGGCAACGCTTGAGGCCGCAGCCTTGACCGTGATGGCAGCCCGCGGCCAGATCAAGGGCGCCAAGGTCGACGGCCCGCTTGCCTTCGACAATGCGATCAGCATGGAGGCAGCCCGCACCAAGGGCATCATTTCGCCCGTCGCGGGCGATGCCGACATCCTGCTGGTGCCCGACCTCGAAGCCGGCAACATGCTGGCCAAGCAGCTCCTTTATTTCGCCAATGCCGATGCCGCCGGTCTCGTGCTCGGCGCCCGCGTTCCGATCATCCTGACCAGCCGCTCGGACAGCCTCAGAGTCCGGATTGCCTCCGCAGCGCTCGCAAAACTCGTCGCCGCCAAGCGTGCGGCAGCCCTGGGCGGCAAGGCATGAGCCAGAAACTGCTGCTGACCTTCAATGCCGGCTCGTCCACGGTG
>CALSAF010000140.1:0-12717 GCA_943372805.1 Rhizobium sp. Q54
GAGGTACCCGCCTATCACCGGTATGTGCAGCCCGCGGTCGAAGATTTCGCGGCCTTTTGACCTGTAGAGATTTAGCAGAGTTTGCGGATCCGCTGCTGGCTCTGCTGGTTGCCCGGGCTTCGGGCATGTGAGGCCGGCTGCGATGATGGCACCGGTCGAAGTGCCTGCGACGAGATGGAAATATCGGTAGAGTGGCAGGGTCTTGCCCCGTCTTGCCAGCTTCTTCACCAGTACCGTCAGGACTGTCGCCGGGATGATGCCACGGATCCCGCCGCCGTCGATCGAAAGAATGAATTTCGTCATCGGAACCGCCCCCTTCATGGTTGTTCGGGGCGCAGTTTGCCATGATCCATAGGTTGTATAAAGAGATCCTGCAATCTGGTGGAGGGCGTCACAACAAAAAACCCGGCACAGCGATCGCTGGCCGGGTCAAAGGTGGTGCTTGCGGCTTGATCAGCCGGCGGTGAATGCAGTCCGCAGCAGGTTCAGCTGAGCCTGTACGCTGTTTTCATTGTCCGGCTGGAAGTCATCTTCGGTGGCCGGGCGATAGATCTCGCGGTCGAGCAGGGCGATACGGTTCTGGAGGCGCAGGGAACGCTCCACGAGGTCGCGGAACGCTTCCGGCAGGTCGTTCCAGCCCGGTGCCGAGCGATCGACGTTGAAACCGTCGAGACGGACCTTGCTCTTTTCCGACAGTACCTGATCGCGGCTCATTTCGCCGTTGTTGACGGCGCGCTGGAGCAGAAGCCACGAGGCCATCTGCATCAGACGGGTGGTCAGGCGCATGGACTCGGCTGCATACAGTACCGATGCCTGGCGCGGCAGAACCTTTGCGGCTGCGCGGCCGGGGCCGTCGAGATAGGCGGCGGTTTCTTCAACCAGTCCCATGCCTTCGGCATAGGTCGCCTTGAACTGGCTGGACGCTGCCACACGACCGGCGAAGCTAACCGTATTCACACCGAGTTCAGACATGAGTGTTTCCCTGTAAACGCATCACTTAGGCATGTAACGGCAGCGCTACGAACTTGTTCCTGCCGCATCTTGTGAAGCTACGATGCTACCAATAGCCCAAATCCGCAAGGCGAAACTTAAGGAAGGGTTAATTCCCACACCTTCGTGAAACCTTTGCCCCTTTGGACAAAAAAAGAGCCGCAAATGCGGCTCTCAAGGTAAAACAGGGAGAAAAATCAGACCGACCCACAAAAGGAAATCGCCTGAATCCAGGAGCTCTGGATGACCATAGTTTCGCGCAGAAGGCTTAATGTGAAGTAAACGGAAACATGAGAAATGGTTCTTTCGCCGCCATTCCTGTAGAAATCACCCGTTATACTTTGGGGCCGAAGAGGCTGTCGGCGGCCTTG
Organism: Rhizobium sp. Q54; assembly: GCA_943372805.1. Classification (GTDB taxonomy): domain Bacteria; phylum Pseudomonadota; class Alphaproteobacteria; order Rhizobiales; family Rhizobiaceae; genus Allorhizobium. Next base: position 1,362 of record CALSAF010000140.1, read on the forward strand.
CGGCCAGCCTCCTTGCGACCGATCTCACCCTTGATCCGCTCAATCTCCCCTTCGAGCAACGTGATTCGGTGCCGCAATTCGTCTGCAGAGATGGCGGAGAGATCGCAACCCAGTTCATGGCTCGTGCCGCGCTTGCGGGGTTCCTCGTCGATGATCATGCGCGCGCCTCCCTCTGGTGTTGTTCGTCATACGGCTCCTGGTCCGGCAGAGGCGCTGCACGCGGATCGAGGCTCAGGCCTTCCGGCGTGCTGCTCATCGGCGAGGCCGAGATCGGCAGGTTCGGCACGTTTTCGCGATCGGCCGCCGGAATCGCGGCCCGCAGGCGGCTGCGGTAGATCGCATAGGCCGAGATCAGCAGGTGCGAAATGGCCGTGACTGCAAACAGCGCGTAGGGGCCGGCAGCGGTCATCACGGGACCACCGAGCGTCGGGCCGATGATCGTGCCGATGCCGAAGAGCAGCAGCAGGCCGCCAGAGACCTTCACGAACTCATCCGGCTTGGCGAAGTCGTTGGCATGGGCGACCGCGATCGGATAGAGCGCATTGGCGGCTGCGCCATAGATGCCGACGAAAATGAAGATCCACAGCGGATCGGTGGGCATCAGGAAGACAAGGCCAAGGGCGGCAAAGGCGGCAAGTGCCGAGAGTGCGGCCAGCACGTAGCGACGGTCGATGCGGTCGGAGAGCTTGCCCGCCGGGAACTGCATGATGGCACCGAGGAAGATCGTCACCGACAGAAGCAGGGCAATAGTCGAGGCATCGAGGCCGGTGCGGGCGCCGAAGACGGCGCCCAGCGTGCCATAGGCGCCGTTAGCGATGCCGATCATCAGGATGCCGACGAAAGAGACAGGCGAGTTGCGATAGAGCAGGGGCAGGTCGAGCTTGATCGATCGAAGTGGCTGCGGCGTGGCTGCGGTTGACATCAGCGTCGGCATCACCGCGAAGCCGTAGACAATGCCGCAGACCATGAAGAGCACAGTCGTCTGCGGATCGAGTGGTCCGACCATCATCTGGCCCGCCACAACACCGATCAGTGTGATCGAGATGTAGAGCGAGAAGATCATGCCCCGGCTCTCGTTGGTCGCGCGCTCGTTCAGCCAGCTCTCGATGATCATCGAGGTGCCGGCGGTGCAGAATCCGGTGATAACGCGCAGCGCTACCCACCAGGTCGAATCGACGATGATGCCGGTCAAAAGTGCGTTGACCGAAATCAGCGAGACGAAGGTGGAGAAGGCGCGGACATGGCCGACGCGCATGACCAGCTTGGGTGCCACGAAGCAGCCGAGTACGAAGCCGGCGGCCCAGGTGGTACCGAGCAGGCCGAGAACCTCGTTGGAATAGCCTTCGGCTGCACCGCGCACCGGCAGCAGCAGCCCGTGCAGGCCGTTTCCGAGGAACAGGAAAAGCGTGCCCAGGAGCAGGGCCATTACCGGCAAAAGATTACGTCTCATGGCATTCTTGTCGATTGGTGTGGGTGGCGCCCGGAACGGAGGTGCACGACGAAATCACTGTAGCCGGATGTTCCTACCGTTGTCTGAATACGACCTTGGTGCTTGCAGGATTACCTTCTGGCGGGCAAAAGTGACAGCGATGTGGCTGCGTCGCCGTATCAAGAGCCGCCAGTGCGACATTCCGTGCGGGCTCCACAAGGAAATTCGATGACCAAGGCCATTTCCGCCTTTCTGATCCTCGCGATGATCGTGCAGCTGATCAAGCCGCTCGGCTTGCCGGGCTTGAGGCGTCGCAGCGATTTCTGGAAACTGGCCGTGGTCGCCTTCGTCACCTGGTCGATCACATTGTTGATCAGGCCGTAGACGCTGACGTCAGTTTACGGAACCTGCCTTCTCCGTCTGCCATTCCGGTAGAGGGAACAGCCTGTCATAGGCCCAATTGAAGACGAAGGCGTAGACCAGATAGAAGATGGCGAAGGCCACGTCCATGACGAAGGCTTGCCAGAGGCTGATCCCCAGATACCAGGCGATGAAGGGCATCAGGATCATCAGCAGGCCGACCTCGAAGAGAATGGCATGGATGACGCGCATGGGCAGGGTCTTCAGCGTGGTGCCCGTATAGCGGCGCAGCAAGTGGTCGAAGCCAAGATTATAGACATAGTTCCAACCGGTCGCGAGCGTGGCGGCACCGATCCCGACGACACCGATGTCGGTTGCGGGCATGGAGAAGGCCCAGCTGCCGATCGGTACGATCAGGGCGAGCCCAATCAGTTCGAAGCTTACGGCATGGCGAATGCGATCTGCGACAGTGCGCATGTCTTTCCTTCCGGGAAAACAGGCGGGTCGTCCCGCGATGATAGCCGATTTGGCGAGGTCGTCCCCGAAGCCGATATAGAGCCGCCCATCGCCGCCGACAAGGCGCAAGGTTCCTCCGCATCCTCAGATCCGGATCGTTCCGCGCATGACTTCCACGGATGCGCCGGTGATGGTGACATGATCAAAGCGGCCACCCTGTGATCGGACATTCAGGTGGATAAGGCTGCGGCGGCCCATCTCCACACCCTGCTCGATCAGGATGTATCGTTCGGCCGGGGTGGATCCGAGCGTCGTCAGGAACGCGCCCAGAGCGCCGGATGCACTGCCGGTCGCCGGATCTTCCGCCACATTGTCGAAGGGGGCGAACATGCGGGCCCGAACATGGTCAGGACCAACCCAGGTGTAGAGGAAGGTGGCACAGTCGCAGTCTTCGCCAGCATGGGCGTCGCGGAGCGCTGTCAGCGGCTCGATCCGGGAGCTGGCCCGCCCAAGGGCATCCAGATCCTTCACCTCAACAAGGATGAATTTCAGGCCGACGGAGGCGAAGACTGGCGCATGGCGGCGTGTTTCGATGTCCTTCTCGTTGAGGCTCAGGCAGGGCGCGATGATGTTGGCCGGTATCTTTGCGCCGACCGTGAGAGGTCCCGGTGCACGGATGGTCGTGCCGGTCACGGCGCCCTTTGCATCGCGCCGGACAGAGATCTCGACGAGCCCAGCCTTTTCCTCAAAACGAATGGTGTCGCCGACCGGCCTGCCGAAGATGGTGCCTGACGTCGCGAGCACGTGGGAGGTTCCAACATTCGGGTGGCCTGCGAAGGGCACTTCGGTGACCGGCGTAAAGATGCGGACCTCGGCCGTGTTCTCGGGGTTCTGCGGTGGCAGGATGAAGGTCGTCTCGGAATAGCCGAATTCGGCCGCGATCCGCTGCATGTCCGCCTCGTTCAGATCCCGCGCATCAGTGATGACGGCCAGGGGATTGCCGGCAAAGCGGGTGTCGGTGAAGACATCGACGGTGACGAAGGGGATGGTGTGTGCAACGGTCGGCATAAGGGCTCCCGGAATCGTTGCCATCTCCCTTAGAGCAAGAAGCCCGGCGCGTGGCCGGGCTTTCGTGTCCTGATGACAAGTTTCGGACCAATTGGGGCTGCCGATTACTCGGCCGCCATGGCGCCGACCTTGTTCACGCTGGCGGCATAGATCTGGTCGATGGTCTTCGCGATGCTGGCGTTGAACTCCGCGTCGCTCATGGACACCCGCAGCTGTTCGGCCAGCGCACGCGAGAAGCTCGCGATCATGCCGTGGTTGCGGCTGAGCTTGTCGCAGGCATCCACAGTGCTGTAGCCGCCGGAGAGAGCGACAACGCGAACGACGGCATTGTGTGCCATAAGCGGCGCGTAAAAATCGTCCACTGTCGGGATGGTCAGCTTCAGCATGACCTTGTCGGCGGCAGGCAGCTTGCCGAGTTCGTTTGCGATCTCGTCGCGCAGGATGGCTTCAGCCTCGACCTTGGTCGGGCTCTTGATCGAGACTTCCGGCTCGACGATCGGAACCAGCCCCTGGCCAATGATCTGGCGGGCCACTTCGAACTGCTGTTTGACCACGGCTGCAATGCCGACCTTGTCGGCATGGGCAATGACCGAGCGCATCTTGGTGCCGAAGATGCCTTTCTCGCGTCCGCGGATCAGCAGCGCGTCAAGCTCGGGCATCGGCTTCATCATCTGAACGCCGTTCGCTTCTTCCAGCAGGCCCTTGTCGATCTTCAGGAATGGAACGACGCCGCGCTTCTCCCAGAGGAAGGATGGAACGGGCACGCCGTCTACGTCACCATCCATGGTGCGTTCGAAGAGGATCGCGCCGATCACCTTGTCACCGGTGAAGGCGGGCGCCTTCATGATGCGCACGCGCATGGCATGGATCAGGCGGTACATCTCATCGTCGCCCTGGTAGTCGGTTTCTGCGATGCCGTAGAGACGCAGGGCGCCGGGTGTCGAACCGCCGCTCTGATCCAGCGCTGCAATGAACCCCGGTGCCGAGGTCATCGTGTTCAACATCTTCGCGTCCACCATATGTCACTCCTATCCCTGAACATGGCGCGCCACGCGCCGACCACTTCTTTGCTCTCTTGACCGTTCGGCCCAGCCGTTCCGATCACTCCGTGACCGCCTTCGGTCTTAAAGACCGCGATGACTTCGGCGATAACAGAACTTGCCCGAACGGAAAATGGCCTGCTAACCTATTGAAACGATTGAAATCATTTCAATCGTTTGAAAATTCAAAGATTTTTAAATGCGGTTCAATCGGCAGCCGATCTGCGACCGTCACACCGCCAGTCTCCGGGGCTAGCTTCCGGAAATCACAACCCTTCGGCCGGACCAAGGTTCCCCTCAGGGATATATTAACATGTCTCGGCTGACGGCCAAATGACGCGGCGCACGAAAAAAAACCGCGCGCCCGGGAGGCGCGCGGTTCGAAATTGTCCAGTCGGTTTGCCGACAGGATCAGCCCTTGGTGAGGACCGCGACGCCCGGCAGTTCCTTGCCTTCCATCCACTCAAGGAAGGCGCCGCCTGCCGTCGAAACATAGGAGAAGTCGTCGGCGACTTCGGCGTGGTTCAGTGCCGAGACCGTGTCGCCACCGCCTGCGACCGAGACGAGCTTGCCGGCCTTGGTCTGCTCAGCCGCATGCAGGGCCGCAGAAACCGTCGCCTTGTCGAAAGGAGCGATCTCGAAGGCGCCGAGCGGGCCGTTCCAGACGAGGGTTGCGGCCTTGCCGATCCAGCCGTTGATCAGCTCGACCGACTTCGGGCCGACATCGAGCATCATCGCATCGGCGGGAATGGCGTTGATGTCGACCGTTTCGTTGGCGGCATTGGCCTTGAACTCGCGTGCGACGACGCCATCAACGGGCAGCACGATCGCGCAGCCGGCAGTCTTGGCGGTTTCCATGATCGAGCGAGCGGTGTCGGCGAGGTCATGCTCGCAGAGCGACTTGCCGACATCGATGCCCTGGGCGGCGATGAAGGTGTTGGCCATGCCACCACCGATGACGAGGGCATCGACCTTGGTCACGAGGTTGGACAGGAGGTCGATCTTGGTCGACACCTTGGCGCCACCGACGATGGCAACAACCGGGCGTGTCGGCTGGCCCAGACCCTTTTCGAGCGCCTCAAGCTCGGCCTGCATGGTGCGGCCGGCATAGGCGGGCAGGTGATGGGCAAGGCCCTCCGTCGAGGCATGCGCGCGGTGGGCGGCGGAGAAGGCGTCGTTGACATAGATGTCGCCGTTCTTCGCCAGCTCGGCGGTGAATTCGGGTGTGTTCTTCTCTTCGCCCTTGTGGAAGCGGGTGTTTTCGAGAAGCAGGATGTCGCCGTTTTCCATCTTTGCGATGGCGTCGGCGGCGGGTGCGCCAATGCAGTCGGAGGCGAAGGCGACGCGCTGGTCGAGTACTTCCTCGACGGCAGGTGCGATCAGCGACAGCGACTGGTCGGCCACGGGTTCACCCTTCGGGCGGCCGAAATGGGCGAGCAGGATGACCTTGGCGCCCTTTTCCGACAGTTCGAGGATCGTCGGCGCCACGCGCTCGATGCGCGTCGTGTCGGAAACCTTGCCGTCGGTGACGGGAACGTTGAGATCGACGCGAACAAGCACGCGCTTGCCTGCGATGTCGGTGAGATCGTCGAGTGTCTTGAAAGCCGGCATGAAACTACCCGTCTTGAATGCTGTTGAACTGGGCTGACGGGCCGGACCTTACACCGCTTGTGTGACGGCGCAAGGCAAGTGCCCTCATTTTTCGCCGGTTCGTTTGCCGCCGACCGCAGCACGCTTGCGGCGAAGGTAATCGCGGGCGGCGCGGGCGAGTTCGCGAATGCTGAGGAAGATCGGCCAGGTGGTTGCGGGCTCCACCGGTTCCATCGAGACGCCGACGGAGGCGATGTGGCCATTTTCGTCGATGTCACGGACGATGAGAACAATCGTGCCGAGCCGAACGCGGTCGGCATAGTCGGCGCGGCCGCCGACGCGCTGGGTGATCAGTTCGGCGACGGTCTTGCCGCGCTCGATGTCGGAGATTGACAATGGCCCATAGGCCTCGTCCAGATCATGGACATGGGTGGCGGGCGAGATGGCGAACGTGCCGAAGAATTCGGTGTCATCCTCCTCCACCGGCGCTTCGGTGGCAAAGAGGCGGTCGAGTAGCCTGGAATAGCTGGGTGCGATGAAGAGATAGACCTGGTCGTTCTCGCGCAGGCGTCCGGCATACTGGTAGCGCATCGACTTGCCGTCGCGGATGACCAGCGAGGGCATGGCCCAGCGCGGGATACGCTCGCCACGTAGAACCGGACAGCCGGCCACAACGCGGTAGGCGAGGAGTTCGTGATTGGCAGAGCCGGGCAGGTCGAGTTCGACCTTGTCGATCGCACCGATGCGCGGCGGGATGATGAGGCCCAGACGCCGCGCGAGCGGCTTGATCGTCCAGCCCTGCAGGACGAGCGAGATCATCACGACGATGAAGGCGGTGTTGAAGAAGACCTGGCCGTTTTCCATTGAGCCGATGACAGGAACGATGCCGAGCAGGATGGAGACCGCGCCACGCAGGCCGACCCAGGCGATGAAGCCGGTCTCGCGCTGGGTGAAGTCGAAGGGCAGCAGGCAGAGCCAGACGGCAATCGGCCTGGCGACAAAAACCAGGAAAAGCGCAAGCAGAACGGCCGGCAGCAGGATTTCGGGGAATTGCGAGGGCGTCGCGAGTAGCCCGAGCACGAGGAACATGATGATCTGGGCGAGCCAGGTCATGCCGTCCTGGAAGCGCTTGATTGCGACCGTGGAGGGCAGCTTTCGCGAACCGGCATAAATGCCCGCCACATAGACCGCCAGAAAGCCACTGCCACCGATCATGCCGGTGAAGGCGAAGATCATCAGGGCAAGTGCCAGCATGAAGATAGGGGCGAGCCCCTGTTCGATATGCAGCCTGCGCAGAATGAAGGCGATTGAGGCACCGCCGGCGAGGCCGAGAATCAGGCCGATACCCATCTGCTCGACGAACAGCCGGAGGAGTTCTAGCGAGAGACCCTCTGTGCCGCTGCCGTTGGAAATGAGCTCAACCAGCGCGATGGCGAGAAAGATCGCCATCGGGTCGTTCGTGCCCGATTCCACCTCAAGCGTGGAGCGGACCCGGTCGCGGATGTTGATGCCGCCTATCCGTAGCAGGAAGAACACGGCCGCCGCGTCGGTGGAAGCCAGGATCGCGCCGAGCAGCAGGCCTTCGAGATAGCTGAAGCCGAATAGGAGATGCGCGCCTAGCCCCAAAAGGAGTGTCGTCAGCAGCACGCCGAGCGTTGCCAGGGTGAGCGCGGGGCCAGCTGACAATCGGAAGGATTGCAGCGACGTGCCATAACCCGAATCAAACAGGACAACTGCGAGAGCCAGCGAGCCGACCACATAGGCGAGGGGGAAGTTGGAGAAATTGATCCCGAGACCGTCGACGCCGGCACCGAGGCCGATTGTCAGGAACAGAAGGAGGAGAGGTGCGCCGAAGCGAAAGGCAATCAGGCTCGAAAATGCGGCTAGAAAGACAAGGGCCGTTGCAACGAGCGTGACCGCATAAAATTCACTCAATCCTCTTCCCCTTTCCCGATGCCGGCCACATGGCAACGCCACCACTGTCCGTTGCTGCCATCCGGCTGTCAAACCGAAAGGTGGTCGTTCCCCATCCTTGGAGGGGTTCCTTCTCATACCGGAAGATGTGGTGCTTGCCGAATGGCTTGAAGAGAGTGGAACAAGATCTTGAAGATAGTGGGGCGGATCGAAATTCTTCAATCCGGCCGCAGTGTTTTTATCTGGGTTCGGAAAGCAGTGCCTTGATCAGGTTGTAACTTCCGCCCAGAAGCACGATCGGGACAGTTTTCTGCCTTCCGTCTCGTCGATGCTCCAAAACGCAAAAAGGCGGACCATCGCTGGCCCGCCTTTCATGCGAGATCAATGCCGATAGATCAGATGAGCTTGGCCATGGCCACAGCCGTGTCCGACATGCGGTTGGAGAAGCCCCACTCGTTGTCATACCAGGTCAGGATGCGAACGAAGTTGCCTTCGAGAACCTTGGTCTGGTCGAGCGCGAAGATCGAGGAGTGGCTGTCGTGGTTGAAGTCACGGGAAACCAGCGGCTCGTCGGTGTAACCGAGGATGCCCTTCAGCGCGCCGTTGGAGGCGGCGATGATGGCATCGTTGATTTCCTGCGCGGTGGTGTTCTTCTTGGCGACGAACTTGAAGTCGACGACCGAGACGTTCGGGGTCGGCACGCGGATCGAGGTGCCGTCGAGACGGCCCTTGAGATGCGGCAGGACGAGGCCAACGGCCTTGGCGGCACCCGTCGAGGTCGGGATCATGGACAGGGCTGCGGCGCGGGCGCGGTACAGGTCCTTGTGCATGGTGTCGAGCGTCGGCTGGTCACCGGTGTAGGAGTGGATCGTGGTCATGAAGCCGTGGTCGATACCGACGGCGTCATCCAGCGTCTTGACGACCGGAACCAGGCAGTTCGTCGTGCAGGATGCGTTGGAGATGACCAGGTGGTCCTTGGTCAGCTGGTCGTGGTTGACGCCGAAGACGACGGTGAGGTCAGCGCCATCAGCCGGAGCCGAGACGATGACGCGCTTGGCGCCAGCCTGGAGGTGAAGGGCAGCCTTGTCACGCGAGGTGAAGATGCCGGTGCATTCCATGGCGATGTCGACGCCGAGTTCCTTGTGGGGAAGCGTGGCCGGATCCTTGATCGCGGTGACCTTGATCGGTTTGCCGCCGCCGACGATGATCGTGTCGCCTTCGACCTTGACCGTGGCCGGGAACTTGCCGTGGATCGAGTCGTAGCGCAGCAGATGCGCGTTTGTCTCGACCGGGCCGAGATCGTTGATGGCGACGACTTCGATGTCGGTGCGGCCGGATTCGACGATGGCGCGGAGAACGTTACGTCCGATACGGCCGAAGCCGTTAATGGCAACTTTCACAGTCATTGGTGCACTCCCGATTGAATATTGAGCTCTTGGGCAATGTCAGGGCGCCCTGGGAGACGCCCTGGCGGGATTGTGTCAGGCAAGCTTTTCTTCGGCTGCGGCCACGACGGCGTCCGCCGTGATGCCGAAATGCTTGTAGAGTTCCTTGGCCGGGCCGGAGGCGCCGAAGGACTTCATGCCGATGAAGGTACCGGTGGAGCCGATGATTGCGTCCCAGCCCTGGCGGATACCGGCTTCGACGGCGATCTTGACCGGCGCATCGCCGATGATCGCTTCCTGGTAGTCGGCGTCCTGCTCGAAGAAGAGTTCGAAGCAGGGGACGGAGACGACGCGGGCGGAGATGCCCTTGGCTTCCAGCTGCTGCTGGGCCTTCATCGCGATTTCGACCTCCGAACCGGAGGCGAAGATCGAGACCTTGGCGTCGCTGGCCGAGATCAGCTCATAGGCGCCCTGGGCGCAGAGGTTGCGCTCTTCGTATTCGGTGCGGGCCGGGATCAGGTTCTGGCGCGTGAGCGCGATGCCTGACGGGCGTTCCTTGTTTTCGAGCGCTACCTGCCAGCACTCGACGGTTTCCGTGGCGTCGGCCGGGCGGAACATCATCAGGTTCGGAATGGCGCGGAGTGCTGCCATGTGCTCGACCGGCTGGTGGGTCGGGCCGTCTTCGCCCAGACCGATGGAATCATGGGTCAGAACGTGGATGACGCGGATGCCCATGAGGGCGGCCAGACGGATCGACGGACGGCAGTAGTCCGAGAAGATCAGGAAGCCGCCGGAATAGGGGATCAGACCGCCATGCAGCGCAATCCCGTTCATGGCAGCGGCCATGCCGTGCTCGCGGATGCCGTAGTGGATGTAACGACCGGAGAAGTCGGTCGGGGTGATCGACTTGGTCTGGCTGGTCTTGGTGTTGTTCGAGCCGGTCAGGTCGGCCGAGCCGCCGAGCGTTTCGGTGACAACGCCGTTGATGACTTCGAGCGCATCTTCGGACGCCTTGCGGGTTGCGACCGTCGGCTTGGTTTCAGAGAGCTTCTTCTTGTAGGCATCGACAGCGCCGGCGAGCGTGCCGGGCAGTTCGCCGGCGAAGCGGCGGTTGAACTCGGCGCGCTTCTCGGCGTCGGCACCAGCGAGGCGGGCTTCCCAGTCCTTGCGGGTCTTGGTCGAGCGCAGGCCAGCTAGGCGCCAGGCGTCGAGGACGTCAGCGGGAATGGAGAAGGCTTCCTCGTTCCAGCCGAGCGCCTTGCGGGTGGCTGCGATTTCGTCAGCGCCGAGCGGCGAGCCGTGAACCTTGTGGGTGCCGGCCTTGTTCGGAGCGCCAAAGCCGATGACCGTCTTCGCAGCGATCATGGTCGGCTTATCGGACTTCTTGGCGGTCTCGATGGCAGCAGCGATCGCTTCTGGATCGTGGCCGTCGATGGCGATCGTGTTCCAGCCGGCCGAGCGGAAGCGGGCATGCTGGTCGGTCGAGTCGGCGAGCGAGATCGCGCCGTCGATCGAGATGCCGTTGTCGTCCCAGAAGACGATCAGCTTGTTGAGCTTTAGGTGGCCGGCAAGCGTGATCGCTTCCTGGCTGATGCCTTCCATGAGGCAGCCGTCACCGGCAAGCACGTAGGTGTAGTGGTTCTGCAGCTCGGCACCGAACTCGTTTTCGAGCTTCTTTTCAGCGAGTGCCATGCCGACGGCCGTTGCGATGCCCTGGCCGAGCGGACCCGTGGTCGTCTCGATGCCGGAGGCGTGGCCGTATTCCGGATGGCCTGCAGTCTTGGCGCCGAGCTGACGGAAGGACTTGATGTCCTCGATGGTCATGTCCTCGTAGCCGGTCAAATACAGCAGCGAGTAGATCAGCATGGAGCCGTGGCCGGCCGACAGCACGAAACGGTCGCGGTCAGGCCAGAGCGGGTTCTTCGGATCGAAGCTCAGGTAGCGGGTGAAGAGAACAGTCGCGACATCGGCGCAGCCCATTGGCATGCCGGGGTGGCCGGAATTGGCCTTTTCCACTGCATCCATGGCGAGGAAACGGATCGCATTTGCCATCCGTTGATGTTTTTCGGGAGAAATCATGGCTTTTCCGCTTGTTCCGGGGCTTCGAGACACGG
>CALSAF010000141.1:0-12690 GCA_943372805.1 Rhizobium sp. Q54
TTTCGACCCTTCTATACGCCTGTGTCGTTTGGCGCGCTGGCAGGTGCATCGCATGGCAAGCACTTCCAGCCGGTGCGCCGCTCGCCGCTGCATGGCTGGGCTGAGAAGAATGGCGCGACATTCGTCGAAACCGGTCTCTGGTATCGCTCCGCCTGGTTTCCAAGGGCCGGCGAGACCGGCTGGCGTGACAGCGTTGACCGCGAAGTGAAGACGGTCCGCTCAGCGGTCGGGCTTTGCGATGTTTCCATGCTCGGCAAGATCGAGATCTGCGGGTCGGATGCGGCGGAGTTTTTGAACCGCATCTATTGCAACGCCTTCCTGAAGCTGCCGGTCGGTAAGGCGCGCTATGGCTTGATGCTGCGTGAGGACGGCTTCATCTATGACGATGGCACCACCAGCCGGATGGCCGAGGATCGCTATTTCATGACGACAACAACCGCCTATGCGGCCGGCGTGATGAACCATCTGGAGTTTTGCGCGCAGGCGCTGTGGCCGGAGCTGGATGTGCAGCTGGCCTCCGTCACCGACCAGTGGGCGCAGATGGCGGTGGCGGGGCCGAAATCCCGCGCGGTGCTGGAACAGATTGTTGATGACGATGTCTCCAACGACATCTTCCCCTACCTTGGTGCCAAAGACGTGTCGCTGCTTGGCGGACGCCTGAAGGGGCGGCTGTTTCGCATCTCGTTTTCCGGTGAACTGGCCTTTGAGCTCGCCGTGCCGGCTGATTTCGGCGAAAGCATTGCTGACGCCGTGATGCTGGCTGGCAAGGTGCATGGCATCTGCGCCTATGGTGTGGAGGCGCTCTCGGTGCTGCGCATCGAAAAGGGTCATGTGACCCATAACGAGATCAATGGCACGGTGGTGCCAGCTGATCTCGGCTTTGGAAAGATGGTCTCGACAGCCAAGCCGGACTTCATCGGCAAGCAGATGGTCGGGCGCGAAGGGCTTGTCGATACGATGCGGCCGCAGCTGGTGGGTGTCGTGCCGCTCGATCCAACCGTCAGTTTTCGCACCGGCGCCCATATCCTGAAGAAGGATGCCGCGGCGACGCTGGAAAACGACGAAGGCTATGTGTCTTCCAGCTGCTTTTCACCGCATGTTGGCTCCACCATCGGCCTTGCCCTCGTCAAGTGTGGGGCATCCCGCCATGGCGAGGAGGTGCAGATCTGGAACGGTCTGCGCAACGAGTTTGCCATGGGACGCCTTGTCAGCCCTGTGTTTTTCGATCCCACAAACGAGAGACTCCATGTCTGAAGACATCCATGAACCGTTGAACATCGCGCATGCTCCACTTCTTCGCCGCCACGCCATAGTGTCGGTCGCCGAGGGCGCACTCGCCGGTCTCTCTATCGAGCACATAGCGCAAGGCGGCATCTTTCAGCTGATGGCCCGTCCGGGCTCGGTCGGCGAGGCGGAGGTCTTGGCCGTGATGCAGGAAGCGGTCGGTTCGTCGAAGGGCTGGGAGTTGCGGGTCTTCGGGCCCGGCCAATGGTTTTTGCTATGCGAAGCAATCGACATTGCAGATCTGCTACAGCAGAAATTCGGTGCGGGAGTATCCGTCGTCGATCAGAGCCATGGCCGTTGCCGGATCCGGATCAGCGGTCCGGCGGTGCTGGAGTTGTTGCCCAAAGGAACCGGAGTCGATCTCGATATCCGCGCATTCCCGATCGGCAGGTCTGCTGCAACCCTGTTCGGCCACCATGGTGTTGTCCTGACCCGAAACGGCCTGGAGAACTTCGAGGTACTCGTCCTGCGTAGCCTGGCGGAAAGCCTGATAGACGAATTTCGTCTGCTGGCCGCAGGGACCGGCTGAAGGCCGGTCAGTTGGGCGCGCAATATCCCTTTCGAGGCTAGAGACCGCCAAAGACGAGCACTGCGAGCACTAGGCCTGCCAGGAAGACCGTGTCGGCAACCAGCAGGCCGATGGCCCTGCCGCCGATCTTGAAGACTTCCGGCAGTGATGTCTTGACGCCAACGGCAGCGATCGCAACCAGAAGCGCCCAACGGGAGATGGTGCCGGCCCAATCCGCGATGACCGGTGGTATGGAGATCAATGAATTCAGTCCGGCGAGAAGCAGGAAGGCAACGACAAAGCCCGGCAGCAACGGCGGTCGCTTCACGTCGCTGCTTATGGTGCGGCGGAAGGCGAGTGCGGCCACAAGAACCACCGGCGCCAGCATGGTCACGCGGATCAGCTTCACGAAGACGGCCGTCTCGCCGGCAGGTACCGAAACCGAGAACCCGGCCCCTGCGACCTGGGCGACATCGTGGATCGTCGCACCGAGAAAGATCCCAGTCTGATGGTCATCAAGTCCGGCAAGGCTTGCCATGATCGGATAGAAGATCATCGCCAGCGTCGAGAGCATGGTCACGCCGATCACCGTGAAGACCATCTGTTGGTCGGCTTCCTTGCTGCGCGTACTGCCCAGCGCTGCCGAGATCGCCATGGCCGCCGAGGCACCGCAGATCGCCACCGCCCCGCCCGTCAGAAAGCCGAATGCCGCCCCCTGGTTTGTCAGGCGAGCCGCCAGCAGACCGAAGAGGATGGTGAGGGCAACGGCCGCGACGATCATTGCGATCACAGCCGCGCCGAGTTCGGCGAACATGGCGACGCTGACGCGCAGCCCGAGCAGAGCGATCCCGATCCTCAGTACTGTGCGCGAGGCGAAGTCTAGTCCCTCAGCGGTTTTAGGATCCTCGGCCAGGAAGTGCAGGGCAAGGCCAATCAGGATCGCCAGCAACATCGCCGGGGCGCCGTAGTGTTCGGAAAGGAAAGCTGATGCAAGTGCGATCAGGATCGTCACTGACAGACCGGGAAAGAGGCGGCGCCAACGATGCGGCAGGACCCCATGAGGCTGATTCCGCTCCGGATCGGGCGAGGCGGATGAGGGAACGGACATGAAACACCTTTGAGAAGCCGCCCTGCGGAGAGAATGTCGCGGATGCGAGCGGCGGAAATGGGGATGCGCGGCTCGACCGCGCATCCCCTGTCGATCAGTTTAGATCAGCGGCGCGTTCGGCGTCGACTGCTTTCTGGGCGTCTGCAACTGCTGCGGTGAACTGGTCAAACACTTCGGCACCGCCGGTGACATTCGTCTTGAACCAGTCGAAGACGGGCGCGACGGCCGTCTTGAAGGCTTCCTTCTCGGCAGGCGTCGGCACGTAGATCTGGCCGCCGGCCTTGGCGAAGTCCTGATAGGCGGCGATCTCCTTGCGCTTCGGCGAGGCGAAGGTCGCCTGCTGGAGAGCGGCAAAGCCATCGACGACGATCTGCTTCTGCTCCGGTGTCAGACCCTGGAAGCGGTCGTTCGACATCCACCAGAAGGCGCCCATGTAGCTGTGTCCGTCGAGCGTCAGGTATTTCAGGCCGGCGTCGGGGAACTTCATGGACATGATGTCGGTGATGCCGTTGGCGGTGCCTTCAACCACGCCTGTCTGCAGCGAGGTGAAGAGTTCCGGCCACGGGATCGGGGTCGGGGCTGCACCCACTGCGGTCGCAACCTGCTGCGGCAGATCAGCCGGGACGGTGCGCATCTTAAGCCCCTTCAGATCCTCGGGCGACTTCACCGGTTGCTTGGTGTTGGCGTAGTTGCGCCAGCCGCCGGTGTTGCCGATGGTCATCAGGCGGATCTTGTTGTCGCTGTCGGCCAGCGCCTTTTCGCGCAGCTTGCGGGTGAAGTCACCTGTCAGCACAGTTTCCGCGACGCGGTCGTCGCTCATCAGGTAGGGCAGGTCGAGAACCTGGATATAGGGGAAGAGACCGGCAGCGCCGCCTGATGTCGAGATGTAGACGTCGAGCGAACCGTCGGCGATGCCCTGGAGGCATTCTTCACCCGTGGCGCAAAGCTGCGTGCCCATGAAGATCTCGACGGCGATCGCGCCGTTCGAGGCGTTCTCGATATAGTTCTTGAAGACGACGAGGCCGTCATAGTCCTCGTCGTTCTCGTTGGAATTTGCGGTCGCGCGCAGGGTGATATCGGCTGCCTGCGCCACTCCCGTGATCGTCAATGCGCTGGCGAGCAGCAGGGTCTTGAACATGGACTTGAGCATTCTGGTTCCTCCCGTTTTCTCAAGTTAGTCGACGAAGCCCGCAAGGCGCGGGACCGTTAGGGTCAGGGCGGGGAAGTAGGTGATCATGAAGATCACCACGATTTCCGCCAAGAGAAATGGCATGACGGCCTTGGCCACCGTCTCGACCTTCAGTCCGGATACCGATGACGTGACGAAGAGAACGAGGCCCATCGGCGGGGTCAACAGGCCGACGGTCAGATTCACCACCATGATGATCGCGAAATGCACCGGATCGACGCCGAGCGAGGTGAAGATCGGCCCGAGGATCGGTCCCAGCACGATGATGGCCGGACCCGCGTCCAGGAACATGCCAACGACGAACAACAGGATGTTGACAAGGAAGAGCAGGACGAGTGGGTTGTCGCTGAGGCTTAGGAACAGATCGGCCAGCAGTTCCGGCGTGTGCGCAAGCGACGCCACCGTCTTGAAGGCCATGGCTGCCCCGATCAGCAGGAGCACCACGGCGGATGTCATCGCCGCGCGCATCAGGATCCCCGGGATATCCTTGAACTTCAGTGTGCCGATGACGAAGAGGCCGAGGAAGAAGGCGTAACCGGCGGCAATCGCGGCGGCCTCCGTCGGTGTGAACACGCCGCCGAGGATGCCGCCCATGATGATGACCGGTGTGAGGAGCGGCCAGAAGGCGCCGATCATCGCCCGCCCACGGTCGCGCCAGGAAGCGCGCTTGGTGGCGGCCGGCAGATCGTAATGGTTGGCCAACAGCCGGATCATCACCATCAGGCTGATGCCGATGAGGATGCCTGGCACGATGCCGGCGAGGAAAAGTGCCGCAACGCTCTCGCCCATCACATAGGCATAGATGATCATGATGCCGGAGGGGGGGATGATCGGGCCGATGATGGCGGACGCCGCCGTGATGCCGGCCGCGAAACGGCGGGTATAGCCTTCCTTCTCCATGGCCGGGATCAGCATGGCGCCTAGGGCGGAAACGTCGGCGACGGCCGAACCGGAAATGCCGGCGAACATCATGGAATCCACGACGTTGACCTGGGCGAGGCCACCGCGCATGTGGCCGACCATGGATTGGGCAAAGCGCACGATGCGGACGGTTATGCCCGCCCGGTTCATCAGTTCCCCTGTGAGCATGAAGAAGGGGATGGCCATCAACGGGAAGCTGTCCATGCCCGCATAGATGTTGCGGTAGAGCAGCACGATGTCGCGCTCCTGGCCGTTCCACCAGAGGATAAGAGCAGGTGCTGCAATCAGGCCGAAAACGATCGGCAGGCCGAAGAGCAGGAAGACGATGAAGAGAGGAAGGAAAAGGCTCAGCATCATTCTGCTCCCAGCTGACCGGCGATGCGGATCGGGGCCAGCTCCCGGTCATGGCGCGTCAGCTTCAGGAGTGTTCTGAGAACGAGTTCAATGTTGACCACGAACATCAGGGTGATGCCGACCGCGAGCGACGCCATCATCCAGCCGCGTGGCACCTTCATCCAGGTAGAGAGGTCGAAGGATGTGGGAACGGCGATCGCCGCCATCGCGAAACGGCCACCGATCCCGGTGACTTCGCTCCAGCCGATGCGCATGCCGACATAGAGCACGGTTCCGATCAAGAGGAGGAACATCAGGCTGATCAAGGCCGACAGAAGGCGCGGGAGGTTGTCGAGAATCATGCCGATCGCAACAAAACCGCCCTGGCGAAAGGCAGTCGGCACCAGAAGGCCGGTCATCCACAGCATCAGGAAGCGGGATGCCTCTTCACTCCATGGCAGGGCGTTGCCGAGAAAGTAGCGGAAGAAGACCTGCATCAGCATGAAAAACAGCATGATGCCGAGAGCGCCTGCTCCCAGCCATAGGCCGACCATGAGCACGGCGGCGTTTAGCCGGCCGAGCAGGTTGGTCAGGTTCGATAATGCTGTCATGTCTCCACCCGTTTTTATCATCGGTCAATTCGCGAGACTATCGAAGACTATACCCCGCCGCACAAACACGGCTGTTTCCGTTTCAGGCCGCGGCGGAGTAAAATCCTCCTTGCGGCACTTGTTCCGGATCGTCCTCAAGTGTCTCGCCGCGCATGCCAGGCATGCACCGACGACCTCCTCCCAATAATCTGCTCAGACCGCGAAGCGTCCGAACCGTCCTCCCGAGAAGCACAGCGGTTCTCCCTGCCGATGTGCGACCCTTAACACCCTGCCTATGATGATCGTGTGATCCCCGGCGTCATGCTGCGCCTGCTCGGCGCATTCGAAACGCGCGAGCGTGCCGGGTAGAACCGGGACGCCTTCGTCGTTGAACCTGACTTCGATCCCGTCGAAGCCATTGCCGCCGCGTGTGAAGGCGGCGCTCAGGTGATCCTGATCCGCGCCGAGCACGTGGATCGCGAAATGTCTTGCACCCGTGAAAGCACCGTATCGCGACGAACTCTTGGCCGGGGACCAGAGCACCAGAGGCGGATCGAGCGAGACCGAGGCGAAGCTGTTCACTGTCATGCCGATCGGACCGTCTGAGGTCATTGCGGTCACCACGGTTACACCCGTGGTGAAGCTGCCCAGTGCGTTGCGAAAGGCACGATGATTGTCGGCGCCGGGAACGAAGACGGCCTCCAAAGCATGGATGTCATTGGCAGCCATCATCAGGCGACCTCCCGTCCGATCGCAAGTGTGTAAAGCTCGAACCAGGTCTGGCGATCCATCTCAAGCTTGGTCGCGTCTGCAATCCTGGCAATGCGATCGAGCGAATTGGTGCCCATGACCGGCAGGATGGCGGCCGGATGACGCAGCAGCCAGGCGACGGCAACTGCCGTTTCGTCGACGCCGTGTTCAGCGCCGATCCGCTTGAGGGCAGCGAGAAGTTCCGGCTTCGAGCCGTCCAGCAGACGCCCGCCGCCGAGCGGCGACCATGCCATCGGGGGAACCATGCGCTCCTGCAGATAGGCGAGATCGCCGTTCACGAAGGTGTCGGTCGCGAGAAGGCTCATCTCGATCTGGTTGGTGACGAGATTGTTCTCCATCGACGACTGAAGAAGTGAGAAGTCCCAGGGCCGGAAGTTGGAGACGCCGACGGCGCGTACCTTGCCGGAGGCGACCAGTGCATCGAGAGCCGGGCCTGTTTCATCCGGATCGATCAGCGGATCGGGGCGGTGGATCAGCAGCAGGTCGACATGGTCGGTGCCCATGTCGGTGAGCGAGGCTTCGACCGACGCGGTGATGTGAGCCGCCGACGTGTCGTAATACTTGACGCGGGCTGCCGAATGGCGACCGACAGGGGCGACGATATCGCATTTGGTGACGATCTCGAGCTTGTCGCGCAGGCCGGGGGAGGCCTTCAGCGCGTTGCCGAGGATCGCTTCTGCGGTGTAACCGCCATAGATGTCGGCCTGATCCATCGTCGTGATGCCCTGGGCGAGGCAGGCCTCGATCTTGGCCTGCACATACTTGGGCGAGGTGTCGGCATCGTCGCCGATGCGCCACATGCCGTAGACGAGGCGGCTGAAGGTGAGGTCTGGGGTGAGATTGACGCGCTGCATCAGCGGCGAACTCCATTTCCGAGAGGTGTGGGCGGCGTCTCCAAGGGAACACGGCCATAGGCGTGGGGGAGCGAGATGGTCTTGAGTTCCGGCAGCACCTTGGTGCCGAAGTGAACCGCCTCGTCGATATGCGGGTAACCCGACAGGATGAAGGCGCGGATACCCATTCTTCTGTAGGCTTCGAGCTCCGAGAGGATCTGGTCGGTCGATCCGACAAGGGCCGCACCACAGCCGGAGCGGGCCCGACCGATTCCGGTCCACATATGCGGTTCGATATAGCCAAACTGGTCAGCGAGTTCGCGGGCGCGGGCCTGATGGGCGACGCCGAGCGAGATCGAGTCATGCGCACGATCGCGGATCAGCTTGCCGTATTCGTCATCGAGCTTCGAGACGATGTATTCGGCGTATTCGCGCGCTTCCTTTTCCGTGTCGCGCACGATCATGTGGACGCGCAGGCCGTAATCCAGCGTGCGACCATGGGCTTCGGCGCGGGCATGCACGGCCTTCATCCGTTCGGCGAGCTGGTCCTTGTTCTCCGGCCACATCAGATAGACGTCGCATTGCGCGCCGCAGAGCTCGAGGGCATCGGGGGAGTAACCGCCGAAATAGAGCAGGGGGCCACCATTCTGCTGGTAGGGGCGGGCGGGTTCGGTTGAGACGCCCTTGAACTGGTAGACCTCGCCCTCATGGTCGATGGTGTCGCGGGTCCAGGCCTGGCGCAGGATCTCGACCACCTCATGGCTGCGCTTGTAGCGGAAGGCGCTGTCGGCGACTTCGCCGGGGAAGTCCGAGCTGATGACGTTGAGTGTCAGGCGACCCTTCAGCATGTGGTCGAGGGTGGCGACGGTCCGTGCCAACATGATCGGCTGCATCTCGCCGCAGCGGATCGCGGCCAGCATGTTGATCTTCGACGTGATCGGTGCGCAGCCGGCCACGAAGCTCAGCGTGTCCTGGCCGACCTGATAGGAGGACGGGCAGAGGATGTTGCGAAAACCCAGCTGCTCGGCCTTCTGTACGATGTCGGAGCAATGCTCCCAGCTCGAGCGAAGGGCTCCATCCGGCACGCCGAGAAATTGATAATCGTCAGAGCAGAGGGCGGCGAACCACGACACTTCTGCGCCATCGAGATCGGCCGATGTGACGGGTACGACAGTCATTGAGGTCTCCTCCAAGGCTCCAACTTTCCTCTTGCCTAACACCCGATTTGATGTAGATCAATAGTGTATCAATTTTTTCTCGGCGATACCGAAGTGCCACAGAACCCCGCAACGCAGCCGCCCGGCAGCCTTCCGATCTATGTCCAGATCACCGAACTCCTGGTCCGCGACATCGCGGCAGGGCGGCTTATTGACGGTGAAAAGCTGCCGCCGGAACGGGATATGGCCGAGGAACTCGGGATTGCCGTCGGCACCCTGCGCAAGGCGTTGGCGGAGCTGCAGAATCGCGGGCTTCTGGAGCGCATTCAGGGCTCCGGTAACTACGTGCGGGCGATCTCTGATCCGAAGTCGGTTTACGCCATGTTCCGGCTCGAACTCCTCGGCGGAGGCGGTTTGCCGACGGCCGAGATCCTCTCGATCGACCGCATGCCAAAGCCTCCGGAACTGCCCAGTTTCGGCAGTTCCACAGAGGCACATCGCATTCGGCGTCTGCGCCGTCTTTCCGGCAGGCCGGCGGCACTCGAGGAGATCTGGCTCGACGGGTCCTATGCGGAGAGGATCGATCTCGAGGCGGTGTCGGAATCCCTCTATCTGTTTTACCGCACCAAGCTCTCGCTCTGGATCGCCCGCGCGGAAGATCAGATCGGCCTCGACGTGGTGCCGGACTGGGCGCCTGCGAGCTTTGGCCAGGCGGTCGGCGCGCCGGTCCCACACATTCAACGCATCAGCCAGGACCCGGACGGCGTCCGCGCGGAGGTCTCGCGGACCTGGCTCGATCACACCGTCGCCCGCTACGTCGCGCGGCTGAAATGACAGGGCCGCGGGGAGCGGTCCAATCCAGGAGGAAAGAGTGACAGGACTTCAATACGGGATCATCGGTTGCGGCATGATGGGGCAGGAGCATCTGCGCAACATTGCCCTTCTGCAGGATGCAACGATGATGGCGATCTTCGAACCGGATCCCGGCATGCGTGCCTTATCTGCTGAGGCCGTGCCGACGGCGCAGATGGTCAATTCGATCGAAGAACTGCTCGCGGTCGAGGCGGTCAATTGCCTTTTGATCGCGAGCCCGAACTACCTGCATCTCGAACAACTCGAGAAGATCGCAGCCATCCGGCCGCTGCCGGTTCTGGTTGAAAAGCCTCTGTTCACCGATCCCGCCGATGCGCCTCGTCTTGCCGCGCTTCGAGCCGCCTATCCTGCGCCGATCTGGGTCGCGATGGAGTATCGCTACATGCCACCGGTTGCCCGGATGATCGACGAGGCGGAGGATGCGACGGGCGGCATTCGCATGCTGACGATCCGCGAGCATCGCTTTCCGTTCCTGGAGAAGGTCGGGGACTGGAACCGCTTCAACCGCAACACCGGCGGAACACTGGTGGAGAAATGCTGCCATTTTTTCGATCTGATGCGGCATATTCTGAAATCCGACCCGGTTCGCATCATGGCCTCGGGCGGCCAGTCGGTGAACCATCTGGACGAGGTCTATGACGGCAAGCGGTCCGACATCTGGGACAATGCCTATGTCATTGTCGACTTCGCCTCCGGGGCGCGTGCCATGCTCGAACTCTGCATGTTTGCCGAAGGGGCGCGCTATCAGGAAGAGATCTCGGCGGTCGGGCCGAAGGGCAAGATCGAATGCCTGGTGCCCGGTCCCGGACGCTTCTGGCCGGAGCATCTCGGCGAGCCGCCGATTGCCCAGGTGATTGTCTCGCCGCGTGATCCGAAGGGGCCGCGCGTGGTTGAAATTCCGGTCGATCCGCATTTGCTGGAGGCCGGCGACCACAACGGCTCGACCTTCTACCAGCACCAGCGTTTCCAGAGGGCCGTTCGTGGCGAGCAATCGGTCGAGGTGGCAATCGAGGATGGCTGGTGGGCGGTTGCCATGGGGCTTGCGGCTCAGCAATCGGCTGAAACCGGCGAAGCCGTTGCCTTTCCCCTGGCCTTTTCGCCTCAGGGCCGCACCATTTGAGGATCCTCGATGCGTTCCGTTGATGGCGGCAAAATGTACCGCCGGGCCGGAGAGCAATTCTCCTTCTCTTGCGTTCGCACGCAAAATGGTCGCGCTTGCGGCGCGGCCAATTGTCTGCGGCTTGGGGTATTCGCTCAGGTCCTGAGCACCCGATAGATTGCCGGGATGACCAGCACCGTCAGCAGCGTGGAGGAGACCAGACCGAAGAGCAGCGAGATTGCAAGCCCCTGGAAAATCGGGTCGGTCAGGATGACCGCCGCCCCGATAATGGCTGCAAGTGCGGTCAGCAGGATCGGCTTGAAGCGGATCGAGCCTGCCTCGATCAGCACGTCCGTCAGGGTCTTGCCGGTGTGATCGGCGTGGCGGATGAAGTCCACCAGCAGGATCGAGTTGCGCACGATGATGCCTGCGAGCGCGATGAAACCGATCATCGATGTGGCCGAGAAGGGCGCGCCGAACAGCCAGTGACCACCGAGAATGCCGATGAAGGTCAGCGGCACGGGCGTCAGGATCACCAGCGGCACCTTGAACGAGCCGAACTGGGCGACGACGAGAATGTAGATGCCGAGGAGCGCGATCATGAAGGCGGCGCCCATGTCGCGGAAGGTCACCCAGGTCACTTCCCACTCGCCATCCCAGAGCAGGGTGGCCTCGTCCTCGTTGGTCGGTTGACCATGCAGCGAGATCACCGGCTTGGGCAGGCCGGTCCAGTCCTGCGCATCAATGGCTTCCTGTACGGCAAGCATGCCGTAGAGGGGGGCCTCGAAGTCGCCGGCCAGTTCTGCCGTCACCATCTCGGCGCTGATGCCGTTGTGGCGGAAGATCGGCAGCGTGGTCTTCTCGTCGACGACGCGCACGACGTCGCCAAGTTCAACCACGCCCTTGTCGCCCGGCAGGACATTCGCCGGCATCGGGGTGGAGAGGAAGCGCTCGTCGATGACTTTTTCGCCCTTGGCCCGCTCCAGCCGGATCGGGATCGGCGGACGACCTTCGCCGCGATGTGAATAGCCGATGGTCTTGCCGTTCGACAGGATCGCGATGGTGTCGAAGACGTCGCCTTCCTCGACGCGGTAGAATTCTGCATCGTCGGTCGAGATCACCAGACGCTTGCGCGGGGCTTCAAGGCCATAGGAATTGTCGACGTCGACGATGAAGGGCACGGAGCGGAAGGCGTTTTCCACCTTGGCGGCGACAGCGCGGCGGATCTCAGGTGTCGGGCCATAGATTTCTGCGAGCAGGGTTGCCATGACCGGGGGACCCGGTGGGGGCTCGACAACCTTGAGGCTTGTGCCTTCCGGCATCGGCAGAGATGCGATGCGCTGGCGGATGTCGAGCGCGATATCGTGGCTCGTCCGGTCGCGTTCGGCTTTCGGCGTGAGGTTGACCGCGACGTCGCCCAGATTGGAGGATGCCCGCATATAGGAGTGCCGCACCAGCCCGTTGAAGTTGAAGGGGGCTGCCGTGCCGGCATGGGTCTGCACCGAGAGCACCTCCGGCATTTGGAGTACCGTACGGCCGATGGATTGGGCCAGCGCGTCGGTCGCCTCGACCGACGAGCCTTCGGGAAGATCGATCGTCACCTGCAGCTCCGACTTGTTGTCGAAGGGCAGGAGCTTCACCGTCACGTGCTTGGTGTAGAACAGGCTGAGCGAGCCGAGGGTCAGCAGGCCGACCAGGCCCAGGAAGATCCAGCTTCTGGTCTTGGTGGCCAGGATCGGACGCGCAGTCGCTGCATACATACGCCCCAGCGCACCGCCGGTCTCGTGATCGCCATGGGCATGAACAGGCGCATTGCCGGCGACCTTCAGCATCAGCCAGGGCGTGACCATGACGGCGACGAAGAAGGAGAAGATCATCGCGGCCGAGGCATTGGCCGGGATTGGGCTCATATAGGGGCCCATCATGCCGGACACGAAGAGCATCGGCAGCAGTGCGGCGACAACCGTCAGCGTCGCGACGATGGTTGGATTGCCGACTTCTGCGACCGCCTCGATCGCGCTGCG
>CALSAF010000142.1:0-12659 GCA_943372805.1 Rhizobium sp. Q54
GCCTGATCCGATGTGATGAAGCAGGTGGCGTTGCTTGCCGCGAGCTTCGAGACGGTGCCGGCGATCGAGGCTTCCGCCTTGTCGCGGGCGGCAAAGGCGACGACGGGGAAGTCACGGCCGACGATCGAGACAGGACCATGCAGGACCTCGGCGGAGGAATAGGCCTCCGCATGCAGTTCGCAGGTCTCCTTGCATTTGAGCGCGGCTTCGGCGGCAATGGCGAGTGCTGGGCCACGACCCAGCATGTAGAGAGACTCTGCCGACTTCAGCGGTTCAAGCAAGGCGCTCCATTCGAGGGCGAGCGCCTTGTCGAAGTGCTCGGGAAGGGCGTCGACGGCGCGGGTCAACGCCTCGTCACTGCTCCAGCTTGCAAGGATGGCAAGGCCTGCCACGATCGAATTGACGAAGGACTTGGTGGCGGCAACCGCGATTTCGGGACCCGCCTTGATGTCTATGGCGAAGGTTGCGGCATCGGCGAGCGGCGAGGGCAGTGTGTTGACGAGGCTGATCGTCGTCGCGCCGCCAGCGCGGGCGCCTCGGGCCATCGCGACGATATCTGGGCTGGCACCCGACTGTGACACGGCAAAGGCTGCGGCCTTGCCGAGCTTCATCGGAGTCTCGTAGATCGAGGCGAGCGAGGGGCCGAGCGACGCGACCGGCAGGCCCATCTGCAGCTCGATCGCATATTTCAGGAAATGGGCCGCATGGTCGGACGAGCCACGGGCGATTGTGACGACAAGGCCTGGATCCTTCTCGCGCAGGGCGTTCGCCGCGTCTGATATCAAGGTCCTGGAGCTTTCCAGCAATCGGGCGGCGGCTGCGGGGATCTCGTCGATCTCCTCACGCATCTTGGTGGTCATGTCACGCGCTTTCAGTCTTGAGGCTTCATGGGCGACCCAATGCCGAGTTCGGCAACCAGATCATAGGCGTCGCTGCGATAGAGCGCGCGCGACATTTCCATCACGCGGCCGGTTTCGAGATAGGCAATGCGCTGCACCGAGAGGGCCGCAGAGCCGGGGGGCACGCCGAGCAGCTTGGTTTCCTCGTCCTTCAACAGCACGGCCGAGATGCGCTGGTTGGCGCGGACGGGACGGATGCCGGCATCGAGCAGGCAGAGGTAGAGGGAGTCCTCTATCTTATCCGGATCCGGCAGCAGGTCATCCGGCAGGCTGGTGCGTTCCAGCGCGATCGGCATGTCGTTGGCAGTTCTCAAGCGGTCGATGCGGGCCACGCGTGCACCGCCGACGAGGCCGAGCATCATGGTTTCTTCCGCGGTCGGATAAAACAGGCCGCGGCCCAGCCAGCGGGAGCCGGCTACCATGCCGCGCCGGCGCATGTCCTCGGTGAAGGAGGTGAGCTGGCTCAGCGGCTGCTGCATGCGCTGGACAGGTTTTACAACGAAGGTGCCAGATCCACGCCGACGGACGAGAAGACCTTCGGCGACCAGTTCGTCGATCGCCTTGCGCACGGTGACCCGGCTGATGTCGGCCGCATCGGCGATGTCGCGCTCAGCGGGCAATGCCTCGCCATGCTTGAGGCGCCCGGACGCCACGGCATCCTCGATCATCTTGCGGAGTTTGACGTAAAGCGGTCCGCCGCGGACGGACTGCAGCTGTTCGAGGGGAAGAGATGTGCTCATGCGCTTCCTCTGCCCCAGCGTCGGGCGCATCGCAAGCGGACAGCGGTGGCGCTTTCCGTTCTCTCTCTCCGCATGGATCGTCCCCTCGGTGGTCTTTGCGAAAACAATACCAACCAGAAACCTATTTCGCAAATGGTTTTGATGTGGTGGCTTCTGATCCTGTGCAGATTAAGAAATTTCATCGTGAAAACAGGATTTTGAGCGTTTCTTGCCCAATTTGGACGTAACCAGCTTTACGATTGGACTAGTTTTGGTATCTTAAGTTAACGATTGGAAAGAAACCCAATTCACATCCCGGTCGCCAAGGCTTGTGTCGAGACTGGTGGTTCTGGGTTTGATGGGTGGGGCGCTCATATTCCAATCTTGCGGACGAGTCGTGAAAACGATTTTCATCAACGCGGGCAATTTCGCTTTCCGTGTTGACGATATCGGAAATTTGACGCAGTCTGCGAAAAATAATTACGAAAGCAGGGGAATGCATCATGAAGGTCGCCATTATCGGGCTCGGATTCCGTCTTGGGTATCTGGGTCGGGTGTTCAAGGAGATCGACCCGAGTTTCGAGATCGTCGGCTACGTCGATCCGGCTCCGGCCGGCATGGCGACGCTCAATGAGCATGGCATTTCGCCTGGCAAGGCCTATGAAACGCCCGAAGCCCTGATTGCATCCGAGACTTTCGACCTTCTGATGATCGGGTCGCCCAATCATCTGCATCTCGATCATATCCGCATCGGTCTTGAGGCGGGGCTGACCGTTTTCACCGAAAAGCCGATCGTCACCAGCATTGAGGAGAGCTATGCATTGGCCTCTCTTCTCAATACTTACGGCCATGACCGCCTGCTGGTCGGCCTGGTGCTGCGTTACTCCCCGCTCTATCGCGATCTGCGCAAGGCGCAGGAAGAGGGGCGGCTCGGCAACGTCGTCTCTATCGAAGCGTCCGAGCATATCCAGCCCTATCACGGCGCCTTTTTCATGCGCGACTGGCGCCGTTATGGCCGTTATGCCGGTGGCTTCATGCTGGAAAAGTGCTGCCACGACCTGGACCTCTACAACGGCGTGGTCGGTGCACGTCCGCGGTTCGTCGCGAGCTTCGGTGGTCGCAAAAGCTTCGTGCCTGAGAATGCGCCGGAAGCTTCAGGCGCCAACGATCTCAACGTCTATCACCGCAAGCCGAGCGGCTGGCAGGGCTCCGACAAGGTGTTCGACAGCGATGGCGATATCATCGACTACCAGACCGCGATCGTCGAATACGAGAACGGCGTGTCGATGACCTTCCATACCAATCTCAATGTCCCGGACGAGTTTCGCCGTTTCTGCGTGATCGGCTCCAAGGGCATGGCGGAGGGCGACTTCGTGCGCGGCTTCATGGATGTGCATGACGCCCGCACCAATGAGAAGGTCATTGCAAACACATACAAGGCCCCGTCCTCTCTGTCGCAGCATTACGGCGCCGACGAGCAGATGGCCGAAGACGTGATCGCCTTCGTGCAGACGGGTGCCAAGCAACCGGTCTCGGCCATCGATGCACTGGAGGCCGGCATCCTGGCGCTCGCCATGGACGAGGCGCGGCTTGCCCGCAAGGTTGTCGATCTGAAGCCGGTCTGGGAAAAGTTCGACGCCTGCCTGCATGGCAGTGCCGGTGCGCCCGCCAGCGCCCGGTCGGCTTGAAGGGAGCGGTCGGATGCAAGCTCGCCGAAGCGCTATCCTGTTTGCCTGGCTGCTGATCGCGCCGGCCCTTCTCTATATCGCCGTCATCGTCGCCTATCCGCTGGTCGACACCTTCATCCTGTCCTTCACCGATGCGTCGCTCAAGAAGACGACGAACTGGGTCGGCTGGGCGAACTACGAGAAGATCTTCAACGACACCTTCGGCGAAGTCATCGTCCGGACCTTCGTGTGGACCTTCTTCTCCGTCTCCATCAAGATGATCATCGGTACCTTTGGCGCAGCCATGCTGAACGCCGCGGTCCCTGGCCGCACGCTGTTTCGCGTGCTGACCATGCCGCCATGGATCGTGCCGATGGCGATTGGCATCTTCATGTGGGGCTGGATGTATAACGGCCAGTTCGGGATGATCTCGGGCGTCCTGCAGCGCATGGGCGTGGTCGATGGCCCCGTTGCCTTCCTGGCCTATGGTTCGACCGCCTTCTGGGCGACGATCTTTACCGACGTGTGGATCGGCGTTCCGATGGTAACGCTCTACATGCTGGCTGCCATGCAGGCGATCCCGCAGGATCTCTATGAGGCCGCCTGGACGGATGGCGCCGGTCGCTTCTACCGCTTCCGCCGCATCACCCTGCCGCTGATCCTGCCTGCCATGATCACCATGTCGATGCTGTCACTGATCGCGACCTTCAACTCCTTCGACATCATCTGGATCCTCACGCGCGGTGGTCCGAGCGGCGAGACCACCACGATGATCATCGACACCTATCACACGGCGATCGGCTCGAAGAAATACGGCGAGGGCGCTGCCCGTGCGGTGCTCATCTGCATCTTCCTCTCGATCTTCTGTGTTGCCTATTTCCGCGTGACCAGCCGCCTCTCGCAGGAGCCTGCCCGATGAGCTACGACAAGACAGCCCTGATCAACCGCTACAAATGGTATGAGTTGGTCGGCATCTATGCCGGAATCGCGGTCTTCCTGACCTTCGTTCTCGCACCCTTCGTCGAGGGCTTCCTGGTGTCGCTGAAACCGCTCAGCCAGCTCTTTTCCTCGCCCTATCGCTTCTGGCCGGAGAATGGGTCTTTTGCCGCCTACATCACCATGTGGGACAGCGTTCCGGGCTTTGCGCGCTACATCTTCAACTCGTTCCTGATCTCGACCATCGCGACACTCGTCGTCCTGCTGCTCGTGGTGCCGGCATCCTATGCCTTTGCCCGCTTCGAGTTTCGCGGACGGGGCCAGCTGCTGGCCGCCTTCCTCGCGGTCAACATGTTCTCCGGCGCCGTGCTGCTCATCCCGCTCTTCCGGCTGATGCGGTCGATGGGCGTGTTGAACACCTATTTTGCGATGATCGTGCCGGGTGTCGCCTTCCTCATCCCGTCGGCCATCTGGCTCTTGCGCACCTACATGATGCGCATCCCGCGCGAACTGGAAGAGGCGGCCTATGTCGATGGTGCCGGCTACTTCTACACCTTCCGCCGTGTCATCCTGCCGCTTGCCACGCCTGGCATCGCCGTGGTCGCCATCACGACCTTCATCGGCGCCTATGCCCAGCAGTTCATCTTCGCCCTCACCTTCAATTCCAAGACCGAATACATGCCGCTGCCGATCGGGCTGTTTGCCTATTTCGGCCGCCAGGAGGTCATCTGGAACGAGCTGATGGCGGCAAGCTTTGTCGGGATTACGCCGGCGATGATCGTGATCTTCTTCCTGCAGCGCTACCTCGTCAGCGGGCTGACCGCCGGCGCGGTGAAATAGAGGCTGCCAACCAAAATTCGGGCCAACCGGACGCTTTCAACCTGTCAACAAAGGGGAACTACCGATGACAAGAAAACTGACCATGCTCGCAGGCTCATTCGCCCTGCTCGCAAGCTCGGCGCTCACCACGCTGGCGGCTGACCAGGAGATCAGCTGGATCTATTGCGGCGACAAGATCGACCCGATCCACGAGAAGTACATTGCCGAATGGGAAGGCAAGAATGCCGGCTGGAAGGTGAAGCCCGAAGTCGTCGGCTGGGAACAGTGCCAGGACAAGGCAACGACGCTCGCCGTCGCCGGCACGCCGGTTGCCATGGCCTATGTCGGCTCGCGCACGCTGAAGGAATTCGCCCAGAACGACCTGATCGTCGAAGTGCCGATGACGGACGAGGAGAAGGCTTCCTACTATCCGAATATCGTCGACACCGTGACCTTCGAGGGCACCCAGTGGGGCGTTCCGGTCGCCTTCTCGACCAAGGCGCTCTACTGGAACAAGGACCTCTTCAAGGCTGCAGGCCTCGACCCGGAAACCCCGCCGAAGACCTGGGCTGAAGAGATCGCCTTCGCCAAGCAGATCAAGGAAAAGACCGGTACCGCCGGTTACGGTCTGCCTGCCAAGACCTTCGATAACACCATGCACCAGTTCATGCACTGGGTTTACACCAACAACGGCAAGGTCATCGACGGCGACAAGATCGTCATCGACAGCCCGGAAGTTCTGGCCGCCCTGCAGGCCTACAAGGACATCACGCCTTATTCCGTTGAAGGTGCGACCGCCTACGAGCAGAACGAAATCCGCGCCATCTTTCTCGATGGCAAGGTCGGCATGATCCAGGCCGGCTCCGGCGCCGCCTATCGCCTCAAGGACACCAAGATCAACTGGGGCGTTGCTCCGCTGCCGCTCGGCCCGGCTGCCAAGGGTGAAGGCACGCTGCTGATCACCGACAGCCTTGCCATCTTCAAGGGCTCGGGCGTCGAGGAAAAGGCGACCGAATTCGCCAAGTACATCACCTCGACCGACATCCAGCATGAATACGAGCTGCAGGGAGGCGCCGGCCTTACCCCGCTTCGTCCGGGCGCCGTGGTCGACCAGTTCGTCGCCAACGAGCCCTTCTGGAAGCCGTTCATCGACGGCATCGCCTATGGTGGTCCGGAGCCCCTCTTCACCGACTACAAGGGCTTCCAGAACGTCATGATCGAGATGGTCCAGTCGGTTGTGACCGGCAAGGCTGAGCCGGAAGCTGCCCTGAAGAAGGCTGCCGGCGAACTCGAGCAGTACAAGTAATCTCGGGAAACCGAGGCTCCGCGGGTCGGTTTCGGCCTGCGGATTTCATCAAGCGGGTTTGGTCGGTCGCTCCAGCACCGGCAATGGAGACTGAGGGTCGTGGGTCAGCTATTTCTGAAAAAGGTGCGCAAGTCGTACGGACATTTCGAGGTCATCAAGGGTGTCGATCTCGAGGTGAAGGACGGCGAGTTCGTCGTTTTCGTCGGTCCCTCGGGCTGCGGCAAGTCCACGCTGCTGCGCATGATCGCAGGCCTTGATGACACGACCGACGGTGACATCGTGATCGACGGCGAGCGCGTCAACGACCGCCCGCCGGTCGAGCGCGGCATTGCCATGGTCTTCCAGTCCTACGCGCTTTATCCGCATATGTCGGTCTTCGAGAACATCGCTTTTCCGCTGCGTGTCGAGAAGCTCCCCGAGGAGACGATCCGCGAAAAGGTGGGCGCGGTTTCCAAGATCCTGCAGCTCGACCAGCGCCTGCAGCAGCGTCCCGGCCAACTGTCCGGCGGCCAGCGCCAGCGTGTCGCGATCGGTCGCGCCATCGTGCGCGAACCGAAGATCTTCCTGTTCGACGAGCCGCTGTCCAACCTCGACGCAGCGCTGCGCGCTGACATGCGTATCGAGCTGACCAAGCTGCATCGCGACCTCGAAGCGACGATGATCTACGTCACCCATGACCAGATCGAGGCCATGACCATGGCCGACCGCATCGTGGTGCTGAATGCCGGCCATATCGCCCAGGTGGGCGCGCCGCTCGAGCTCTATCACAAGCCGCAGAACACCTTCGTCGCGGGCTTCATCGGCAATCCCAAGATGAACTTCGTGCCGGTTACCTGCGTCGGCGTCGATGCGATCGGCGTGACGATTTCCTATGAAGGCCAGACAGCGCTGATTCCGGTGGATGCCCGGGCTGATCTCGTTGGCCAGCCGCTGACGCTTGGCATCCGGCCGGAACACACGCGCCTCGGCGAGGGTGACATCAACATCATGGTCACGCCTGCCGTCATCGAGCGTCTAGGCATCAACACCATCGCCTATGCATCCCTGCCAAACGGCGAGCCCTATTGCTCGCTCCTGCCTGGCTCTGCCCCGGTGCGTGCCGAACAACCCATGGTGACGGGCATCATGGCCGCCGACTGCCACCTCTTCGACGCCAATGGACAGGCGCTGGAACGCCGCATTGACTGGCGCACGCTTGACCTTCCGGCGTCGGTCACGGCTGCCGAGTAAAGCTCCTCCCGGCCATGCCAAAGGCCAATCCCCTGCTCCGCCTTCGGGCGGACCTTTTTTCGTTTGGGGACTTGCTGATCTCGGTCAGTCCGGAAAGCCGTCGAATTGCGGGAGGTCGTCGAGGATCTCGTACCAGGGCGCCTTGGAGCCGACGAAGATGTGCATGGAGGGTTTCATTGAGGGCGGGTCGATGAGCGTTCCCATGGGCACATGGACCTTCACGCTGCCGTTTTCGGCAATCCAGGAATAGACGAGGGAGCCACAGGTGCGGCAGTGCATGTCATGGATGCCTTCGGGGTCTCCATGGCGGAACATGGCCTCTGCGCCTGCCGTGAGGGTAAAGTCCTCGACCGAGACACCGGCGATCGGCTTGAAGGCCGATCCGGTGGTACGACGGCACTTCGAGCAGTGGCAGTTGATCGCGTAGAGGAAGCGATCCGTAACCTCGTAGGTTACGGCGCCGCACATGCAGCCGCCGCGTAGCCGGCCTATCTCCGAGTTTGTGGTCTTCACGCCCATGATCGTCCTCCCGCGCTGAGCCTAGACGTCCAAGACAGCGAGGCGCAAGCCGCTACCAGACCAAACCGCGGGCTGCGACCTCTTCCACGCGGGTGACGATCCCGTCGCGGTGGAAGGTCATGATGTCGAAGAGGTTTGAGACGACGCAGGTGTGGTTCGGGATGATCCTGACCTTTTCGCCGATCTCGGGACGTCGCCCCTGAACCTTGGACAGGTCGACCGTGCCGTGCTCCTCGGAAAGACCTGTGATGACCGCATCCGGGTACTCGACGATCATGCCGTAGTCGGAGAAGCCGAGAAGATCCGAGGTGAGGGCCTTGGAGCCTGCGTCGAGAATGGCGCGGTTATCGGTCGGGCGAGAAACGACGGTCGCCAGAATGTGCATGGCGCAGTCGTCGAGACTGCAGTGCCCCGAACGGGCCATGGCGCGGTCGTTGTAGACATAAGTGCCGGCGCGATGCTCGGTCGCCGATGTCACCTTGTGCGCGGAGAAGAGGCTGGGTGTGCCGCCATTGGAGACGATGGGACAGGGGATGCCACGGGCCGCGAGGCCGGCGAGTGTCGCGGCGAAGAAGGCCTCGACGGCCTCCTCGGTGTCTGCCTTGGGATAGGTCAGGATACCGCCGAAGGTGAGGCCGGGGACGGCCACGATTGCCTCGGCAAGCGCAATGGCCGCCTCC
This sequence comes from Rhizobium sp. Q54, assembly GCA_943372805.1. Lineage (GTDB taxonomy): Bacteria > Pseudomonadota > Alphaproteobacteria > Rhizobiales > Rhizobiaceae > Allorhizobium. The sequence continues at coordinate 8,776 of CALSAF010000142.1, forward strand.
GGGCTCTGAACGCCGCAGCGTCCGCCGCCCGTGTCGCATTCAACGAGGACGGTGAGCGGTCGGGTCTGAGAGAAGGCCGAAGAGAGGCCGTGCACCGTCATTTCGCTGTCTGCCACGACCTTCAGGCCGGAGATCCGGCCGTTCAGCGCCGCGAGCCGCTCCAGCTTCTCCGCACCCAGGATGTTGAAGGTGATCAAGAGGTCCTCGAAGCCGGCAGTGGCAAAGATTTCGGCCTCGGTGATCTTCTGGCAGTTGATGCCCTTCGCGCCGGCCTTGACCTGCTGGCTCGCGATGGTGGGGATCTTGTGCGTCTTGATGTGCGGACGGAAGGCGAGGCCGTGGCTGTCCATATAGGCCTGCACACGGGCGATATTTGCGGCGAGCTTGTCTTCGTCGATCAGCGGCAGCGGTGTCGAGAGTTCTGATATCGGCTGGCCGGGCTTGGGGCGGGGGAGTTCCATCATGCGGCCTCGCTGCCTTCGGGCGTGTCATGTGGGTTGGCCATGATCGGCCAGATGTCGCGGCGCACATGGCGATAGGCGGTCTTCGCCGGATTGTTGGGATAGGGCTTGCCTGCGGCGCAGTAGAGGATTTCCGAGGCGATCTGCGAGAAGGCCGCATAGAAGTGGTTGGTCGATTTGATCACCAGGAGATGCTTGCTCGTCGGGTCGATGCCGAGTGCGGTGAAGAGCGACGGATCGTAGCTCTGGACGCGGACCGAGCTCAGGATGATGTCGATGCCTTGGAGTTGAATATGGGCGGCATCGCCGAAGGGGGCGATGCTGTCGCCGAACCGCATCTCTGCACTCGGCACCACCTTGACCACCTTCACCAGGCCGTCGATCGGATGGCCGGTACCGGGGGCTGATTTTGCGCCGAACCGCAAGGGGATTTCCGCGCCTTCGCCGGCTGCCATGCAGATCTGCACCGCAATCGGATCCCAGATCATGCCGACGGCAGCGTTGCTCACGCCGCGCGCCAGCATTTCCGCCAGGATCACGGTCGCATCGCCGGCCGTGCCGCCGCCCGGATTGTCCCACATGTCGGCGATGACGACGGGGCCTTTGGGGCAGGCGAGCGCCTGGTCGAGCGCCGCCTTCTCGTCGATCTGCGGCATCATGAAGGTGCCGCGCTTGGCGAAGAGCTCAAGGCCAAGGTCACGGGCGAGCATAGCGCCCTTGTCAGCATTGCCATTGGTCACCGCGATTGTCTTGGTGCCCATCTCCGGCACATCACCGGCCATGAAGCCATGGATGACGGAGAGGGACAGAACCTCCGAATCCGCCTTCTCGATGGCCATAAGCCTGTCAACAAAGCTGCGCATCGGTTCCCGCGAGGTCGGGAAGACATCGATCATGCGGCAGTCGAAGACCGACATCACAGGCCTGACCCGGCCTTCCAGCGTGTCGACCGCGATGCGCCAGAGATCTTCGGCGCGATCGACGAAATCGGTGTGCGGGAATTCCTTGAAGACGACGAAGAAATCGGCGGCTCCAACACGTTTTGCCGTCAGGTGGCTGTGCGGATCGAGTTCGGCGCAGAGAAGAATGTCCGGGCCGATGATCTCGCGGATGCGGGTCAAGAGATCGCCTTCCGGGTCGAGATAGCCGTCGGCGACCATGGCGCCGTGCAGGCCGAGGACGACGGCATCGACAGGCATGGCTGCCTTTAGCTGAGCGATGATCTCGTCGCGCAGGCTCTCATAGGTCTGCCGGTTGACGAGGCCCGCCGGGTCCGCCCAGGTCGCGGTGCCTTCGATCAGCGTCCAGCCCTTGTCAGAGCAGACCTTGCGACCGACCGTGATCGGTGCGGTGCAGAGCGTGGGTGTCGCGGGGTGTTGTCCCGGAGGTGCATAGAGCGAATCCTCAAAGGCGCGCCGGTCGATGCAGATCGGGGAGAAGGTGTTCGTTTCCGTTGCAAGCGCGGCGGTGAAGATGCGCAAAGGCTGACCTCCGGGGTCTTGAGGGTTTGAGGGCGCTTCAGCGCTTGCCCATCGGATTGGGCAGATAACCGGTAAAGCCGGAGATTTTCCAGCGGCCTTCATGCAGGCGGCAATAATAGAGCGTCTGCCAGCGCATGACGTCGAGTGTGCCATCCGCCTTCTTGATGCCGCCATCGAACTTTTTGCGTACGAGCGCGGTCTCGCCTGAAATCTCGATCTCTTCCAGCGTCGTCGTCGTGAAGATCGCGGTGCGCGGATCTTCGCCATATGTCTGGGCGGCGAAGTCCTTGGCCTGCGTCAGCCACTCGTCGCGATAGGCGGGCAGATTGGGGAAGGCCAGCGTCCACTTGTCCGGATTGTCCTCGCGATTGCCGCTGATGCCGATGAAGCCGTCCTCGACGAAGTCATGGGCGATCATGCTCCAGTCGGCGGCCAGGAAGGCATCGATGTCGCGGGGGACGAGCATCTCCCAGATGGCATGGCGGGCTGCGTCCGTTGCCGGAAACGGATTGTGGAATGGGTCGCGCATTTCTTCCCCGCTTTTAAATTCTTTTCATGAATGTCGATTTTGTCTGGTCAAAATCCGTTTTTTGTGGTCGCTTGTCAACGATCGAAGAAAATAATTTGCATGAGAGGTGTCCATGACGATCAAGCGTTACGGGGCCGAGAAGGCGGGTGCGGGTGGCCAGCGGTTGCCGTTTGCCCGCGCTGTCGAGGCCGATGGCTGGCTCTATGTTTCCGGCCAGGTGGCGATGGAAGACGGGGAGATCATCCCCGGTGGCATCATCGAACAGACCCACAAGACGATCGCCAATGTCATCGCCATTCTGGACGAGGCCGGCTATGGGCTGGAGCATGTGGTGCGCTGTGGCGTGTGGCTCGATGACCCCCGCGACTTCTGGACCTTCAACAAGATCTACCAGCAGTATTTCGGCGAGCACCCGCCGGCGCGGGCCTGCGTTCAGGCCTCGATGATGGTCGATTGCAAGGTCGAGATCGACTGCGTAGCCTTCAAGCCTTCGAAATAACAGAGAGGGCAGGGCATTGGATATCTTCGCGCGCATTCAGGAAGAGGCAGGGCAGTTTTCGGCCTCCGAGCAACGCATCGCGGATATCCTGCTCAACTCCTTCGACTTCGCGGTCAATGCCTCGATCATCGAACTGGCCGAGAAGGCGGAGGTCTCGCCGCCGACGGTGACGCGCTTCTGCCGCCGTCTCGGCTGCAACAGCTTTGCCGACTTCAAGGTCAATCTCGCCCGCACGGCTTATGTCGGGGTTCGTTATCTCAACCCCGAGGCCCAGAGCACCGAGCCTGCCGACGTCGCGACCGATGTCATCACCAAGGCGCAGAATGCCATGTTCATGGTGCACCGGGCGCTCGATCCCGCCGTCCTGGACAAGATCGCTGACAGGCTGGCGCGGGCGGAGATGGTCTATGCCTTCGGCTCGGGCGGCAATTCCTCGATGATCGCGGGCGAGATCCAGAACCGGCTGTTTCGTCTCGGGTCGCGGGTGACGGCGTCTGCCGATCACAACATGCAGCTGATGCTGACGGCCGCAGCGCGCTCGAATGACGTACTGATCGGCTCGTCGTTTTCGGGGCGCAATGCCGAGCTGGTCAAATGTTTCAAGCTCGCCCGCGAGAACGGCATCACCACGATCGCGCTGACCCAGAGTCATAGCCCGGTGGCGGAGGCCTCCGAACTTGTCGTCGGCATCGACCTGCCGGAGGGCGAGAACATCTTCCGGCCGACCTCGACGCGTTTTGCCTATCTCGCCGTCGTCGACGTGATCGCGAGCCTCGTTGCCTATCGCAATCGCAAGCAGTCGCAGGTGACGCTGCGTCATATCAAGCAACAGCTGGTCGAACACCGCGATGGCGGGGACGACCGGCAACTTCTCGGAGACTGAGCCATGCCCGCATCCTTGTCGGAGATCCGCC
>CALSAF010000143.1:0-12593 GCA_943372805.1 Rhizobium sp. Q54
CGCCACCTTCTCCCCGCAGGCGGGGAGAAGGCACTTGTGGCCCACCTCCCCTTGAGGGGGAGGTCGCGGCGAAGCCGCGGGTGGGGGTGATCCATTGCAGACTTTCACCCCACCCCGGAGCTTCGCTCCGACCCTCCCCCTCAAGGGAGGGTAAGGCATCAAGCCGCGATGAACTCGTTCCAGCGGCGGACCATGTAGCGGTCTTCGTCCATGACGGAGTTCCAGCAGGCGACCTTGCCCATGCGCTCTTCGAAGGAGCCGCCGTCGCGAACCGCACCGGCCTTTTCCATCACTGCACCTTCCGGAGACATGATGTCGCCGGTCGCGGCCTTGCCTTCGATCCAGTAGCCCCATTCGTCGGCGGACATGAATTCCTTCGCGGTTTCCATGCAGGCGGAGTAGTAGCCTTGGCGGTTGAGATAGCCGCCCACCCAGCCGGATGTGTACCAGTTGATGTATTCATAGGCCGCATCGAGTTGCGCGCCAGTGAGGTGTGCGGCAAGACCGAGACCACCACCCCACGAGCGATAGCCTTCCTTGAGCGGCTGATATTTGCAGGCAATGCCCTTGGAGCGGACGGCAGCAACAGCCGGCGACCACATCGACTGAATGACGACTTCGCCGGAGGCCATCAGGTTGACCGACTCGTCGAACGACTTCCAGAAGGCGCGGAACTGGCCGTCCTGCTTGGCCTTGATGAGGAAGTCGATCGTCGTGTCGATCTCGGCCTTCGTCATGTTGCCCTTGTCGGCATATTTGATGATGCCCATGGCTTCGCAGATCATCGCCGCATCCATGATGCCGATCGACGGGATATTGAGGATCGAGGTCTTGCCCTTGAAGGCCGGATCCATGATGTCGGCCCAGGACGAGATCTCGCGACCGACGAGGTCGGGACGAATGCCAAGCGTATCGGCATTGTAGATGGTCGGCATCATCGTGAAGAGTTCGGTCTCACCGGAGGCGAAGGTCTTGGCATCCTTGCTTTCGACATAACCAACCGTGTGTGGCGCAGTCCCCTGCGCAATCACGCTGTCGGGCAAAAGCTTGCCGGTTTTGAACAGCGGAACGACCTTGTCGTAGAACTTCAGCTTGGACGTCTCCATCGGCTGGATGACGCCGGTCGGATAGACCTTCTTCAGGATCCAGTATTCGATGTCAGCGATATCGTAGGACATCGGCTGGGTCACGGCACGCTGGGCTGCGGCGTCCGAATCCGTCGCGGTCATCTCCAGCGTGATGCCGAGGTCGGCCTTGCACTTCTCGGCAATCGCATTGATGTTCGATACGCCCGTGCCGAACTGGCGAAGCGTGATCGGGTTCTGCGCCCAGATCGTCGGGAAGCCGGTGATCGCGCCCGAACCGGCGGCGAGGCCGGCAGCGGCCGATGCGGTCTTCAGGAATGTGCGGCGGGATACGCCCTTCTTTGTCTTGCTGCTGTCTGACATTGCGCTGTTCTCCTGGTTTTATTGGTTTGGTTTCACTTCACGATGCGTCCGAGGACGATCGAATCCGGCTGATCCCATGACAGGGTGACGCCTTCCCCGACGCGGACCGGGGAGGCAAAGAAGGCCGCGTCCGTAAGGACGGCGGTGAATTCGTCGGTAAAGGCGGTGGTGACGGTCAGCTTCACCTTTGCGCCGAGATATTCGACATTCGAGACGATGCCGTCGAAGCCGAGGCCGTCGGCCGGCATGGCGCCAATGCGCACATGGTCCGTGCGGATGGCGATATCGGCTGTTTCATCCTCGACAGGTGCCGTACCGAGCGCGAAGAAGCGGCCGCCACCGACAACCTCGATAAACAGGCCATCGGCCGTGCGCTCGACAATGCGACCGGAGAGCACATTGTGATCCCCCATGAAGCGGGCGACGAAGGCTGTCGCCGGGCGCTCGAAAACGGACCGCGGCGTCGCCGCCTGCTCGATGCGTCCCTCGTTCATGACAACGATGAGATCGGCGAGCGCCATCGCCTCTTCCTGGCTGTGGGTCACATGCACGAAGGTGATGCCGAGCGAAGTCTGCAGTTTCTTCAGCTCGGCGCGCATGCGGATCTTCAGAAACGGGTCGAGCGCCGAGAGCGGTTCGTCGAGCAGAAGCGCCTCGGGCTTGGTGATCAGTGCGCGCGCCAGCGCCACGCGCTGCTGCTGTCCGCCGGACAGCTGGGCCGGACGGCGGCTGGCATAGGGCTCAAGCTGCATCAGCTTGAGCATCTCCAGCGCCTCGCGCCGACGCGTCTCCTTGTCGACGCCCTTCATCTTCAGGCTGAAGGCAACATTGTCGACAAGATCGAGATGCGGGAAGAGAGCATAGGACTGAAACATCATGGCTGTGCCGCGCTGTGCCGGCGGCAGGGTCGTCACGTTGGTATTGCCGAAGACGACATCGCCGGACGACACGCTCTCATGCCCCGCCACCATCCGGAGAGTGGAGGTTTTGCCGCAACCGGACGGTCCGAGCAGGCAGCAATAGGTGCCAGCCGGGATCTTCAGGCTGATGGCATGAACTGCGGTCGACGTCCCGTAAGTCTTGGTAACGGCGGCAAGTTCGATGTCGGCGGCTTTCGTCATGGCAGCTCCTTGGTGTCGCTTACGACGATGCATATGCCGTGCCAATTTGTGACCATGTCGCTAAGTGCTTGATTACCATGAGCCGCTTTGCTGCACCGCAAAAGGATTAAGCACATCGAAAGACTGCATGCACAGTAATTAATCGATTGTCGCCATAAGCCAGGTCAGATTGTATGCAATATCGGCGGCATTTGGTTCTCTGACGATCTTCCCCAATCGCGCATGGCGAGTTACAACAGAGACGAACACCGGATGGATCAATGAACGCAAAGAGCTCGCTCCGCAGGCAACTCGACCCCAACCTCGAAGATCGCGCCCGCGCGATCCGCGATGCCCTGCGCGATGCGATCGTCGACCGCCGACTTGCCCCAGGCACCAAGCTCTCCGAAGCTGAAGTGGGCACGCTGTTCGATGTCAGCCGCACGGTGGTGCGCGACGCGCTGCAGATGCTGGCTTTCGAAGGGCTGGTGAAGACGGAACGCAACCGCGGCGCCTTCGTCTCCAATCCGACTACGGAAGAAGCCCGCCAGGTTTTCGCCTCGCGCCGCCTGATCGAGGCCGGCATCATTGCTGCAGCTGCGGAGCACATCACGCCATCCGACATCGCCGCCCTGCGCGAACACCTGAAGGAAGAGGCGCGGTACCGCAACGAACGCGGTGCGAACGCAAGACGCGCCGAGATAAAGGCGTCGGGTGATTTCCATCTGATGCTGGCCAAGGTGGCCGGCAACCAGGTGCTGGAAAAATTCATGGACGAACTGGTGGCCCGCTCATCGCTCGTTATCGCGCTCTATGGTCGGACAGGCATTTCGAGCTGCGGCCATGACGAACACGACGAAATCCTGAATGCGCTGGAAAAGGGTGACGTCAAAAAAGCGACGCATCTGATGCTGCATCACATCGATCATATCGAGGCGGATCTCGATCTGTCGGTCGCGGAAGCCCGGACCCTTAAGGACGCCCTGGCACTCTAAGCCCCGTCGCCGGGAGCCAAACCGCCATTACCTCACGGCAGCCGCAATCGCCCTGTCCTGCTCGATCGTATCCAGCATAGCCTGGCGAGCCCCCGCCTCGTCGCCATATTCGATGCGGTTGACCAGCAACTTGTGGCTCTCGAGGATTTTGTCGAGCACACAGGGATCGGGTTCATCGATCTGGGTCTTGTAGGCAAAGGCATGCGCCAGTTCGATCAGCCCGTAGAGGGCGCGCACGAACGGATTGTGCGCGGCGTCTGCGATGATGCGATGCAGTTCGAAATCGGCAAGCGCGAAGTTCTGCAGCGAACCGAGCGAGGTCTCCATCTGGTGGATCCAGTAGAGCATCAGGCGGATCTGGTCAGCGGTACGGCGCCGCGCAACCTCGGCCGCCGCTTGCGGCTCCAGCGAACGGCGCACCTCATGCAGCCCGGACAGAAACTCTGCATCAACAGGGGCTTCCAGGTGCCAGGCGAGCACTTGCGGATCATAAAGGCTCCAGCGGCTTTTCTTGGCGACCTTGGTGCCAACTTTCGGGCGGGCTTCGAGCAGCCCCTTGGCCTCCAAAGTCTTCAAGGCCTCGCGCAACACCGTGCGCGACACCTCGAACTCTTCCATCAGTTCCGCGTCGTTCGGCAGCGTGGTGCCAATCGCATAGCGGCCGGAGATGACCCCGGCCCCGATCTCGTTGATCACATGCGAATGGTAGTTGCGCGCCGTCGACCGCCCGGACAGGGAGCGAAGAAGGCTCCCCGGCTCGCTCATGCAGGGGCCTTCTTCAGGCGCGTACGCCCGGTCTGCGCGGTAAACACCAGCTTCTGAAGCAAGATGAACATGAACAGCAGGAACCCGATGGCGATTTTAGTCCACCAGCTGGAGAGCGTCCCATCGAAGACGATGTAAGTCTGGACAAGGCCCTGCAGCATGACCCCGATCAGGGTTCCGAAGATGAAACCGTAACCGCCTGTCAACAGGGTTCCGCCTATCACCACGGCTGCAATCGAGTCAAGTTCGATGCCGACCGCCGCCAGCGGGTAGCCGGCCGAGGTATAGAGCGAATAGACGATGCCCGCGAGCCCACCGAGGAAAGACGAGAGCGCATAGATGCCGATGGTGACTTGCCCGGTCGGAACTCCCATCAGAGATGCCGAATTGGCATTGCCGCCGATAGCATAGACATAGGAGCCGAAGCGCGTCTTGTGAGCTATCAAGCCGAAGACGAGGAAGGTGCCGAGCATCAGCAGGCCGATGAAGCTCAGGCGCCCGCCCCCGGGCAGCCGGTAGTAGAGGCTAGAGATCGTCCGATAGAATTCATGGTCGATCGGGATCGAATCCTGGCTGAGCACAGAGGCCATACCGCGGGCTAGGAACATGCCGGCAAGCGTCACGATGAAGGGTGGCACCTGCAGAAAGTGGATGACCGCCCCCATCGACGCCCCGAAGACAGCGGCCAAAACTAGGACGATCGCGAAGACCGCCATGGGATGAATGCCGACCCAGGAGATCAGGATGGCCGTGATGACGCCGGTCAGGCCGATCACCGCACCGACCGAGAGATCGATGCCACCGGAAATGATCACGAACGTCGCACCGACGGCAGCAATGCCGAGAAAGGCGTTGTCGGTCAGGAAATTGCCGAAGACGCGCGTCGACCACATGCCCGGATACTGAAAGATACAGACGGCATAGGCGATCACGAAGATGAGGGTGGTCGCGGCGAGAGGGCGATAACGTGGATTCATCGTGCCTGTCCCGAAGTTTGGGTCTTGGTCTGGGGCGATGTCGCAGCCGGCATCTGGCGTGGTCCGAACCTGCGACCGAGCACCTGGGCGATCCGGGCCGATTGCAGCACCAGAATGATGATGATCATGCCGGCCTTGACGATCAGGTTGAATTCCGGCGGGAAGCCCGAGACGAGCACGCCCGTGTTCATCGCCTGGATGATGATGGCGCCGAGCACCGACATGGGGATCGAGAAGCGTCCGCCGAGCAGAGAGGTGCCACCAATCACGACCGCAAGGATCGCGTCGAGCTCGAGCCAGAGACCGGCATTGTTGGCGTCCGCTCCGCGGATGTCGGCAGCTGCAATGATGCCGGCGGTCGCAGCGCAGAAGCCACCAAAGGCATAGATGCAGAGGATCACGAGCTTGCTGCGCAGACCGGTATAGTTGGCGGCCGAGAGGTTGATGCCGATCGCCTCGATGAAAAGACCAATGGCCGTGCGGCGCATGAAGAGATGCGCCGTGATCATCAGCACGATCGCGATGACAGCCGGCATCGGCAGCCCAAACAGATTGCCCGTGCCAACGAAGATGAGCGCGGGATCGGAGAAGGTCACGATCGAACCTTCGGTGATCAGCTGCGCCACCCCTCGCCCTGCTACCATGAGCACCAGGGTCGCAACGAAGGGCTGAATGCCGAGATAGGCGACCAGAATACCATTCCACAGACCACAGAGGATACCGATCGCAAGCGCTGCGACCAGCGTCACGATCAGTGGCTGGCCGGCGACCGCACAGGTCGCGGCAACCGCCCCAGCGACTGCCATCACGGCACCGACGGAGAGGTCCACGCCCTTGGTTGCGATGATCGCCGTCATCCCGATTGCGAGGATCGCGACAGGTGCACCGCGATTGATGACATCGATCAGACTGCCGAACAGCCGGCCATCCTGCCAGGTGATGTTGAAGAAGCCGGGAAAGACCAGCCAGTTGAAGAACAGCACGCCGGCAAGCGCCAGAAGCTGCGGAGAAACGATACGGGACATGGAAAACCTTTTCATGCCTCGACCTCCGCCGGCTGGGCGGCAATGGTCTGGACGATGACGCCAGGGGTGATGTCGGCGCCATGCAGCTCGGCAACCATCTTGCGATCGCGCATGACGACGACACGCGAGGAATAGCTGACGATTTCGTCGAGCTCGGAGGAGATGACGACAAGCGCCAGCCCGTCTTCACGCAACCGGCTGATCATGCGCACGATTTCGGCATGGGCGCCGACATCGATGCCGCGTGTCGGCTCGTCGAGGATGAGGAAACGCGGATCGGTCGCAAGCCAGCGGGCGAGGATCACCTTCTGCTGGTTGCCACCGGAGAGCAGCTTGATCGGAAGCTCGGCAGACGCCGTGCGGATGTCGAGCGCCTCAATGAAGTTGCCGGCGATCTCCAGCTGTTCGTCGCGGTTGAGCGCCTTGAACCAGCCGAGCCGCGCCTGCATGGCAATGACGATATTCTCTCGCACGGAGAGATCACCGAAGATGCCGTCGATCTTGCGATCTTCCGGGCAGAAGCCGAAACCGAGTTCGACCGCTTCACGCGGATTGCGAACCTGGCGGCTTGAACCATCGATCTTGATCGATCCGCTATCGGCCTGATCGATGCCGAACATCAGCCGCGCCATCTCGGTACGGCCGGAGCCAAGCAGCCCGGCGACACCGACGACTTCGCCGCGATGGATCTTCAGATCGAAGGGCTGCACGCTGTTCGAAAGCCCGAAACCTTCGAACTCCATCAGCGTCTCGCCGACTTCCCCCTCTTCGCCAAGGACATCAGGATGATGGAAGGCGAGATCCTTGCCGAGCATCATCCGCACCAGACTGGTGCGGTCGAGCGAGGCAATCGCCTGCGTGCCGACAAGGCGTCCGTTGCGCAGAACCGTGACGCGGTCCGACAATTCAAAGACTTGATCAAGGAAGTGGGTAATGAAGACGATCGCAAGACCGCGATCGCGCAGCTGCCGGACAATGCCGAACAGCTTCTCGACCTCGGACCGGTCAAGGCTCGCGGTCGGCTCATCGAGGATCAGCACCTTGCCGGAGAGCTCGACGGCGCGGGCGATCGCAATAATCTGCTGAACTGCGACCGAGAACGTGGAAAGCTCGGCCTTCACATCGATGTCGAGACCGTAAGTATTCAGAATTTCCCGGGATTCCCGCTCCATCCGCCGCTTGTCGACCAGACCGAAGCGGTTGGTCGGCTGCCTGCCAATGAAAAGATTGTCGATGACGGTCATGTTCGGCAGGAGATTGACCTCCTGATAGACCGTGCCGATACCGAGCGTCTGCGCCTGCTGCGGCGTGGTGAAGTTGACCACCTCGCCGTCGACGGTGATCGTTCCCCCGTCGGGAATATAGGCCCCCGTCAGGATCTTGATCAGGGTGGATTTGCCGGCACCGTTTTCGCCGAGAAGCGCATGCACTTCGCCGCGATGAAACGCGATATCGACACCGTCGAGCGCCGTATGATTGCCGAATGTCTTGGTGATGCCCGCCGCCGCAAGCACGATCGATGGATGCTCGGTCATTGCCTCTTCCCCCTCTCCCATGAAGCTATCCCCGATTAAAGCCGGGAGAAAGCGACAGAGACCCCGCCACCAGGGTATGGCGGGGTCCTGCCGGGAGGGTTACCTTAGTAACCGAGGCCCTTGCGGTTGTCATACTCGCCCTGCGGGTTGTCCGCAGGCGTGTAGAGCTTGGATTCCGTGATGATGAACTTCTCCGGCTGCTTGCCGTCCTTCAGGAATGCGTCGAGCGCATCGAAGGCCGGACCTGCCATGTTCGGGGTCAGCTCCACGGTCGCATTGGCTTCACCGGCAACCATGGCGGCGAAGATATCCGGAACAGCGTCAATCGAGACGACGAGAATGTCAGCGCCCGGCTTAAGGCCGGCATCCTTGATCGCCTGGATGGCGCCGACGGCCATGTCGTCATTGTGGGCGTACATCGCGCAGATGTCCTTGCCGCCGTTTTCGGCCTTCAGGAAGCCTTCCATGACTTCCTTGCCCTTGGCGCGGGTAAAGTCACCGGTCTGGCTGCGAGCAATCGTGATGTTCGCCTTGCCGGCAATGGCTTCTTCGAAGCCCTTCTTGCGGTTGATGGCAGGAGTCGAGCCGACGGTGCCCTGCAGCTCAACCACCTTGCACGGCTTGTCGCCGACTGTGGTGGCCAGCCATTCGCCGGCAACGCGGCCTTCCTTCACCTGGTCGGACGCGACCGAGGTCAGATAGAGATCCTGGGGCGCATCTACGCCGCGGTCGAGCAGGATGACCGGGATTTCGGCTTCCTTGGCTTCGGTCAGCACGTCTTCCCAACCGGTGGCAACGACCGGAGCAACGAGAATGGCGTCAACGCCCTGGGCGATGAAGCCACGGATGGCCTTGATCTGGTTTTCCTGCTTCTGCTGTGCGTCGGCGAACTTCAGTTCAATGCCGCGCTTCTCAGCTTCGAGCTTGGTGACGGATGTTTCAGCCGCACGCCAGCCCGATTCGGAACCGATCTGCGAGAAGCCGACGGTCAGGTCTGCAGCCAGAGCCGAAGAGCAGCCGAGTGCAATCACGCTTGCGCTGAGCGCAAGCTTGCGAAGAAATGTCATGATGTCCTCCCTTGAAAAGACACCGCCTCCACGGTGTCTGGCATTATGCATAGGCAAACGATTTCGGCCTGTAAAGTCCAAAAGTACTATTATATGTTGTGCATCGCAGCATAAAGCTTGAAAGCTACTTTGCTCCGTTTTCTGTTGCCGTCACCAGCAAAGGTTAACGCCAAACTTGCCTAGCCGAACCAAGCCAGATGCGTGAACGGGCGTAAAAGCCCGCAGTTGCCGGCTATCGAGCCTGCCTCCCCAAATTTCGTAATATCGCATTAACCATTTTTATTTATATTTGGCGACGCACGATGCCAGTGCCTCCGCATGAGCGATTCCGGCTCCCGCTATCCGAGACAGGAATACCCAATGGCAGTGATCACCTTCGCGAATACGAAGGGTGGCGCAGGCAAGACGACTGCGGCCCTTCTGTTGACCACCGAACTCCTCCATCGCAACTACCGCGTCTGCGTCATCGACGCCGATCCCCAGCGCTGGTTCTCCAAGTGGTATGAAGGCGCATCATTGATGCCGAGGCTGACAGTCGAGACCTATGTTTCGGCGCCCACGATCCAGAAGATAGTGCACGAACGCCGCAGCCAGTGGGACTTCGTCATCATTGACCTTCCCGGGATACAATCCCCCCTCCTCGCTTCGGCCGTTGGCCTATCGGACCATGTCCTGGTGCCGATCCAGGGCAGCAGCATGGACGCCCAGGGGGGAGCCCAAGTGCTCGACCTGCTGCGCTACCTCGACCGCAAGGCCGGCATCAGCATTCCCCATTCCGTCGTGCTGTCGCGGGTCAATCCCGCCATTACCACGCGCTCGATGCAGGCTGTGCAGCGTCTCCTGAGCGAACAGCAGATCCATGTGCTCGACACACCGATTGCAGAGCGCGGCGCATTTCGCGAGATGTTCGATCTGCATCGCCCCTTGCGAAAGCTCGACGGCGCCCTGACGGCAAGCGGCGAAAAGGCAGTCCTCAATGCGGAGGCCTTCGTCCAAGAGGTTCTGACCATCGTCAAGACCGGCGCGAAGCAGCCTCCGGCCTACGCCCAGACACGCGGCATGCCAGAGCTTGAGACCGCAGCCTGAACCGGGCAAGACCACAACCAAGAGAAGCAAAAGGAAACGCGGGGGATCAAGCGGAATTGACGTGCGCTCATGCATGGCGCTCTGCTCTTTGGGGTGCAGCAACTCTTCCAGCGACAACGGAACGGTGACGCGGGCTTCTACAAACGAGTTGTGGCCACGCACGTGGTCGTACTGCATTTCGCCGCCCAGGCGCAGGAAGCGGTCAGCCTGCAGCTCTACGCGGGAGCGGGTGCCCTTGATGGTGGGAGCATCTCCGTACTCGAGCCAGTAGCCACCGCCGTAGACGCGCACAGGTATGGCTGCAAAGGGTTTGTAACCAAACTCGATATCCGCACCGTCGAGAGACGGTTCGTAGCTGAAGCCGTAGGTCATGTAGACGCGGGTACCCGCCGGGTTAACCGTGCTGGTGGTACCGTCAACGAATTTGGCGCGCGGGTCAGGGGTACATAGGTGTTAACACGTGCATCCCAGCGCTCGGCGAGCAATTCGGCTCCAGCCGTAAGCTGGTTGAACTTGTTGCCGTTCGTCGGGTTGCGGCGGCCGTAGAAGCCGTAAACGCCTCCGATGAGGTCGCTCTCAGGAAATAACGGTAGCCCAAGCCCACGTTGTACTCTTGTGAAGTGGGAATGGAGATCACCGACCGCAGGTCAGCAAACAGACTTGAGCGGTCATCGCTGGCCAGCTGCATAAAGATTTCCGGGCTTTAGATCGTACGGTTGTTCCCCAGCTCGTAGCGCATAGATGCGGTTGGGGCGTAGTGGCAGCCAGGAGCGAGCCTACGGGGCCAGAAGGCTCAGGGCAAGAAAGGCGAGTTTTTCCCTGCGATCATATTAGATATAGTTTGAGCGCATGAGGATATATTCGTATTTTTAAGTGCCGATGAATGTGGCAGACTAGTCACAACTTGCGCAAAGCTACACAGCTAAAATCGGTAGAATCAGATGAGGCAAGGGATTGATGATGCCTGCGAACAAGACGAGAGATACGTGCTGGAGTTCAGGTCCGTATTCTTTTGGGGAGGTAAGGAATGGCCGGGAGAGGACGCCCATGTCGCTGTGAGAGTGGGAAGAAGGCCAAATACTGCTGTCTCAAACCGGAGAGCAGCCTCTTCAACAAACCGACCGTCATAAAGCGTAGAAATCAAACCTACTCGCACCCCAAATGTTACCTGCGGGGTCTGGGAGATTGCTCTGAGAAAATATCAGGCGAGCATCACATGAGTGAAAGCATACTCAACCTGATGAACAATGGCAGACCGACACGAGTGCGCGGCTATCCCTTTGCGTCTGGACCGATTTATCTCAGCCCGGCTGCACAGGTCTCGAAAGTGCTGTGCACCTTCCACAACTCGGATTTGTCGCCACTGGATGAAGTGGGCAGGGCTGTATACCAGGCGATTAACGATGCCTGGCACCGACAAGGACCTCAGAAGATACGGGTAAGCGGACATGATCTCGAAAGATTCTTTTTGCAGAGACTGTGCGCGCAGCACTTCGGAGGAGTGACTGCGCTGAATGGCGAACATCCCCATCATACCCTCGATACGGGTATGGTGGAGAATATGCTCATCCATAACCGTTGGCCTGCAAAAGCCGGTCTCTACATTGCAAGGCCTCATGTAATCCCTGATTTCGAGGCACAGTACCCAGGCTATGAATTTGCACCGATATTCGGGCAATCCGCGACTGGTGAGGATATCGTGGTTGGCTGCCGTTACGTGTTCAACGGACTGTTCTTTTTTCTGCTCCTCGATCCGCACTATGCGCCACCGCACCCCCTTCTTGCCGATAAACTTCTCTGTTTCAGGCCTAGTCTGATTGCTGCAGTCGAAGGTTACGTCGGTAGCCGTGTTGAAATTCAACTCGACTGGATGCCAGGCAGCAAACACGGTGGCGACATCGTTTTCCCAAGCGTTTTTCTTGAGGAGTTAGTCAGTCGTCCGGGCGCTCCCGTGTAGATTTTTGTCCCATAGCGCATCCCTCCATTCTTGGTTGAACAATGCACCACCAATTGCCGGGACTAAACACCTAGACTTCGATGCCGACAAGCGACTTTGCGGCGTCGAGGCACAGCGGGCGCCCATGGGTGCCTGCAAGCGAATCGCCCAGACGGGCCAGAAGGTCTTCGGTCAGGTTGTTTGGGGACTGCGTCACCTCAATGAGCGGCGCCGGGGTGGCAGAACTCTTTCGCGAGCCATGGAAAACAAAGTGTGACGAAGGTGACGACGCCGGGCCGGGCAGAGATGCTTGCCTCCGCCCGGTCACGCGTGATCGTCAGGCGGCCATGCCCCAGGAAGACGGATCATCCTCGCCGAACATGCGCTCAAGGCTGAGGAAGCAGATCATGCTCTTGTCATGTGCAATGATGCCGTCGGAGAAGGCGGCGCTTGGGCCCGTTGCGGCGGGCAACGGCTGCAGCGTGCTGCCAGCAACGGTCAGGATATCAGAGACGCCATCGACGAGAAGTCCAACCGTCATGCCGTTGACTTCGGTCACCACGACGGCGCTGCGCTCCGTGGCCTGGGCCGCCGGCATG
The DNA here is from genome assembly GCA_943372805.1 of Rhizobium sp. Q54. Lineage (GTDB taxonomy): Bacteria > Pseudomonadota > Alphaproteobacteria > Rhizobiales > Rhizobiaceae > Allorhizobium. The sequence goes on from CALSAF010000143.1 coordinate 12,534, forward strand.
CCGAGCTTGACGGCGAGATCGACGATCGGGATGACGGTGCCGCGCAGGTTCATGACGCCG
>CALSAF010000144.1:0-12550 GCA_943372805.1 Rhizobium sp. Q54
GAACCGAAGGTTCGGGGTGGGGTGACACCCTGAAGACATCACCCCCACCCATCGCTGCGCGATGACCTCCCCCCTCAAGGGGGAGGTGGGAGAAGGCCGTTATCAGCTGCCCTTGCCGCCGCACTTGCCGGTGGCAACGTTGAAGTTGCCGCATTCCATCGGCTTGCGCCAATCAGCGATCAGGTCCTTGGAGTCGGGCAGGTAGTCGGACCACTCGTCACCGACGACGGCAGGCGTTTCCTGAACGACTTCGAACTGGCCGTCGGCCTGGATTTCACCGATCAGAACCGGCTTGGTGATGTGGTGGTTCGGCATGACCGTGGAGTAGCCGCCGGTCAGGTTCGGAACGGCAACGCCGATGATCGAGTCAAGAACGGCATCGGTGTCGGTCGTGCCGGCAGCCTCGACGGCCTTAACCCACGCGTTGAAACCGATATAGGCGGCCTCCATCGGGTCGTTGGTCACGCGCTTGTCGTTCTTGGTGAAGGCATGCCAGGTCTTGATGAACTCGGCATTGGCAGGCGCATCAACGGACTGGAAATAGTTCCAGGCAGCCAGGTGGCCGACGAGCGGCGCAGTATCCAGGCCGGCCAGTTCTTCTTCACCGACGGAGAAGGCGACGACCGGGATGTCTTCGGCCTTGATGCCCTGGTTGCCGAGTTCCTTGTAGAAAGGCACATTCGCGTCACCATTGATGGTCGAGACGACGGCGGTCTTCTTGCCAGCAGAACCGAACTTCTTGATGTCGGAGACGATGGTCTGCCAGTCGGAATGACCGAACGGCGTGTAGTTGATCATGATGTCTTCTTCGGCAACGCCCTTCGACATCAGATAGGCCTTGAGGATCTTGTTGGTCGTCTGCGGATAGACATAGTCGGTTCCCGCGAGAACCCAACGCTCGACGCCTTCGTTTTCGGCGAGGTAATCAACAGCCGGGATAGCCTGCTGGTTCGGAGCGGCACCCGTGTAGAAGATGTTGCGCGAGGATTCTTCACCCTCGTACTGGACCGGGTAGAAGAGGATCGAGTTCAGCTCTTCGAAAACCGGGAGAACGGACTTGCGCGACGACGAGGTCCAGCAACCGAAAACGGCTGCAACCTTGTCCTTTTCGATCAGCTCGCGCGCCTTTTCGGCAAACAGCGGCCAGTCGGAAGCCGGATCGACAACGACGGCTTCAAGCTTCTTGCCGAGAACGCCACCCTTCTTGTTCTGCTCTTCGACGAGCATCAGCATGGCGTCCTTCAGCGTCGTTTCCGAGATCGCCATCGTGCCGGACAGCGAATGCAGAACGCCGATCTTGATCGTGTCTTCCTGGGCGAATGCGCCGTGGAAGGCCGTCGTCGACAGCATGGCGCCGAGCAGCGCGCCGGTGAGTTTCATCTTCATGGTCATTGTCGTGAACCCCTCTTCTTGTCCGCAACCGGTCGGTTAATGAGTGTTAACCGTTGCTGAGGGGGACTATCCGATGCTGCGCCGCAAAACCGTATACGTCGTTTAACGTAGGTCGGGGGGGTAAAAGGGGGCAGGACCACAGCCCGTTGCCCCAGAGCCGGAAGAATATCGCAAAAGGCGGCGACGCTGCGCTGGGCCGCAAAACGCATGACATCGAGCCCTAAAACTCCCGGAGGCAGGAGATGCCGCCCGCAAATCCCCTGCAAGCCTAGGGTTGCGCAACCCAGCATTTCCGCAATACGTTCACTTTATGTTCACTCGAGTTGAGGAGAGACACGTGGAAGCTCTGGAAGATTTCATCATTGAAGCCAAGGCGGTCACCTATATGGGTGGCAAACATCCGCTGGCGGCTCCAACGCGACCGGCTGCCAAGGATATTACCTATGAAAAGGGCCGTTTTCGCTATCTCGACAGCCATTTCGGTGACACCGATTTTCTCGGCCAGGAAGTCGTCTGGGACGGTGAAGCGCCGGTCTGGGCGATGAACTATTACGGCCGCATCCTCGACCCCGGGAGTTTCGATGGCGAACGCGCGGGCATCGTGATCAAGCAGGCCCTCACCGCCCTCTATCAGGAGAAGCGCTTCCTCGGCGGTTTTGCCTATCAGCATGCTCTCGGCGAATACGTCGATCATTCGGTGGGCGACTACCGCTGCTTCCAGGGTGTCGAGCGGGTTCTCGTCGCCGACCGCGCCGTCTATCAACTGGACTATCAGGGAGGCCTCATCAAACCCTGACGGCCCTTGCTATTCTGGACAATCCCGTGAAAATGCCCAAATCCAAGCCACTCGACAAAAGGCGCTAGATTTTAGGCATGCCGGCACGCCAACGCATCATCCCCGTTCGCCGCGAATACAATCGTTGGGTCGCCAACCAGACGCTGGAAGACTACGCCCTGCGCTTCACGGCAAAGAGCGCCCGCAAGTTCTCATCGAGCCGCATTTCACAGACGGCGATCGGGGCCATCTCCTTCCTGGCGCTGGAGGCGATCGGCGGGACCATCACGATCGCCTATGGGACGACGAACGCCTTCTTCGCCATCGTCGTCGCCGCCATCCTGATGCTGCTCGTCGGCGTCCCGATCAGCAAATACGCGATCCGCCACGGCGTCGACATCGACCTTCTGACCCGTGGTGCCGGCTTCGGCTATATCGGCTCGACGATCACCTCGCTGATCTATGCCGCCTTCACCTTCATGCTATTTGCCATCGAAGCATCAATCATGACCAAGGCGCTGGAACTCGCCTTCGGCATACCACTCTGGCTCGGCTATATCATCTCCGCCGTCGCCGTGCTGCCGCTGGTGACCTACGGCATCCGGATGATCTCGAAGTTCCAGCTGATCACCCAACCCTTCTGGATCGTGCTCAACATCCTGCCCTTCGTCTTTATCGCCTTCCTCGACTGGGAGAAGATCGATCTGTGGATCGCCTTTGCCGGCGTTGGCCATTCCAATGCGCATCTCGGCGAGGCTGCCCCCTTCAACCTCCTGGAATTCGGCGCGGCCTCGGCCGTCATTCTGGCGCTGATGCCGCAGATCGGCGAGCAGGTCGACTTTCTGCGCTTCCTGCCGCCGGAGGGCGCGCGCAAGCTGCATCACCGCATCGCGATCTTCCTCGCCGGGTCCGGCTGGGTCGTGCTCGGCGTCCCGAAACTGCTCGCCGGCTCCTTCCTCGCCGTCCTCACGCTTTCGACCGGCGTGCCGATCAGCGAGGCCTCGGATCCCGCCCATATGTATGTCGCGGCTTTTGGCTACATGCTGCCGAACGAGACCGCCGCCATGCTGCTGATGGCCGGTTTCGTTGTCATCTCGCAGCTGAAGATCAATGTCATGAATGCCTATGCAGGCTCGCTCGCCTGGTCGAACTTCTTCTCGCGCCTCACCCACAGCCATCCGGGCCGGGTCGTCTGGCTGGTCTTCAACGTGGCGATCGCCCTGCTGTTGATGGAACTCGGCATCTACGGCCTGCTCGAGGAAACCCTGGGCATTTTTTCCATCATCGCCATGAGCTGGCTCTGCGCCATCTCCGCCGATCTCTTCGTCAACAAGAGGCTCGGCCTGTCGCCGCCCGGCATCGAATTCAAGCGCGCCCATCTCTACGACATCAATCCGGTCGGTTGCGGCACCATGGCGCTCTCGGCGGGGCTCTCGCTCGCCGCCCATTTCGGCGCCTTCGGCTCGACCATGGCGTCGCTCTCGACCTATGTCACGCTGGTCGCCTTCCTCATTTCGCCGCTGATCGCCTGGTGGACCGACGGCAAGTTCTATCTCGCCCGCAAGCCCCGCCAGAGCTGGAAGAACCAGACCGGGATCACCTGCTCGATCTGCGAACATCCCTTCGAGCCGGAGGACATGGCCTGGTGCCCGGCCTATGCAGCCCCCATCTGTTCGCTCTGCTGCACGCTCGACAGCCGCTGCCATGACATGTGCAAGCCGCATGCGAAGATCAACGCACAGGCCGCCTCGGTGGCGCGAACCTTCCTGCCCCAATCGGTCATCGAAACCTTCTCGACCCGCCTCGGCCGATATGCCCTGACCGCGATGATGTCGATCTCCGTCATCGGCGGCATCATTGCGCTGATCGCCCACCAGGTGAATGCGGCAACTCCCGACATGACCGATGTGGTCAACCGCACCGTAACGGTCGTCTTCTTCATCTTCGCCATCATCGCCGGCATTGTCTCCTGGTTCTATGTGCTCGCCCATGACAGCCGCGTCGTGGCGGAAGAGGAATCCTCCCGCCAGAACACGCTGCTGCTCAAGGAAATCGCCGCCCACCGCAAGACCGACGCCGCGCTCCAGAATGCCAAGGAAACGGCCGAGGCCGCCAACCGCGCCAAAAGCCGCTATGTCGTCGGCCTCTCCCATGAATTGCGCACGCCGCTGAATGCCGTGCTCGGCTATGCCCAGATCCTCGAGCGCGACGAAACGATCCCCGTGCCGCGCCAATCGGCGATCAAGGTGATCCGCCGCTCGGCCGACCATCTGTCGGGCCTGATCGACGGTTTGCTTGATATCTCCAAGATCGAGGCCGGCCGGCTGCAGGTCTTCTCCAACGAGGTCAACATCCAGGACTTCCTCGACCAGCTGACCGACATGTTCGCGCCCCAGGCGGCTGCCAAGGGCATCGTCTTCGAACACCAGCGTTCCCGCAACTTGCCGCTCTATGTCCGTACCGACGAGCGCCGGCTGCGCCAGATCCTCGTCAATCTCCTGTCCAACGCGATCAAGTTCACCGACGAGGGAATGATCCGATTTGGCGTCGACTACCGCAGCCAGGTCGCCACCTTCACGATCAGCGACACTGGCCGCGGGATCGCGGAAAAGGATCTCAACCGGATCTACGAGCCTTTCCAGCGCGGCGAGGCAGACAACATCCGCCCCATGCCTGGCCTCGGCCTGGGCCTGACCATCACCAAGCTCCTGACCAACACGCTCGGCGGTGAAATCTCGGTTGTGAGCGAGCGCGATAAGGGCTCCACCTTCAAGATCCGGCTCATGCTGTCCGCGATCGACCGCCCCAATACGGCACCAGCCCCCGAACGCAAGATTGTCTCCTATACGGGACCGCGCCGGACCGTTGTGGTGGTTGATGACAACGAAGACCATCGCGAGCTGATGCGCGAGGTCCTCGCTCCGCTCGACTTCGTCGTGCTGACCGCCGCCGGTGGGCCGGAATGCCTCACCCTGATCGAGGGCGTGAAGGCCGATCTCTTCCTCGTCGACATCTCCATGCCGGGCATGAACGGCTGGCAGCTCGTCGAAAAGCTGCGGGACGCCGGCCAGAAGGCACCGATCCTGATGCTGTCCGCCAATGTCGGCGACGCCCCTGCTCCCGGCGGCGAAGGGCACGATGATGCGATGACCAAGCCGGTCGACATCACCCGCCTGCGCGACAAGCTTGCCCGTTTCCTCGGCCTCGACTGGATCTATGCTGATGACCCGCGCCTGGTGCAGCCAGCGACCGCACCAAACAAGCCTGTATCGCCGGGCCCCGGCCATATCGAAGAGTTGCTCAGCCTCTGCGATATCGGCTATGTCCGCGGCATCGAGGCAAAGCTCGCCGAACTCGGCGGGTTGGGAAACAACGACGCCTTCGTCGAGGCGGCCCGTGCGCATGTACAGGCCTTCGATCTCGCCGGCTTGCGCGCATTCCTGACCTCCTTCGAAAACGGTAGGGAACCGATTCATGGCTGAGGCGAACCGCCGCGACATCGTGCTTCTGGTGGACGACAGTCCCGATGCGCTCGGTTTCCTGACCGAGGCGCTGGAGGCCTCCGGCTATTCGGTGCTGATCGCCACCTCCGGCCATGCAGCCCTGTCGATCGTCGCCCGTATCAGTCCGGACCTGATCCTGCTCGATGCCGTCATGCCGGGCATGGACGGCTTCGAGACCTGCCGCAGCCTGAAGGCCGATCCGGTCGTGGCCCAGGTCCCGGTCATCTTCATGACCGGCCTCACCGAGACCGAACATGTGGTCAAGGCTCTCGAATCGGGCGGTGTCGATTATCTGACCAAACCGATCAACATCGATGAATTGCGCGCCCGCATTCGCGTCCACCTCTCGAATGCGCGCTCGGCTCAGAGCGCCCGCGTTGCACTGGACGCAGCCGGCCGTCACCTGCTTGCCATCAGGGGCGACGGCCAGGTGCACTGGACAACGCCGCAGGCCAACCGCCTGATCGAGACGGCGACGGGCCACCAGGACCGGATCGGCGACGTGGCTAAGGCCGCCGCCGCCTGGCTCTCCGCCCGCAAAGCGGGGGCCTCGGCACAAACCGAGACAAGCTTCCCCTTTGCCAGCGCAGCCGGCCTGCCCCTCACACTGTCCCTGCTCGGAACCATCGGCACGGACGAATATCTCTTCCGCCTGACCTCTGCCAACCGCCAGAGCGAAGACGAGATGCTGCGCGAACGCTTCGGCCTCACCCATAGGGAGAGCGAGGTCCTCCTATGGATCGCCAAGGGCAAGGCCAATCGCGACATTGGCGAAATCCTCGGCCTCTCCTCGCGCACGGTGAACAAGCACCTCGAACAGATCTATTCCAAGCTCGGGGTCGAGAACCGCGCCTCGGCCGCCGTGAAAGCGGCGCATGTCCTGCGGGAGACGTAAGCGCCACAGCTACCGTCAGTGTCGCTTCCGGATCCGAGGACCAATATGAAAAACTCTGTGGTGATCTCCGGCTGCTCGGGTGGCGGCAAGTCAACATTGATTGCAGAACTCTCAGCGCGCGGCTTTGCCGTTGTCGAAGAACCCGGTCGCCGAATCGTTGCTGAGGAACTGGCGGGAGAAGGCAAAGCCTTGCCTTGGGTCAATCTCGAGACCTTCGCCCGCCGGGCTATCGAATTGGCGCACCGGGACCGCGAAGCCGGGCGCGAAAGACAGTCGCGCTGGGTCTTTTTTGACCGGGGATTGATCGACGCATATGCGGCCCTTGCCTTGGCGACCGGCGATGCCCGTCAAACGGATCGCCTCCTTCGACATGACCGCTATCATACGATCGTTTTTTTCACGCCTCCCTGGCGAGAGATCTATCGCCAGGACGGAGAGCGGCAGCACGATTTTGATACAGCTGTCTCCGAGTTTGACAGGCTTGCAGCTCTCTATCCGGCGCTCGGCTATTCTGTCGTTCTGCTTCCCAAAATCCCTGTCGATCAGCGCGCCAATTTTGTTCTGAACACACTGGCTGACCATTGATGCCATTCCCCAAAAGCAGAAAGCCCGGCGCGAGGCCAGGCTTTCCGTCGGTCCGATGAAGGATCGAATTAGTTCTGGAAGTACGAGTACTTGCCGTCCTCGCCCTTCTTCCAGGTGTACATGACGTAGTCCGGACGAGTGATGTCGCCCTTGGCGTCGAAGCCGAGTTCGCCGATGACGGTCGTGTACGGGCCCTTTTCCTTCAGAGCCGTCGCAACGGTTTCCGGATCGTTGGAAGCGGCAGCCTTGGCAGCTTCTGCGATGACCTGCAGGGCAGCGTAGGAGTACAGCGTGTAGGCTTCCGGCTCGAAGCCAGCGTCGCGGAACTTCTTCACGGCGTCAGCTGCATTCGGGTTCATGCGCGGATCCGGCGGGAAGGTCATGAGCGTGCCGTTGACTGCGTCGCCAGCGATCGAAGCAAGTTCGTTCGAGGTGATGCCGTCGCCAGACATCATGGTCGCGGTCAGACCCTGGGTTGCCATCTGGCGCAGGATGAGGCCGGCTTCGGTGTGCAGACCGCCGAAGTAGACGACGGAAACGCCGGCTTCCTTCATCTTGGCGATCAGGGCCGAGTAATCCTTTTCACCGGGCGTGATGCCTTCGTAGATCACTTCGGTAACGCCGAGCTCGTTCATCGCCTTCTTGGTTTCGTCGGCGAGACCCTGGCCGTAAGGCGTCTTGTCGTGAACGACAGCAACCTTGGCGTCCTTGAAGTTGTCGGCGATGTACTTGCCGGCAACAGCGCCCTGCTGGTCGTCACGGCCGCAGGTACGGAAGGTGTTCCACAAGCCGCGCTCGGTGAAGTTCGGGTTGGTGGAAGCCGGCGTAATCTGCAGGATGCCGTTTTCGGCATAGACTTCAGAAGCCGGGATCGAAACGCCCGAGTTGAAGTGACCGACGACGAACTTCACGCCGTCAGCAACGAACTTGTTGGCGACCGAAACGCCCTGCTTGGCGTCCGAGACGTCGTCGCCGAGAACGACCTTGATCATTTCGCCGTTGATGCCACCGGCGGCATTGATGTCGGCAGCAGCCTGCTCGGCACCCTTCTGGAGCTGTGCACCGAATGCAGCGTTCGGGCCGGTCAGCGGGCCGGCGACGCCGACCAGGATTTCGGCGTAGGCGCTGCCGCTGAAGGCAACCATGGCCGTCAGCGCAACTGCCGAAAGGAGAGACTTCTTCATATTGTTACTCCCAAGTTTTTTATGCGGGTTAGGTTGGAGAGCCTGCGCAATACCCGCTGTGACTGCGCCGGAAAACTGTTCCACTCTTTGTATGTGGCCGAAGCCTTGTCTTATGCCAAGTCGCAGCCCTCTGTCGCCAATCTGCGACAGAAAACAACGGCTTGTCAATCTTTGTTCTTCCACGAGAAGTATGAGGTTCTCTCATAGAGCCAGTAGTAGTTATCCACCATCTGCGTGGTGCGGCGCGACTGGAAACCGGCAATTGCCCAGGCCAGCAGCAAGACCACGTCGATGACGTAGTAGAAGGGGCTGACGAACGGTCCCTGGAACAGCGAGTAATGCAGGAAGCGCATCACAAGTCCAAGTCCGAGAATGTAGACGAAGACAGTGCCGTAGCTCTGCCAGCTCTCGGCGACAGCCCGACCGGTGCGCCAGGCGGTCCAGAAACCGAGCATCATCACCAGAACCCTGAGAACGATCCGAACGGTCGTGTCGGTCTCGAAAAACAAACCTTGCATGTCAATTCCTCCGCGCGCTCAGTGATGGCCGCCTTCGAGATAGGCCGCCCGGACGGACGGATCGGCGAGCAATTGCTTGCCCGTGCCACTCATCGTCACCTTGCCGTTGACCATGACATAGGCCCGGTCGGACAGCTTCAGCGCGGCGAAGGCATTCTGCTCCACCAGGAACACGGTGAGGCCCTCTTCCTTGTTCAGTCGCTTGATCTGCTCGAAGATGCCCTTGACGATCAGCGGTGCCAGACCGAGCGACGGCTCATCGAGGAGAAGTAGCTTCGGGCGCGACATCAGGGCGCGTCCGATCGACAGCATCTGCTGCTCGCCACCCGAAAGCGTGCCACCACGTTGCGACTGCCGTTCCTTCAGGCGGGGGAACATGGTGAAGATCTTCTCCACGTCCTCCTTGAAGTACTTCAGGTCGTCGAGACCGGCACCCATCTGGAGGTTTTCCATGACGGTCATCCGCGGGAAGATGCGACGGCCTTCCGGCGACTGCGCGATACGACGACGCGCGATCAGATGCGTCGGCAACTGGGTGATGTCCTCACCGTCGAAGACAACCTTGCCCGCCCGCGCCTGCGGGCTGCCGCAGATCGTCATCATCAGCGTCGACTTGCCGGCGCCATTGGCCCCGATCAGCGACACGATTTCACCCTTGTGGACCTCGACGTCGACGCCGGCAAGTGCCCGGATATTGCCGTAGTAGGTCTCGACCCCGGCGACTTTGAGAAGCGGTTCAGAGGACATCAGTTGTTCCCCCCTGCAACGGCTTCGACTTCGTGGATCGCTTCATCCAATTCTTCATCCTCGACACCCAGATAGGCCGCGATGACCTTCGGGTCGTTCTTGACGTGATCCGGCGTGCCGTCGGAGATCTTCTGGCCATACTCCAGAACGACGACATGATCGGAGATTTCCATGACGACCGACATGTCATGCTCGATCAGGAGCAGCGAGGTGCCTTCGTCACGGATGCTTCGCAGCAGCGTGTTGAGCGCCAGCGATTCCTTCGGGTTGAGACCTGCAGCGGGCTCGTCCAGGCAAAGCAGTTCCGGCCCGGTGCACATGGCACGGCAGATTTCCAGACGCCGCTGGGCACCGTAGGGCAGATCGCCGGCCGGATCGTCGGCGCGTTCGGTGAGATCCGCCTTGTCGAGCCAGTACTTGGCCTTCTCGATCGAGGCGGCCGCAGCCTTCTTGTAGGCCGGCATGCCGAGCAAGCCGAGCACGGTGTAACCCGAAGCCTTCATCAGCGCATTGTGCTGCGCCACCAGCAGGTTCTCGAGAACCGTCAGGCCGGAGAACAGGCGGATGTTCTGGAACGTCCGCGCCACTTTCGCCTTTTTCGGGATCTCGAAATCCGGCAGGCGTTCCAGCAGATACTGGTCGCCGGACTTCTGGGTCAGCGTGATCATGCCCATGGTCGGCCGGTAGAAACCGGTGATGCAGTTGAAGACCGTGGTCTTGCCCGCACCATTCGGCCCGATCAGCGCGGTAATATCGCCGCGCTTGGCTTCGAAGGACAGGTCGTTGATGGCCATAAGGCCACCAAAGCGCATCGACAGATGCTCGACTTTCAGGATCGTGTCATTGCTCATTGTCGTGTTCCCGGAGGTCATCAGCCGTGACCCTCCTTGGTGAAGCTGCCCGAGACGGCCTTGCGCTCCTTGAGGAAGGCCGTCGGCTCTCTGCTGCCGACGAAACCACGCGGCTTGAACAGCATGACCACGACCATGGCGAGACCAAAGAGGATCATGCGGTAGAGTTCGGGCGTGAAATCGGGGCCGAAGACGTGCTTGAGGAACTCCATTTCACGAAGCGCTTCGGTGCCGCCGATCATGACGATGGCGGCGACCGCGATGCCCGTCAGCGAGCCCATGCCGCCAAGAACGACGATGGCGAGAATGACGGCAGATTCGAGGAAGACGAAGCTTTCCGGCGAGACGAAGCCCTGGCGGGCGGCAAAGAAGGAACCCGCGAAACCGCCGAACATCGCACCGATCGCAAAAGCCGTGAGCTTCGTCGTGACCGTATTGATGCCGAGTGAGCGGCAGGCGATTTCGTCTTCACGCAGCGCTTCCCACGCACGGCCGATCGGCATGCGACGAAGCTTGATCGTGACATAAGCTGTCAGGCAGCACAGCGCCAGGATCACGTAGAAGAGGTAGATCTTGTAGTAGGCGGACGACATCGGCAGGTCGAAGGTCTTGGCAAAGCCGTCAGCCGAGGCATTGAACTCGATGCCGAAGAAGGTTGCCTTCGGAATGCTCGAGATACCGAAAGTACCCTTTGTGACGTCCTGCCAGTTGATCAGCACCAGTCGGATGATTTCCCCGAAGGCAAGCGTCACGATGGCGAGATAATCGCCCCTGAGGCGCAAGACCGGGAAGCCCAGGATGATGCCCCAGAACGCAGCCAGGATGCCGGCGAGCGGCAGCAGGATCCAGAAGGACAGGCCGAAGTTCTGCGCGAGCAGCGCGTAGGAATAGGCACCGACCGCATAGAAGGCGACGTAACCCAGGTCCAGCAGGCCGGCCAGACCGACGACGATGTTCAGCCCCCAGGCAAGCATGACGTAGATCAGGATCTGGATGCCGAAGTTGTCGACATATTTCAGCGAGCCCTGCACCCCGGTCAGCCAGACGATGACAGGCGGATAGAGGATGAGCGCGCCGAGTGCGATCTTGAGGAAATGCGTCTTGAAAAACGAGGGCTTCGCGTCGATGTCATGCACCGGAACCGAAGCCGACTTCTTCTCCTTGCGGTCCGCGAACCAGGGCGAAATGAACGCGACCATGGCGAAGCGACCGACGGCAGCGATGATGACGAAGATCGCCAGCAGGCCGGGACGCGTGTACCAGATCAGTTCGTTGGCCATGTTCTGATCGGTCTTGATGCCGATGTAGAGGCTGAACAGGCCAAGCGCGAGAAGACCGGCGAACAGGCCTTCCTTGATGGCGCGCGCCATGGTGCCGGACGAAACGGCACCGTTTACGTTTACAGGAACAGTCATGGGATCAAACCTTCTCGACTTCCGGACGTCCAAGGATGCCGGTGGGCTTGAAGATCAGCACGAAGGCCAGGATGCCGAAGGTCGCGACATCCTTGTAGGCGATGCTGAAATAGGCGGACCACAGCGACTCGATCAGACCGATGAGCAGACCACCGAGAACGGCGCCCGGCAGGGATCCGATCCCGCCAAGAACGGCGGCGGTGAAGGCCTTGACACCCGGAATGAAGCCGTCGTGGAACGAGGCGACACCGTAATACATCAGGTACATCGTGCCGGCGACGGCAGCGAGCGCGGCCCCCATCACGAAGGTGATGGAGATCGTCTTGTCGACGTCGACGCCGAGCAGCGCCGCCATCTTGCGATCCTGTTCGGTCGCACGCTGAGCACGACCCAGCGGGGTCTTGTTGACGATATACCAGAAGGCGGCGAGCAGCACGGCCGTGACGACGACGATGATCACCTGCTTGAGCGCGATGGTGACGTTGCCGATATGCAGGACGTCGCTGACCAGCGGCGGGATCGGCTTGTTGCGCGGCCCCTGCGAAATCTGGATGAAGTTCGACAGCACGATAGACATGCCGATCGCGGTGATCAGCGGCGCCAGGCGGAACGAGCCGCGCAGCGGTCGATAGGCCACCCGCTCGATCGTCCAGTTCCACAGACCCGTCATCAGCATGGCAACGAC
>CALSAF010000145.1:0-12453 GCA_943372805.1 Rhizobium sp. Q54
TATGGATCAATGTCGATCACGGCGCGCTCGACCGAAATGCCACCTTCTGTGGCCATCCAAGCAAGCAGCCCACGAAGTTCATCGCGAGCCACTTGGTTGGGCGCAATCATCGACATTATGCGCCTGAGTGACAGCCTATCAGTCGGATCGTCGATGCGCCGCGTTAGATAGCGAGAAGCAGCATATTCAGCAATTATGCGATGTACCGGCTCGAGTTGATCTTCGGCCTCTGCCGGTTTGAACAATCCGGTGTTAGCCGCTTCAGAACCGCGTGGACCAACGCCCAACAAAGCCGTCACGTAAGGAAAGTCGCGGTCGGCATTTCGTTCAGTCAACGTGACGCCTGACGCGCCACTCAAGAGAAGCTTGCTAAACAATTCTTCGACATACGCTATCAACTCTGGGGTTGGCGTTCGGTCTGATTGAGCAAGTTCATCATTGTGTTCGCTCGCGAGTTGATTGATGGCGTCAACGAACACCTGCCGCTTTGTCCCGAAGCTTCCGCCGTTCTGTGTATATGCGTCAGCGAATATCTTGAGTATCTGAGGATTGCCGAGCAGAGGCCCAACATCCAGACCGGCAATACCGTCTTCAAATTCGGCGTAGTTGTGGTCCGGCTTGTAGGCTTCGAAAAGCTTCCGTTGTTCGTCCTGGTTCAGCGGCTTTAGGTATACGATTTGCGGTTCGACACCGAACGATTGCTTAACAGCGACAGTCCGCGCATGTTCCCACTGCCCAGACCTGCTGGCGAAAAACACCCTAGTAGGGGACAGTTCTTCCGCTTTGACAATTAGCTGATCAACAGCGGATTGATCGATCTTCGCGACTTCGTCAACACCATCAATTATAAGAACGGGATTTTCTGAGAACTTCGTTCTATGCCGAAACTGACTTGCTCGAATTCGCTGCACGCCGAAATGGGCGGCCAGCGATTTCATAAGTTCAGTCTTACCCGCACCGGGCTCTGCAAGCACAATGATAACTTGAGCGCCGTTTCGCAAAACACGCTCGGTTTCTAGCCTCTCTCCGATTTGAACTAGCCGCTCAATGTATGCCATTCTATCGATGATCGCCGTATCTCATGACATTTCGAAGGGCAATTATATGGGATCGGCAGAGAGAGGGCACCACCTTGTTATGTGATGCCCACTACTTTTGGTTACTTCTGTGAAAGCAATTCCCTTACTTCCTTGTCGCCTGCCGATCCCTTCAGCCACTGCCAAGGCGAACGCGGCTTGTGCGACTTCGCCAGCTCCGGGTACTTCTTCGGGTCGCGGACGGCATCACGCAGGCGTTCGCGTGCTTCTTTCGGGTCGATCTTCAATTCGGCGCATAGCGCCTTGAGGGTGATGATTTCGGGGGCCTTGTCGGTCATGATCGTCTCCTTCGGTTCAAGACGATATTTTCATTAAGACAAGGTCCGAGCGGCTGTCAGGGAAAATCCCGTATCCTTCTGATCATTCGAGTTCGGACAGGAGCCTGTCGAGCAGCACCGTTGGATTGTTGCCCATGGCCTTCACCAGTGCCGCAAATTCCAGCACGTCTATCCGCCGTTCCGCGCCTTCGACCTTGGCCACATAGGACTGTGGTTTGCCCAGCCTGTCGGCCACCTGCTGCTGGGTCAATTGAGCAGCGCGCCGTGTCTCTACAAGGAGTTCGACCAGGCGCTGGTACTCGGGTGTGTGGGTAGATTTGGTCACGCGCTCCGACGTCCAAGGAATTCCGGAGCAAGTGGAATAATCCCGATTTAGAATTATCCCATTTGAGGATATTGTGCTGCATATCCTCGGTGGAGTGCAGCAATGGAACATCTGACTTCAAGCTATGCGCCCTTTATCGGCATCGCCGCTTTTGCCGCTGGCGCATTCCTTACCGTTGAATGGCAAGGCCGCATTCGCCCGCTGCTCATCCCGCGTGCCGAGATCGAGCAGCTGGCGGATGACCTGTTCGACAAGCACGGGGACTGCGCTGAAGAATTCGCTGCGATGCAAGAGGATCGCGCTTGGCGCTATTCGCAGAACTTCGAGCAAGGCAAATGGCGGCGAGTGCGCAAGGAGCTTGAACGCCGTAGCCGTCTGTAACTGACCGGAAGACCGCGCGGACTATGCGCACGCGGCCACGTTACATCAGCGCCGGAAACATCGCCGTGCCGCTCACTGGTGAGCCAGTACGCGCAGTCGGCACGTTGCTCGGTGTTCGACATGCCACCGCCGATCAACGACCCTCAGAGGTCAAATTCAACGATTTCCGCGACAGCATTTCACCCAATTGACACCCAGGAGACGTGCTGGCCCTCTCCCATCAAGGCGCCATCCTTGAATTCGTTGGTAAATTGAATTGGCTCGATGGTCCGACAGGTTGATGAACGATCCTAGTGTCGGTCCGGTGAAGCTCCCCCATGTCTCGACCGGTTGATGCTGACGAAAGCCGGAAGGTCGATCGGTTCTCTGCGGCCACAGGTATGGGGGGCGGGCGTTTTTTTGTTTGCGACCTGCCTTGGCGCGGATTGGGAGTGTTACATGTCGCCGAGATTTTGAGCGTGTAGCCGATTTCTCACAGTCGGTGATCAGCGATAACCTCGGTAACGCAATAACTTTCGGTGTGGACCACGGTTATCTGGTTATCGAAGTTATCGTGCTCGTCACTTTTTCGGCAGCCTATACCGCCCGCGTGATTCCCTCTCCACGTCATGATCCTGAGCCATTTTAAACAGAAGCTGTTTGATGTTGTTCTCACCCCTATCGAGAATTTCAGCGATTTGCTTGGGGCCAAGCGGCGAGTCCGCTTTTGTCAGAACATCAATGATGGCTTTACGTTCATCAGAGCGTCGTACCTCCGAAGCTGGACCGAGAACTCTCCAAGCTCCGTGTTCAAGCTCAAGGGCAGTTTCGATCTCCTCGATCTCCCGACCTCGTCCATAGAGCGTGATGCCGTTTGCGTCCCGGCTTAATACCAAGATCGTGTCGACCGCACCCGTCAGTCCGGTGGTGCCAGATATCATATCAATCGGGTCATCCCCTGCCATCTTTCGTAGGTGATGGATAACGATGATGCTGGCACCTGTGTCCCCGGCGAGCTCTTGCAAGGGTGCTAGTGCAATATAGTCGGCATCGTAACCCGTACCGGTGTCCCGGCCTTTTCGTGGTCGTACGCAGACAAAAGTATCGATGATGATGAGGGCAGGCTCGTGCTCGGCTATCCAGTTGCGAAGATCATCAAGTCCGCCCTCGTCCAAACGTCTCATTTCCGTTGTGAAATGAAACGACCTTGGCCACGTGTTTTCATCGCCGTATCGATGACGCATGCGCCGTTGTAACCGCCGCTTGTTATCTTCAAGTGCACAGTAAAGAACAGTTCCGCGTTCGCATGGAATCGATCCCAGGGCCAAGCCGCCTTTTGCTATAGCCATCGCGAAATCCACCGACATCCATGACTTGCCGATCTTAGGCTTGCCGCCAAGCAGCGTCAGTCCCTCTGGGACATAGTCTTTGATGGCGTATCGAATAGGCGGAAATTTCATTTTCTGCAGTTCGTGCGCCGTGAACGTCTGAATGCCGGAATTCTGATGCACTCCCGGTCGGGAAAGGCTCCTTGATGAGCTGGAGACCGGGCTCTTCTTGCCGGACTTGGCATTGTCTCTCGCTTTTCGATTGGGAGAGCGAATGGACTGCTTGGCAGGTTTTGTCATTTTCCGGCCTCCAACTTGCTGATGACGCGGGAAAGTTCGTCATTCAATTTGCCGATGTCGCGCCCGTGCTTTTCTAGGAAGTAAGGGTTCTGCCAGAGCACGGCGGCAATTTCGTCAGGTGTTGCCCCAGCCTCATGCAGCCCTGCAATGATGTGGAAGATTTGCGCTGACCGGTTTGACTCGTGTGCTTTTCGATTGCGGATCAGTACGCGTACCTTTGGGTGAAGGCTCTTGCTGTAACGGCTCAGAACAGCTTGGGCATCGTGCTTGCCAGGATCGGCTTCAACGTCCCGTGCCACCAATAAGGCGGGTTGACGGGAATGCTTCAATGGCAGCGGACGCGAGATGATTGGTGACCAGTCGCATTCAATGATCTTGACGAACGGCTCGTCATAATTCGGCTTGTGGTTCACCGAGCCGGGAATCCGAAGCATTTTGGTCGCAGACCAGCCGTTCTTGTCTCCGCCGTATCGATAAGCGAGTGCTTCAGAATAGCGTTCAGCCCCGGTGGCGGTATGGGTCGTGTGCCACAGCCAAAGTGCTTGAAAACGTTGCGGCGACGTCCTCCAGACCAAACTTGGGCGCGGATCGTATGCGTTAGGAGCGCTTTCATCCATGTCGCACCAACTGAAGGGCGTCGGCAGCGCATATTGCTGCTTGCGGCGCGGCTCGGAGAACGAGTTAGGGCAGAAATATTGATCATAGTCCCAGCGGGAATAGCGGCGCAGCAGATCGGAAACTGTCGATTGAGAATCCGGGTGTTCGACGGCGCGATCACTCCATTTTCCTGTGGTAACCTTCTTGAAGGCGAGGAACGTAAAACTGCCGCTGGCGAAATCGCTCCAGACATCTCGCAAAAAAACACGCTGGCTGCAGATGACATCGGTGTCGTCGTCAAGGTTGCTGAAAGGTCGGCCTCCCAGGTGGAGGGGGCTGCGAGATCTGTAGTTTGCCATGTCTTTGACCTTAGGATTGGCTGGCAAAGCACGCAGATAGCCGTCCACGCCGGAACCAGCGTGCTGTTGCCATTGAGTTTTCGGGAGGATTTGGGCGCTATGCCCTGTGATCAGAAGTCGGCGTAGACGTGCCGTTTGCGTTCTTCGGCGCGGGCTTCGAACCACGCATCGATCTCGGCCTTGAGCCAAGCCACGCTGGTACCGGCCATACGGATGCGGCGAGGAAAGCGGCCCAACTGCTCCCAGCGCAGAAGGCTGCTGTTGCTGACGCGGATTCCCATCTTGCGAAGTTCCTCCCGGCCAACGATGATCTGCTGAGTAATGGTATTCGACATTGTGAATTCTCCATCAGGTTTGAGGTGATGAAGAAGCGCGCTTCAACGCATTCGAAAATGTCGCAGAACGTTCGCGAAATCGAGCAGAGGTCCTGAAGCTTTCAATCCGTCTTGGATTGGATTTTTCTGTACGGACTAAATGAAGTCAGCAATCTTACTGTCCAAAGCTTCATGGTGGCCTGTGGTTTCCAGGAATACGCGCCTGACATAGGCAGGCGTTCGACCTTCCATCACCTTTAGGCTACTGTCCCAGTTGCCTCGGGATAACTTGATCTCGGGGAAATGATCGCGGACCGCATCGATTGCGATGTAGACGATGTACGACCTTATCTCGTTGGTGTGAGCGATTTTTCCAGCGTTCTCGCCATCTATTTCACGCTTCATCCATTCTGACAGATTTTGCGCCTTGTCCTTCAAGGCAGACAATTCGGTGACGAAGCTGTCAGCTGCCAGTGGTTCCCAATCGCCCCATTCCTCCCAATGGCGAAAATACGGGTCATTCTCGTTTCGGAGTGCATTTTCAAGCCGTTCGATTGGCTTCAAGACGTTGGCGTCCAGCCACTTCACTCGTTGGGTCAAGCTTGCATCGAAAGGCGCATATCTCTTGAAGCTATTCGGAGATGTGGCAATTCCTCGATGAATTTTCAGGCACTCGGCGCGTAAGGAATTCCAGAAATCTGGAAATCGTTTGTCGTCGAGAACGCCAAGGATATTGCCGATTTCCTTTCGGCAGACTTCACCAAATATGTCGCCGTCAACTCCGTCACCCGATCCGCCCATGTCTGCAAGGCCTCGCGCTTCTCGTCCAAATACGCGTGCCGATTGTAGATCGAGGCAACGCCGGAGACTATCCCGGATTTGTGGTTCAAGACGGCTTCGATGATATGCGGCGGGACCTTCAGGATAGCCATGTTGGTTGCAACGGTGCGGCGGACATCATGAAAGCGCCAATCTTCAGCATCCAGCCCGACGAATGTATCCAGCCGATCCTTGAAGCGACCGAAACCCGAGATTGGGGTTCTGCCGGTTGACGTGAACACGTAGTCGGAGCCAAGGAAGCGCGGAATGGAACGGAGAATGTCGAGCGCCTGTCGGGACAACGGCACGATGTGCGCAGTACTGTTTTTTGTCCGATCGGCTTTCAGCGTGAAAGTGCCACGATTGAGGTCCAGTTCCGACAAACGCATTGCCGCGATCTCTTGACGCCGCTGCCCGGTGAGCAAGAGGAGCTTTCCGAATGTTCGAAGGGATAGCCTTCGGCCTCGCATCCCTTCCAGTAGGCGATGATTTCGTCATCGGTCAGAACACGGTCACGCGACTCCTCCTTGATGGGCGGCTTCAGGCCGACCACAGGCGAGTTTTCGACAATGCCCTGATCAACGCACCAAGAATAGAGTTTCTTGATCGCAGCCAGCCCACGGTTTGCCCGTGTGCCTTT
Organism: Rhizobium sp. Q54; assembly: GCA_943372805.1. Taxonomy (GTDB): domain Bacteria; phylum Pseudomonadota; class Alphaproteobacteria; order Rhizobiales; family Rhizobiaceae; genus Allorhizobium. Next base: position 6,418 of record CALSAF010000145.1, read on the forward strand.
GCCCCCTTTCGTACCGATATCGCTGATCAGGCGCTCAAGTTCACGCGTCACGTCGCCACGCTTGATGGCATTGATCGGCATGGGGTGCAGGCCGCTCATGCGTAGCAAAATGCTCTCGGTGCCCTTCCAGTCCTTCGTCTGCCGCTGGGCATAGCGGGTAATGAACTGAGGTATTACGTCGCCGAGCGTCACAACCGGCGCTGCTGGCTCAACGTCGCGCGGTTGGAATTTGCCCAGCTGAATGTCGCGCAGCATCGATTGCGCTTTTTCGCGAGCGTCCTTTAGTGACAGCACCGGATAGGTACCCAGCTTGATGCGCCGCAGCACGCCATCAACGCGGGTGGCGAGATACCAGACCTTCCCGCCGGTCCGAGACACTCGGATCAACAACCCCCTGACCAATTCGTCGCGGATCTCGTACCGCTTGACTTCAGCGGGAGAAAGATTGTCGAGCAGTTTGGGTGTGAGTTTCTTTCGCATGACGTAACAATAAGATTGCAACGTCCGCGTGTCAGGGTATGATTTGCAACAGATAACGTTCTAAAACACCGATCCTACAGGCGATCTACGCGCAAAAATTGCTCGAGGTTAGATTGTTCAATGACAGACGCATACTTTTGAAAATCTGTCGAGTCGATGACTATTTTACGGCAAGACAACTCGTGTTGTCTGACGTTGATATGATCGGCTATCACATCATATCATCTCAAGACTGCTTCTCTGCAGTATCTAAGAAAGAAATTGCAAAAAAAATAAAGATGAACTTCCGATTTTCTGGAAATTGTCTCGTGACAAAAAGTCGAAATTTAAAATTTTATGAGGACATGGCTTCGGCTGGAAGCTTCGATTTATTTCAGATCCATGGATCACCAAACTATGAATTCGTGCATGACGTGCGCCGTATCTGCGAATCTGCCAGAATAAAATTGATAGCGCAGTTTGATCCGTACCTCGGTGATTTGCGCGGTTTCAGTCAAATTAGTGAGTTGTGCGACTATATTTTGCTCGATTACCCGGCGGGAGGTACGGGTCAGCTTATAGGTGACGCTTTACTCGGTAAATTTCCGTCAGATAAATTGTTAATCGCTGGAGGAATTAACGAAGCAAATATACAAGAGAAAATTGAAAAATTCTCTCCTCAAGGCTTCGATATTCAGACAGGTGTAGAGGCTTCGAAGGGTATAAAGATCTTGTCAAAGATAAGGCTGATAAAGAAAATTCTTGATAAAGAATTCCCATCTTTCTCGCTTGTTCCATCGGGACCGTCCATATACTTGGCGTTAACTGATGCCCATACTTCCAATATCCAAAACGTATTAGATTGCTCGATAGAGCTAGTAGACGGCGTTCATCTGGATCACTCTGACGGCCATTTCAGCAAGCACTTCGTGCGAGATTCACGAGTTATCGCCGCCTGTCTGAAGAAATTGCGGCCAAACGTTCCATACGATTTACATATATTTTGTGAAAAGCAGAAATTTCAAGATGTAATTACTGATTACATCAATGTGAATGACAATATAGGCACGATTTGGATACAGGAAGAACAATTTTCTCAGGAAAAAATTCAAGATTTACTGTTGAATATAAATTGGCTTCGAATTCTCGGATTGCGTGTCGGTATTTCTTTCCAGGCAGGGCTGAGCCTCCCATGCGATTTCGCTGACTTTGTTTCACTGTTAATAGACGCCGGTGTCTTTCAGTATTCAGTTGTTGGAACCTCCTTCAATAAAAGTACGGATGAATATGAGCAAGCGGTGCGCCCGATGTTGAAAGAACTGGCCGGAATTGAGAAAAACAGGAAGGTCAAGCTTTGGATTATGTTGGATCGCGAGATGGATCTTGAAAAGCTTTCACGGGTGGCCAGTTTCGGGATAAATGCGGTCTCCATCGGGAAAAGATTGATTGGAAGCGATCAGGCTGGGAGTTACGTAAGACAAATGCGTGCTCACATGGCTCGATATTGAGCGAGGGAATCAATCTTGCTGCTAAATTTTAAGAGAAATGCCGTTGCTTTGGTTACAGGCGGGACTTCCCTGGTAGGGTCCGGCTTCTGCCGAGCTTTGCTGGATAACGAAATTAGGGTGATCCGTGTTGTAAGAGAGCGTGTAGACGATAGCGAAGCACGCCCATTGGAGTCGTTTCTTCAAGCTGATCTTACTAACCAGGACGACATCGCCAACCTCTCTTCGTACATTGCTTCTAATTATGGGCGGCTTGACTATGCCGTAAACTGCGCGGGTCGGCCGTTTCGCAAAACCTTTATAGAAACGACAATTCAGGAGTGGGACGAAGTTATTTCGGCTAACCTTACTACTATGTTTAATAGTTTAAAATTGGAGATGCAGCTTATGAGCGGAGGAATGGGCGGTGCAATCATAAATTTGTCGTCAGTCTCTGGCGCTAGAGCTAACTCGAAAGGGATTTCCGCATATTCTGCTTCAAAGCATGGTGTTAACGCGCTGACGAAGGCTGCTGCTTTAGAATGTGTTTCAGATAAAATCCGCGTCAATGCAGTCGCACCCGGCGTTATGGAATCCAGAAAAACAAAAAAAATGAAAGAGCAAGAAATTATAGATCGCTACGGTTCTATGCACCCGGACGGAAGCATAGCATCGGTTCATGACGTTGTTAGTCTTGGAATGTTTTTGCTGTCTGAGCGCGCTGCCCACATAACCGGTTCGATTTTCCCAATAGACGGGGGAATCTCCGCAAAATGAGTGCTATGGACACATCGTTGGATGAATTTTGGCGGAGTTACTTTGATTGTGAAAATTTCAATGAAAATGCTGTCGCAGGGATACATCTAGTAGAATTATTAGAGAAATTTTCTCCTTTCCCAAGAGAGACCGATAACTACTTTACTAGAGTCAACGCCTCTATCAGTTTTGTTGCAGATGAACACAAAGCCGCAGCCGTGGCCATTTTTTCCAATGTCGTCTACCTTCCAGGCAATTTTCTCGACGATGCCCTACGCTATTTATGGAGACGATTTTCTCGGTTAACAAATATCCCTAGTGAATCAGGTGAAATTGGGCGTAATTGCCATTTCTTTGAAGTAGATCCTTCTGGGCTCTTGGAAAGATTTAATCACCAGAACTCTATACATCAGAGGCTTCATCCAGATTTTTATGCCCGCGTTTATGATGTGTCGGCGCTTCTGCAAGTTTTGATGAACACAAAAAATCCTGTCGAAGGGTTTGTTAAGGACTCTTTACGGCAAATAAAGAAAATTTCAGAAAAGAAATATTGGGTGATTATTAGCGATAAGGTCCTTTCTGGCCAGTCTTTGATCTCGGACTTGAAGAGGTACATTGCATTCAGAGATATCGCGAAAAGGGTTTTTGGAAAAGAGCCAAAGATATACATACTTTGCCAGGTTGCGACTGATGACTCATTGTTGGCGATCGGTTCATTTTTGAAAGAGAAATCCGTACAGGATGTAGAGATTATATATGCGTTCAAGTTCGGTGAGGATATGAAGGTCAACTCTCAGTCTTGCCGAATATATAGAGACGGCATTAGTCAGAAGGCTGTAAACAATTTCTGTGAATGGTTCGCTGAACGTTTTCTTGCGGCGGATTCTCGTTTCGACACGATGAGAGAAAAGAGCGGAGACAATCTAGCGTTTGGCTATAAGGCCTGTGGCCTATATTTTGCGGACTGCAACAACTCTCCGACAAATTCTGTGCCTCCTATCTGGTATGATAATACCTCTCTACCTGGTGTAATTAGTGGACATATTCCTAGATATAAGGGGCCTTACCCAAGAGTGCATTCTCGAATGGGAATTCAACACGAACAGCCTGTTACGGCTGGGTGGAGTTTGATTGACGAAACCTTTGTTGACGAGCTTGCGACTAAGATTCGGAGCGCTGATTGATGTTGAGAGAGATTGATTTAACGTGCTGCCAAAGTGAGATTTCCTCTGGCGCGAATGTTCGCCATGTGGCTCTAACTGCACCGAATTTTGAAGAGAGATCGACAGGTGCAGTACGTTATCTTGTCGAAAAGTTCTGTTCGTCGGCTGATATTCGCGTCTATGTCGCAACTCTTCAAGCTGCCAAGCCAAAAGAAATTTTGGATGCAGTAAAGGATGCGAATCTTCACTTCTGTCTCGATCTCCTAAGAAGCAAATCTATAAAATTCGAAAATAAAAATATATTGTATCCCAAAATTGACTACAGAGCGTTCTTTGATGGTTTAATGCAATACGCAGTATCTGATCATGAAGACGTTGTTCTTTATCTTGATTTGTCGTCGATTCCGAGGTTGCTGATTTATAAACTTCTTGATTATCTTCTTGGTGATCATTTTTTGGCGAGAAATGAGAAGGCTCCTGGCGTTGTAAAAAAGGTCCGCTTCTTTTATTCTGAACCAAAAGCATACCCAAAGACCTTGAACATTGAGATTTTGGGCGATGTATATTGTATGTATAAGGATATGCCACTTCACGATGAAATTCAGAAATACAAGGTGGTGGACAGCATAGTTTTTTATAACGGGAATGCTCATGATGTTTCTCAGGTGCTCTCTATTTCCGGACTGGATGTAAAGCACAGCGATGTGAAGGTGCATTCATTTGCCTATTTGAACAGCGAAGAGTTTGGCTTTTCCTATAGAAAGCTGTGGGAGAACATTGGCTCGATCGGTGATATCATTAATAGCAGAGGGGACATTGATATATTATTCGATGTTGAAGATATTTGTGAAAGCCTTATGGAAAAGATCGATTACATTTGTGAGCGTCACCAAATGGTTAGTGCGCCCACAGCTATTTTTTTTGGTTGCTTTGGTCCGAAAATATTAGGTCTTTGTAGTTACCTGGCAAGGTACCGTTACGACCATAAGATGAAGGGATTTAGTGGATCGCGATACTCTGACCTTTTGACGCCGAAAAGATCTCAATACACTTCGCTTTATTCTCACGGATTAGCCAGAACCAGATTGTATGAGCTTGATGTTGATGCGCTTTTGTAATGCTGAAGTTTAGCTTATTCTTCGGATGCTACGTGTGTGGGTGCGACAGGGGAGCCAAAGTCACTGACATTGAATGATGGGCAATAGAATTGGATGATACGGATTGGCAGTTCCAATTATCAGCAGTTCAAGCTCTTATTGAATCTAACTGCGATAAGATGAGCCAGTCTGCCACACCTTCCAGTCCTGTTGAAAATCCGCGTGTCGGTGGTTCAAATCCGCCTCCGGGCACCATTTTTCTTAAAAATAAAAGCGGCTAGATTGGGTACGGTGGCTGATTGGCTATCGCTACAGATGTCTGAAACAAGTTATCCCGTTTCCATACCGCTGACATCTGAATACGCCGGACTGCAAGAGGTGTGATCGGCGCCGAAGCCTTCGCGAGCTGCTGAGCGCGCTTGTTCAATCGTGCGAGATACACACCAGGACTACGAAATGAATAAACGCGAAGCGAAATTGCGAACGGCGCCGCTAAGGGTGGTGGCGTTGCCGTTCGCGTATGGTTTCGACCGGGCTGACGAGTATGACTACGCGCATTTTCTCGATCTGCACGTCGAGGAGCGGGCGGCTTTCATAGACAAGATGAACCCCGAAAGACGTGGCCTCTATTTTATGCGGTCCAGTTCTAGAGGTAAGCGGTGTCCTGAGCCCACCTTGTCGCCACCGTCTCATCTGTAATCGCTATTCCATGGAAAGCGACAAAGCGTTTTCCTTGAGTGCTTACTGGGTGTTCTCACAACGCTACTGAACATTGGCATGTGATTTTGAACGTTGCCAGAAACGCTGCTTGGTTCCCGCCCACCATCCGGCCGAACTGGACGCCCTTCTTCAGAGAACGGTGGCAGATCAGGTCGCGGCATGAACGTTGAAAACAGCCAAGCAAATAGCGATATGAGCAGCAAAAGTGAACTCATCGGGAGAATGAAGAACCCTCCGAACAACACCGCATGGAGCGATGCCGCGAGCAAGATGCCGAAAAAGCTCCTTGTGATGAACTCTGATCGGGGTAACCGCTGTTCCACTCCCACATTGCTCGCTGCCGTCTAATCTGTGATC
>CALSAF010000146.1:0-12418 GCA_943372805.1 Rhizobium sp. Q54
GTCTGTGAAGATTGTTTGCTTCGGTCATTGTCCATGTCCTGGAATGATCCGACCATGTGCCCGCTAATGGCCAGACCATGCCTCAAGGCACGGAGTGACGGTTTCAGAGTTCGAACGCTGACATAGCTTTGCGCGGCGGGCACACCGGCCCGCGTGTAGGGCCGAATCTTTTATGCCAAGTAGGCTTGGAGCGGTCAAGACGTACTTCTCATTGTCGATCAGGCACCAGGGCCTCCAGCTCGCAAGCTGCAGGGCATATTCCATGGCAGAAGCGCGACCGCACCGCCCAAAACCGTCATTCCCGCATTTAAGTATTGTTGCCCGGCCAACGGTTCGCCTTTGACCGGCGGATTATCCTGCGACGAACAAACGGCAACACCTTTCATGTATCCTGTGCTGAACTTGTTGAGGTCTCCCACTTACGTATGCACCTTTTGCCGCAACGCTTCGATTGACGGCAGTAACCTGATCGTCCGTTGACATCGTCGTCCGCGCCCTGTTCTCAGTTGCCCTGTGGCGACGGCGGTTGCAGCCTTCACGCTGTCTCGCCGAGGTCGCCCGCAGCAGGACGACGCTTGAGCGTGAATTTAATGCTGGCCTCGGCACCCGCTTCGGCGATGAACAGCAACTCGCCCTTCGCGCTCAGTGTAAGCCCGACCTCGATTTCCTCGATCGTCCATTCCTTCGAGCGATTGGCGACAGTTGAGCTTAGCCTCATAAGTGTGTCGACCGTCCGTTCCCATTGCTCTTGTACCTCTGCCGCTGCAACCCGCCTCACCCGGTTGATCCCGGGAATCAGGTCGCGTAACGAATGTTCCTCGGCGGCATCGTTCAGCGGCACTTCGACAGCATGCTCGCCTTCCGGTACGAAAATCGAGAACTCCCAATCATCCTGTGCGTCGTGAATCACCGGTACGGTTCCTCAAAGATATGGCGTCACGTCCAATGCGTAGACTGCCTGTTCGAAATTCTGGGCATGCCCGCGGACGCCGGATGGCGCTCCAGGCACGTTGAGACTACCAGTGTAAATGCCGATTGCATCGCCGCCGGCCACAGTCACCAGCGCGCCAGAATCGCCCGCGTTTTCCGGTTGGTCGAGGTAGATCCGCATCCCAATCCTCCTCGTGTGGGTGACCCCGCAGTTGCTGGTCACTTCGACGACCGTGCGTGCCATACCGCCGCGCTGGCAATGGACCGTGGCTGGCATGCTCAGCGCCGGAAAGGACATTACACCTAGTTGTGCCGGAGCGCCGGGAGGCGCGGCGGTCTTCACGAACGCGGCGTCAACCGGTTGATAGTAGGTTCGCGCAACGCTCGCCGCACTTCCAACAGCCATCGGCACCGAGCCGCCCGGACGGGTAGAAACTGCGTGACCTGCGGTAAGCACGCCCCACACACTACTATTCTGATTGCACTGCGCCCAGCAGGCGCTAGTCGCGCCATATGGGTGTGCGACATGCAGGTCGACATCCGACTGGCGGATCGCGAGTGGGAATTTCTGATTGTTCAGGCGCGGGAACACGAGATAGCCGACAATGACAAAACTACCCCCTGGCCAATTAGGTACGTCAATGATGATGCCGAGTCCGGTGGCCTCTGAGACCTTGTCGAACAGGCCGAACGATACTTCGGCGAGATTCTCTGTCAGCATGCCGGGGAACGGCCAGAATTCGTCGGGCCAATAACGAAATCGCGGTACATCGAATTTGAAGCGCTTAAGCCGAAGCTCCTCAAATACCGCGTAGGTCCACCGCGTCGCCCGTGCGGTTAGCTCGCGGTCACCGTCGTCCTTCAGGAAGGTATCGCGCCAACGCGCGATCTCGTTCACGACGTCGCGTGGCACTTGCTCGGACGGCGGATCCTCACGGGGGAGGTGCTCGCGGACGTAGTCAATCGAATAGTCCATATTGCAGTCTCCCCCTCTCATATTCCCGCCCAGGTTGACTGTAGATTACAGCAGCACCCCATACAAGGCTAGCGTGTACTTCCTATAGGCGAAGGTTCGGGAGCCATCGGACTATTTCCAAAGATCCAATCAGCGCTTGGTCTGCCCCCGCGTTCTCCATCCGAGGACAATATTTCTCGCGGGACTGATGGGGTTGGTCGGCCGATTCGAGCGGCGCGAAATCTGTCAGGCTAGCCCCACATTTGGACGATTATGCCGTGAATTGAATTTGCATTATGGTTGCACGATGCCGGTAGACACACAATCTGCGACGTATTCTATAGTCCGAATGATATGCTAGTTGCCCCTGCCTAGCTCGTTTCCGCCACTCCCGAGAATTCACATATGTCGACTATACCCATCTCTATCTTTGGCGACCCCGCCCGGATTTGGAACGTACCAGCGGAAGATGTAAGCCGGCAGGCGACGGCGTCACTCCGAGGTTATGTGTATCAGCTCCACGCATCCGCGTCCGCGTGGATAGGACTAGGCCTAAATGATCAATTATATCTCGAAGTTGCCGAAGACTATGCCGAACTCCTCCGCGATCCAGACGCCGTCAATGACGTATTGAGGACGACGCAGGTTAAAGATACACGCGAATCGGGGAATGTGACACTGAACTCGTCAGACGTGCTTGCAGCTATTGAGTCCCTCTATAGGCTCAAGATAAGCAATCCTGGGCGGGAAATACGGTTCGTGTTCCTGACGACCTCTAGCATCGGACGCGAGCGGACTAATGCCTTGCCCTCCGGCTTAGCTGGATTGATTGCTTGGGAAAGGGCTGCCTCTGGAGACGACGTCGAAGACGTCCGCGCGGCACTACTCCAGCGCAGATTGTCTGATGATCTAAGAGCTTTTGTCGCGGACAGTACAATCGAGGACCTCAGAGTGAACCTTATCGCCCCTCTGACCTTCGCGTGCGGGGCCGCAGATTGGCGATTTCTAGAAGAGAACAATCGTCAGGCCCTCGTCGCACTCCGCGATGAGGTCCAAGCTACCGAGGATATGGCATACCGTGCGTATGATGCCGTCTTCCGGGAGGTCATTGCATGTGCAGTGGGGACGGCGCCACGTTGCCTAGATAGGAAACAGCTGCTTTCCTATCTAGCACTTTCGACCTCCATCGCCGTCCCCTCAAGCGTCGCAATCCGCCAACTCAGTAGTTACGCCGAGTGCCCAAGCAGCCCCATGCCTAGTGAAGAGCTGCACGATTTAGCGAATGGGTTAATCGAGGCTAGCGCACCCCCATCGGTCGACTTGCTCTTCCCGGATGCGGCTGTGGCGGTCAAAGACGCGCTTAAGGCGGTCTTCTCGCTCGAACCACTGCTGACCTCGGTCGCTACGGATAGTTCGTCCGTGAAATCGACGTTTTCGGAGCTCGTTAAGCGTTCAGAACGAATGCACCTTGTCGTGGGACAGCCTGGCGCTGGCAAGACACAGGCCCTTTGGCGGGCAGCGAAACGGCTGCTTGCGTCTGGGGAAATCGTCCCTTTATATCTCCCGGCAGGCCAAGCCGCAGGTTGGAACGACTTGGAAGACTTGATCCGAGAGGTGGCTCGCGAAGCCAACTTGGTGACCCTCTTTCGAGATCCTCGTATATGTGTCTTCGTCGATGGTTGGTCCGAATTCGCGGAAGATGCGCAACCGGGCGAGAAGCAGCGCGCACTGCGAAGATTACGAAATGCGCGCATGATCGCTACAGCGAGGTTTGCAGATATCGATGACGCCGGCTTTAAGCAATGGAACCTTGACCTTCTCCCCCCTGATCGAGTGGTAGGGGCGCTAGCAGCCACAGCACCAGGTGAGCAGCTTCCGCCCAGACTAGTTCAGGATCTCCTGCGGATACCTCTTTTACTCTCCATCCATATACTTGCCGGGGGGCCGGCTACTGCTACCGGCGACCTCCTACGCCAGTTTCATGCACACCTTGCGCGCGGGTTCCCTGAGCGCTTCACAGAAGTGCTTGCTGGGGCAGTTGCAGATCTGTTCCTCATGGGAACTAGGTCATTCGGTCGCCTTATGCATGAAATCCAGACTCGTGCGGCAGCGGCGGGGGTTGTGGACCCAATTAGGTTGATGCGAAGTCTTGGGGTTATCACGGAGCGCGGCGGTCAGGCAGTGCCCGTCCACGACCTTTACTGGAGTTGGCTCGCAGGATACGGCCTCATCTCAGAGGCACGCGCCGAGCGCGCCCTAGGTCCGCTGCGGACGCGTGAGAGCTATATGTTGGCAATCCAGTCGGGTGTAAGAGCCTCGGAGAGTGACGTGAATACTGCGTTACGGGGCGACCTCGTATTGGCGGCGTTGCTTGACGCTAGCCGTGACTCGGAGCGACCCTCATCAATTCTCCGGGGAGCCCTAAATCAAGCTCTAACCGACTCCCGCCTTGCAGTGCGCAATCGCGCTGCCTTGGCAGCGCTAGAAGGGGAATGGCCAGAATTTCTCCAGCCGGCGCTGGATGTGCTCAGCGAACTGGGCAATGCCAGTCTATATTCTACCGATTGGAAGCAGGGGCTCCGCCCGGCCAGCTTATACACCCAACGCGCCACACTCGCGGAATGGTTCGGATCGCCAAATACAGATTTAGTGCTCAATGCGATCGCGGAAAAGGGAGGATCGGAGTGGAGCCCTTGGTTAGAGCAGGTCGCAGCGTCTGGAAGGATAAGTTGGGCAGACGCAAGTGCGGCTGCGCTCTGCTGTTGCCGTGACGTACCACCGTGGACCCGACCGTACCTTGATGACATCATGGCGTCGCGATCCTGGAAGCTTCGTTCCGCCGCAGAACGGCGCTCCAACGTTCCTTTGGCGAGATACGTTGCAGCTCAATATGAGCGCCTCATCCAAGAAATTGTACCTCCTAACTCTAGCGCTTGGATCGACCTAAATCGTCTCCTTGTCAGTTGCGGGGACGAGAGTGTTTTCAGTCTGCTACTCAACGCCTTTCCCTCGATGGGGGAACGTGCTCAAGAACTCCTTGGATACGCAGTTGTCGAGCGAGGTGAAGCTTGGGTGGCTCGCTTCCAGCGCGAAGCTCTTAAGACTGGTGCGCGCCATCATCATAGGCTGGCTGAACAAGTTTCACTGGATATTGACGATCAGACAGCGCGTGATTGGATTGCCGCAGGCCACGATGAGGCCGGCTGGCGCGTGTTAATTGCACGCTACGGTGAGACGCTTCTCCCAGAACTAGTTGCGCAGTTACCCTCCTCCTTCGCCGGTTTGCATCACATCCCGGCGCTAGCTTGCATGCGCTGGCTTCCAAGCGCACCGGAGACGCTCATTGGGGAACTGTGGAGTCGGGTTGGTAGCCCTATGCAGCCGAAGGCGATGCAGGATCTGCTAAACGCTACCGCGCGGGTCTACCCAGTTGGTGTCCCCCATATTGTGAGGTTTGTGGCGGAGCATCCTGGCGCCCTTCCTGCTTACCATCTTCGTCAAGCGATCCTGTTGTATGAGAACTGGAGGAAAAATTTCGGTGCCGGGCTCGGAATAAAGACAAGCAACGGGATTGAACATCCGTTTCCTGAATGGGCAGCGGTCCAAAGCGCTATAAGCGGCTGGGAAGATCATTTTACTCCTCAGATGCTGGCACTTTCACCGGTCCTAGCTGTCGATTACGTCGTACATCATCTGACAGATGAGAATCGAGCAGCAGCGGTTCTGAATGAACTCAAGGGGGGGATTGCCTACAATGCTGTACTGCTGCAGCGCATGCTTAGGACGCCTACTCTGTCGAAGCTGATTCCAAGCGTATTTGCAGGCTGCTTCGATATGTTTCCCTTGGATGCTATTCTTCAGTGCCTGTCATCTAGCGACATCGATCAAGACATGTTGCTGTATCGCCTAGCAGCCGCAGCTAACCCAATGCATCGTGGTGCGCACGAGCAGCTCCTCGCACGGGTTCTCGATGGCCCGCCCAACATACACAACTTCAATTACGTCGCGAGCATGCTGAAGGGTTATTCACGCAAGGAGGTAATACTTCTTATCGAGGCAGTTCCCCAAGTGTCCGAGGATAACTGGCTTTGGTTTATCCGCGTGCTGGAGGCCGTAAGGGGCGAACGCCTTGTCAACGAAGATGGGTCGGTCCAGCAATGAACGGTGGCTTTATTCTTCTGTGGGAGGCCGCTTCAAGACTTCCGTAGGAAAAACCTGATTGTCTGCAGTCGGCCCAATGTCGGGCATCTCCAAATGCTGTTCGTAACGACATCTTGTAGCGCACAGCGAAGACGTAGCGGCGAAGATTTTCGCCGTTCCTTCGACGCGTTGCGACACCCTGCGAGTGGCGGTAAATTCCCGCTTTTCCTTGTCCTCTCTCTGGTTCTTACATGTCTTTCCATCCGGGAAAGGCAGGTCGAACATGGACGGAGACGAGAAAGGGCAGGGGGCAGCAAACGACAATGCACGCCCTGCGGATGCTGGATGCAGGGTCGAAGAAACGCATCGTGCCGCCGATGAACACCTTGAACGGGTCGCATAGATATTGCGCGGCTGATCGGACGACAGATGGCGCGGGCGGATCATGCCGCGCGGATTGCGGCCAATGACAATGGCGACAACCGTGCGGGCAGGGACGAACCCGAGGCGGAATAGTCTCGCTTTCCGTATCGGCAAGTGGCCTGAAACGGCTTGCACCAAGGCGTGGCTTGCGCATACGATTCCGATCGAGGCGAGACCCTCCTTTGCTAGTCTGCGGGGAGTGGGCCAGGTCGAAGCCACTCCCTCAAGGCCCGAGCCGCTTTGCGGTGGCGCGTGCCGCGCCAGCCTTGACCGAGCGTCTTCGACCCGGCGGTTGGCCGCGAAGCAGGAAAGGCGGGGTGCGGGCGCTGAAGGCAGCACCCGCAACGTCCACCAAGGACCGAGCAGCCGCCGTATGCATGAACCGATCTGAGAGAAGGAAACATGCCGATGACCCGTGTTGCCCTTTATGCCCGATACTCATCCGACAACCAGCGAGAAGCCTCGATCGTCGATCAGTTCCGCCTTTGCGACGAACATGCACGACGCGAAGGCTGGGAAGTGGCCGGCAGCTATCAGGATGCGGCGATCTCCGGTTCCAGCACCATTCTTCGCCATGGCATCCAGCAGGTGGTGAGAGATGCACAGCGCGGCCTGTTCACGGTGGTCATTGCCGAGGCACTGGATCGCATCAGCCGCGATCAGGCCGATGTCGCCACGCTCTACAAGCACCTGAAGTTCGCAGGCGTCACCATCGTCACCCTGGCCGAGGGGGAAATCTCCGAACTGCATGTCGGCCTCAAGGGCACGATGAACGCGCTGTTCCTCAAAGACCTCGCGATGAAGACCCATCGCGGCTTGCGGGGCAGGGTGGAGAAGGGAAAGGCAGGTGGCGGCCTTTGCTACGGATACCGGGTCCTCAAACAATTCGACGGCAACGGCGAGCCGGTCCGGGGTGACCGTGCGATCATTCCTGAGGAAGCCGACATCATCCGCCGCATCTTCCGGGAGTTCGCCAGCGGCAAGAGCCCGAAGGCGATTGCAACGGATCTGAACAGTGAAGGCATTCCTGGTCCGCTTGGACGAGCATGGGGCGATACCAGCATTCGCGGCCATGTCACGCGCGGCACAGGCATCCTCAACAACGAGCTTTATACTGGCGTTCTCGTCTGGAACCGCCAGCGGTTTATCAAAGACCCATCCACGGGTAAGCGCGTCTCCCGCCCCAACCCGGAAAGCCAGTGGATAAGGACGGAAGTGCCGCATCTGAGAATGATCCAAGACGATCTCTGGCAAGCAGCCCGAAACCGGCAGAAGCAGATCTCGGCGATCTTCGGCCCCAACCCGGCCAACACGCTCGAAGGGCGGATGAAGCGGCTGCATCTGACAGTCAGGCCCGTTTCCCTCCTGACCGGCCTTCTCACCTGCGGACGCTGCAGCGGAAAGTTCGGGATCATTACGCCCGGCCGCTACGCCTGCCTCAACCACCACAGGCGCGGCACCTGCGACAATGGCCGGTCCATCACCCGCGAGAAGATCGAGGCGCGGGTTCTCTCCGGCATCAAGGACAAGCTGGTATCGTCGCAAGCGGTGGCCGAAGCCGTGAAAGCCTATGCCGAAGAGATGAACCGGCTAAACCATGACCGGCGTGCGCAGGCGGCGATCGACCGGAAAAACCTCGCAAAGATCGAAAAGGCTATCGCCGGCATTATCTCCGCCATCGAGGACGGGATGTACCAGCCGTCGATGAAGGCGCGCATGGATGATCTTGAACGGCAGAAGGCCGACATCGACGCCCGCCTGTCACAGGCCCCAGCCGACATTCCCGACATTCACCCCAACATCGCCAACCTCTACCGGCTGCGGGTGGAACGCCTGACGGAGGCGCTAAACGATCCGGACGGCGGCAGGCCGGCGGCGGAGGCGCTGCGCTCACTGATCGGCGAGATCGTGCTCACCCCCGGCACCAAGCGCGGCGAGGTTCATGCAGAGCTACGCGGCGAGCTGTTTGGCATTCTCGGCCTTGCCAATGCGGAAGCAGGAGGGCCGCAGAACAGCCCTTTTATGCCAGCCGTTGAAGCGAGCCCCCGCAACCAAAAACATCCTGCAACCGACGCTACGAAGCCGGCCTCCGCAGCGAGGACGGTCCGAAACCGGTCAAGATACGCAAGCTTCTCGGCTCTCTCCTTGAACTCACCCGCCCTTGCCCGGCGGGCGAACTCGTTTGCGCGTTGGTCAATCAGAGCACAGCGACAGGACGTTTGCCTTCTGCGGCTCTGCGGGCTCTTCCGTCGCCTCGGATGGTCGGGCAGGGCTTGATGGCTGCAATTGCCGCCGGCGCCAGTCGGCGGGGGCATGGCCCGTGCGCTTGCGGAAGAAGCGGGAAAAATAGGCAGGATCCTGGAAGCCTATCTCCCGGCCGATGTCCTCCACCGGCCTGATGGTGAACATCAGCAGCCGTTTTGCCTCCAGGATCCTTCGCTCCATCAGCATGTCCTTGACGGATTGTCCGAATGTTTCGCGCGCCGCCTTGTCGAGCAGGTGCGGCGTCGTCGCGAGCAGCTCGACATAGCGTGAGACCGGCATGTCCTCGCGATAGTGCCGGTCGATTGCGCGCCGGAGCGCGGCGGCGAGCCTGGCCGAGGGGGTGGCCTCCGCCATGCCCGTGCCGCCCGCCAGCCTGTCGATCTGCGAGAACACCACGGCGAGTAAGCTTGAGAGCAGTTTCTGGCTGGTTACGGATGTGTCCCGGTAGTCGTCGACCACCATGCCGATCAGTGCGGCGAGCCGCTGCCAGGCGGGATCCGATCCTGCGCCGGTGAGCAGGCAGGGGCGATCTAGGTCCAGGTCCACCTGCGGCTGGAGGGTGCGCAGCAGGTCGTCGGACATGGAGATCACGACCGCATCCGACATGTCCTCCACCTCGAAGCCATGCACCACGCTTGACGGCACGAAACTGATGGTCGGAGCGGAAAAACTCCAAGTCCTATCTTCAATTCGATAGCTGCCCTTGCCGCGCAGCCAGTAGGTGATCTGCCCCATCTGCGGGTGCTGATGCGGCGCAACATGGCCGAAATGCACGTTTCTTCGGTCCATGACGGTTTCGACATGAACAAATCCGACATTCAGCGTGCGGGTCGGCTCGCCATAGACGAAGAAGGAAGGGATGTCTGTTTTTTCTGTCATGCCGGAAAAAGTACCAGCGATTTGGTCCATTTGTCCATGGAGGCAGAGGCGGGTCGGACTTAACCTTTGTCAGGAATTCTAGGGAGGACCACATCATGCGTGCAGAAGATCACCGCAGCGAAAAGACCCGTCCGTTCACCGGTGCGGAATATCTCGCAAGCCTTAGGGATGGTCGCGAGGTTTATATCAATGGCGAGCGGGTCGAGGATGTGACGACCCATCCCTCGATGCGCAATTCTGTGCGCTCGCTGGCCCGGCTCTACGATGCGCTGCATGATCCCGCAACGAAGGATGTCCTGACAGCACCGACCGATACCGGCAATGGTGGCTATACGCACAAATTCTTCAAGCATGCGCGCTCGGTCGATGATCTCGTCGGCCAGCAGGCAGCCATCGACCGGTGGGCCCGTATGACCTATGGCTGGATGGGCCGTACTGCAGACTACAAGGCGTCCCTGATGAACACGCTGTCGGTCAATGCCGAGTGGTATGGCGACTACGCGCAGAATGCCCGCAACTGGCATGACCGCACGCAGGAGGCGGGACTTTTCCTCAACCACGCCATCGTCAATCCGCCGATCGACCGGCACAAACCTGCGGAACACGTCAAGGACGTCTTCGTTCATGTGACGAAGGAGACCGATGCCGGCATCTATGTGTCCGGCGCTAAGGTCGTCGCCACATCATCGGCGCTCACCCACTACAATCTTCTGGCGCAGGCCTCTGCCACCGTCACGGAAGACCCGTCGCTTTCGCTCACCTTCATCGCGCCAATGAATGCGCCGGGTGTCAAGATGTTCTGCCGGACCTCCTACGAGGAGGCCGCAAACCTGACCGCGCAGCCCTTCGACTATCCGCTCTCCTCGCGCTTTGACGAAAACGACGCGATCCTCGTGCTCGACAATGTTTTCGTGCCCTGGGAAGACGTGCTGATCTACAAGGATGCTCGTCGCATCCTGTCGTTCACCGTCCTGTCCGGCTTCATGCAGGGTTTCTGCTTCCAGGGCTGCGGCCGCTTCGTGGTCAAGCTCGAATTCCTCGCCGGGCTTCTGGCCAAGGCGCTGCGCGCCACCGGCGGGGATGCGTTCCGCGGCAATCAGGCCATGCTGGGTGAAGTGATCGCGCTGCGCCACAAGTTCAAGGCTTTCTCTGATGCCATGGCGCGCAATCCGGTCGACTGGGTGGGTGGAGCAAAGCTGCCCAACCTCGAGGCGGCGCTGTGCTACCGCACCTTCATGTCGGATGCCTATCCGCGCATCATCGATATCGTTCGTCGTTCGATTGCCTCCGGCCTCATCTATCTGCCGTCCTCGGCGAAGGACTTCGCCAATCCGGAGATCGACCGCTATCTGGCGCAATATGTGCGCGGTTCCAACGACATGGGCCATATCGAGCGGATCAAGATCATGAAGCTGCTGTGGGATGCCACAGGCACCGAGTTCGGTGGGCGCCACGCGCTCTATGAACTGAACTATGCCGGCTCGCCCGAGGATGTGCGCCTGCAGGTGCTGAAGGGCGCGGAAAAGGGTCGGATTCTGCGCGACATGGAGGCGCTGGTCGACACCTGCATGGGCGATTACGACGAGAAGGGCTGGACCGGCGAGACCTGGCTGCAGCCGCTCGACGGGCGGGCAGGCGATCTGCTTAACGCTGCGGAGTGAGGTCGTCATGAGCCATCCCATCTCCAAAGGCGAATTCCGCGATGCCATGGCGCGTGTCTGCGCACCGGTGAATGTCATCACCACGAAGGGCCCCGCCGGCCGCGGCGGGTTCACGGCCACCGCCATGTGCTCTGTGACCGACGAGCCGCCGACGCTGCTCGTCTGCATGAACGCGCGTTCCGCCCAGGCTGGGCTGTTCGTCGAGAACCGGCGCTTCTGTGTCAATGTCCTGACGCCGGAGCATAGGGATCTGGCGGGTCTTTTCGCCGGTCAGCAGAGCGACATGGAGGCACGCTATGCTGCAGCCGACTGGACTGACTTCCCATCCGGCAACCAGGCGCTGAGCGATGCCATGGTGTCCTTCGACTGCCGGCTGGTCGAGGCGCGACTGGTGGGCACGCACAATGTCCTGATCGGCGAGGTCGTGGACATCCGCTGCCGCAAGGATGGCCAAGCGCTGCTCTATTTCGATCGAAGCTATGTTCACGTTGCCTCGCAGGCAGCGGTGCATGGCGGTTGATCCGGGGCCTTCCCGGACCGTCCCCTGCGCGGTTGTAAAAAAGGGCTTGACTTTCGCCCATATACTTAACATGTTAAATGAAAGTCTTGGAGGAGACATGCCCCATCTCACCGTTGAATACTCGGCCAATCTGGATGGCCGCGCCGAACTCGGTCGGCTGTGTGACGCTCTTCTCGCCACGCTGCTCGAGACGGGCCTGTTCGAACTCGGGGCGGTGCGCGTGCGCGCGCTGAGGTGTGAGGCCTATGCCATCGCAGACCGTCTGCCGGAGAACGCCTTCATCGATCTCAATCTTCGCATCGGCAAGGGGCGCTCGGATGAAGAGAAGAAGCGCACCGGCGAGGCGTTGTTTGCCTGCGCCACCCGGGTACTTTCACCGCTTTTCGAGACTCCGCATTTCGCGCTGTCTCTCGAAATTCGCGAGATCGATGCGGATCTGAGCTGGAAGAAAAATGCCATTCATCCGCGGCTGCGCGGCCAGTAACAACCAGGGAAACGCCGTCTTTCGGGTCGGCTTCGAGGATCATTGCATGTCCAAACTGCAGGAAAATATTGCGCGGGCTGAGGCCTATCTGGCGCGCTTCAAGGAAAGCGGCGAAAATTCCGCCGGCTTGTGGACGATGGTGCAGCCGCTCGCAAGCGCCG
>CALSAF010000147.1:0-12414 GCA_943372805.1 Rhizobium sp. Q54
GCCCACCCCACGCACGCCGGTCAGCATATAGGCCTGGGCGATACGGCCGGTCTCGAACGCATTGGTCAGCGTCCGCACCATCGGCTCCTGGCCGACCATCAGGTCCGTGAAATCCTTGGGGCGATATTTGCGGGCGAGAACGCGGTATCCGCCAGGGGCGGTCTTGGCTTCTGCAGTGGGCTCTAAATCGCTCATCGCGTTGCCAGCTTCCCCGTTCGCCCGCGGCCGGGCATGGCACGGCCCGTGTTGGAACAAGGGCCGGGAATGAAGATGAGGTGGGAGGCTGGCACGATGACCCGTGCCGTGCTCGTTGGGGCTGCTTCCTTCCGGACCTGACCCGGTTGGCGAGTGGCTCGTCCACCACCAACCTCCCGAGGAGACATATCGGCAATAACGTCGCCAAATGCAAGCCAAGCGCCGAAAAAACTGCTAGCTTCATTGAAAACAAAGCGGAGAGAAACACCGTGCAGCCATTCACCCTGGATGAGCGTCTTGGCAGAGACAGCGAGTCGATCCTGAAACTCGGCCTTTGCGACCTGCGGCTTGCCCGGGATAGCCGCTGGCCGTGGCTGATTCTCGTCCCGCAGCGCCCTGAGGTATCGGAGATCTTCGACCTGACGCCACTCGACCAGGCCATGCTGACCTTCGAGCAAGTGACCGTTGGCACGGCGCTGAAAAAGGCGACCGGTGCCGAGAAGATCAACATCGCGGCGATCGGCAACATCGTGCGCCAGCTTCACGTGCATGTCGTCGCACGCAGCGAAAATGACCCGAACTGGCCCGGCCCGATCTGGGGCTTTGGCCAGTCTGTCCCGTATGAGGAAAAGGCCTTTGAGGCCATGAAGCACAGGATACTTGAAGCATTCCAATGAAGAATTCGATTTTCCTCAACCGTGCCCCGCATCTCGAACCCAGCGAACTCACGGCCTTCTCGGGCAACAAGCTCGACCGCGACAGCGAGCACCGCGACGAAACCACGCTCGAAACGGCGCTGAAGGTCGAAGGCACGCATATCCTCGCCTTTTCAGGAAGCCAGCTGGTGCTGAAGCATGACGGCCTGGTTCTCGATCCGCTCTTTGCCCCTTACGAACTGGCAGAGCTCGAACCGAATTTCGACGAGGCGATTCTCCTCGGCCACCAGGCCTCTGGCGAACCGCGCCTCGCCGTGCCCGTCAGTGTCGCGCCGGAAGCGCTCGCGGCGCACTACAAGCCGGCCGACCCGCGCGCGCTGTTCCGCGACGCTCTTGTTGGTGACGAACTGCTCGGCGAAGTCGCCCAGGCCCTTAGTCTCTTGCGCTGGAATGCCGACAATAAGTTTTGCGGTCGCTGTGGCGGCAGGATGGAAACCCTGATCGGCGGCTACAAGCGCAAGTGCACCGCCTGCAGCCACGAGATATTCCCGCGCACCGATCCCGTCGCCATCATGCTGATTGTCGACGAGAAGAAGGATCGTTGCCTGATGGGCCGCAGCCCGCGCTTTCCGGCGGGCATGTATTCCTCGCTTGCGGGCTTCGTCGAGCCGGGCGAGACCATTGAAAACGCCGTCCGGCGCGAAACGCGCGAGGAGTCGGGCATCACCGTCGGCCGCGTCCGCTATCACGCATCGCAGCCCTGGCCGATGCCGCACCAGCTGATGATCGGCTGTTACGGCGAGGCCACAGATTTCGACATCACCTTCGACACCGTCGAGCTCGAGGATTGCCGCTGGTTCACCCGAGACGAGATCGGCGCCATGCTGTCGGAGGGGGCGTT
This sequence comes from Rhizobium sp. Q54, assembly GCA_943372805.1. Taxonomy (GTDB): domain Bacteria; phylum Pseudomonadota; class Alphaproteobacteria; order Rhizobiales; family Rhizobiaceae; genus Allorhizobium. The sequence goes on from CALSAF010000147.1 coordinate 1,753, forward strand.
CGACGGACGGTCACTACCGATCCAGGGCACAATCGCCCGCAGGCTGATCGAGGACTGGTTCGAGTGGCGGCACTGAGCAATTCCAGCCAAAGGGCGTAGCGGTTCTGCGTCCGGAAATGCTCTACACCGCCACTGTCGTGATCAGAGCTTGCCGCGCATCTCATGCGCCTTGTAGACGCCGAGGATGCGCACCTTCTCGGAGAAGAAGCGCAGCTCTTCCAGTGCCCGCTTGACCGGCGCATCGTCCGGGTGGCCTTCGATATCGGCATAGAACTGTGTGGCGATGAACTTGCCGCCGATCTGGTAGCTTTCGAGCTTGGTCATGTTGACCCCGTTCGTCGCAAACCCGCCCATTGCCTTGTAGAGGGCTGCCGGAATGTTACGCACATTGAACACGAACGTCGTGATGAACAACTCTTCGTCGCTCACACGCTTCGGCTCGTCCTCGTCGCGGGATAGCACGACGAAGCGGGTGACGTTGTTTTCCGAATCCTCGACATTCTCAGCGATGATGTCGAGCCCGTAGAGCGGAGCCGCAAGCCGCGGCGCAAGGGCCGCCATGCTCCGATCACCCTTCTCGGAAACCAGCTTGGCAGCCCCTGCCGTGTCGCCGGCAACCACGGCCTTCCAGCCATGGCTGCGGATGATCTTGCGGCACTGGCCGAGCGCATGGATGTGGCTGTGCACGGTGCGGATCTCGTCGAGCTTAACGCCCGGCAGCACCATCAACTGGAAGCGGATCGGCATGAAATACTCGCCGACGATATGCAGCCGCGACAGCGGCAGGAGATAGTGGATGTCGGCGACACGACCCGCGAGCGTGTTCTCGATCGGGATCATCGCGAGATCAACCTCGCCGGTCTCCAGCGCCACGAAGGCGTCCTCGAAAGTCGGGCAGGGCAGGGGCTCCATATTCGGGAACATATCCCGGCAGGCCATGTCGGAATTGGCGCCGTAGTCGCCCTGGAAGGAAATCTTGTTCGTGGGAGCCAAGGGATCAGTGTCCTGCGTTGGAGGATGCGGAGAGAATGCGGCGCGCCTTTTCGAGATCGGCTGGCGTGTCGACGCCGAGCGGCACTGTCTTCACCACCTCGACATCGATGCGCATGCCGGCTTCGAGCGCGCGAAGCTGTTCGAGCGATTCCCGCTTTTCCAGTGTCGAGGGCGGCAGCGATACAAAGCGCGCGAGTGCCTCGCGGCGATAGGCGTAGAGCCCGATATGGTGAAAGAGCGGACCCGTCCCGTGTGGTGCGGTCGCACGTGTGAAGTAAAGGGCACGCAGGCGGTTCTCGCCGATCGGCGAGCCAACGACCTTCACCACGTTCGGATTGGTCTTCTCCTGCTCATCCTCGATCTCCACCGTCAGCGTTGCGATGTCGACGGCCGGGTCTTCGAGTGGGCGCAATGCCGCCCGGATCGTCTGCGGATCGATCGTCGGCAGGTCGCCCTGCACGTTGATGACGATCTCGGCCTGCCCATCGGGATCGACCTTGGTCAGCGCCTCGAAGATCCGGTCGGAACCCGACTGGTGGTCTACCCGCGTCATCACCACTTCAAAGCCTGCGGCCGCCACCGCATCGAGCACTTGCTGGTCATCGACGGCAACAATGATTCGCCCGACGTCTGCCTCCTGCGCCCGTTTTGCGACCTGTACGATCATCGGAAGGCCTGCAATATCGGCGAGCGGCTTGCCCGGAAGTCGGGTGGATGCCATGCGGGCCGGGATCAGGACCAAAGTTTTGGCAGTTCTGCCTTCATTCATGTCCGTAACCCCTTCAAATCACCGCAGAGAAGTGTCAAATAGTCCCAGTTGCGGGACCATAATCGTGTTGCATGTGTTATGCAAAAGACATAGGTTCCGCGCGATTTCAAGATCGTCCGGTTGCTCATCGGCCGGCTGCACGGGGAGCTTTGCAGATGAACTCTTATACCAACATGGGCGTGGGTGCCTTCCTCGGCACCGTCTTCGTCCTGATGTCTGTGTCGATCGCTTCGGAAGGCATTTTTCATTCGGAAACGCCGGAGAAGGAAGGCTTCGCCATCGTTGCCGAAGATGCGGCTCCGGCCGAAGCGGCTCCTGAAGTTGCTGCAGTACCGATCGCAGTTCTGCTCGCCAGCGCCGATGCGGCAGCAGGCGAGACGGTTTTCAAGAAATGTGCGAGCTGTCACACCGTCGACAAGGGCGGCGCCAACAAGGTTGGCCCGAACCTCTATGGCCTTGTCGACCGTCCGATCGCGTCTCATGAAGGCTTCAGCTACTCGGCTGCCATGACCGAATTCGCCCAGGGCGGCTCGGTTTTGTGGAGCTGGGATCACCTCAACGAATTCCTGCTCGCGCCGAAGAAGCATATCCCGGGCACCGCCATGGGTTTTGCCGGCATCAAGAAGGACGATGAGCGCGCCAATCTGATCATGTATCTACACACCATGGCGGATGCCCCGGTCGCTCTGCCGGATCCTGCAGCGACAAACTGATCGCTCGCTCATTGATGAAACAAAAACCCGGCCCAGTGCCGGGTTTTTTGTTTCCGACAGCGGAGCTCAAAGTAGCAGGAGAGCCCATAGCGAAACGGTCGCCACTCCGGCTGCGGTGGAAAGGGTGATGACCGAAGCGGCGAGGCCCTGTCCCACCCCGAATCGGCTGGCGATCAGCCAGGCATTGATGCCGGTTGGCACGGACGAGGTGAGCACGAGGGCAGCCGTCCACTGGGGCGAAAGACCGAGCAGGTGGGCCGCGAGCCAGACCGTTGCCGGCATCAGGCCGAGCTTGATGAGCGAGATGCTTCCCGCGATCCGCACGTTTCCGGCCATGCCGTATTTGTTCAGCGTCATGCCGAGCGAGATCAGGGCCGCCGGTGCAGCCATGCCGGCCACCTGGGCGACCACGCTGTCGACCAGTCCCGGCACCGGTGTGCCGGCGATCTGAAGCAGAACGCCGGCCGCGAGCCCTATGATCAGCGGGTTTCGGATCAGGTTCGTGCCCACTTGCTTGATGACGGCGACAGCACCCTCGGCTTTCCTGCCCCCGCTCTTCTGCTCGGCACGCTCCATTGCCAGCACTCCAGCGATCATCATCAGCGGCAGATGGATGGCGAGCAGGATTGACATCGCAACGATACCTTCCGGGCCGACGGTGCGCTCCACCAGAGGCAGTCCGATGAACACGTTGTTGGCGAAGGCGGAAGAAACGCCTGCCAGCACCCCGAGGCGCTCGTCGCGGGCAAAGATGCGTGTCGCGATGAGGTGGCCAACGGTCCAGGCAACGAGAACGCCGGAGAAATAGGCGATCCACAATCGGAAAGGCGAAGCGCCGTGGAAGTCCGCATTGGCGATGGTCCGAAGCAGCAATAGCGGCACGGCCACCTTGAAGACGAAATCACCCAGCCCGTCGCCGATCTCGGCAGCCAGGATCTTCAGTCGGACCAATGCCCAGCCGAACAGAATGAGGATGAAGATCGGAAGGACGTCCTGGGCAACGGTGGTCATTAAAAATCAGCTCGGAATGGAAAGATGAGACCTTCTTAGGCCTCTTGTCGTTCTCGGCCAATCCGCCACAAACGACAAAAGCAGGCAAATGCCTGCTTCCACGCCCGGTCGCGCCGGGATGGGATCCGCCGCCAGTACATCCGTGGTCGGCTCTCCCGAGCGGAACCGATTGCGGTCCCCCGGACGGCCAGGGGAGATGGCCATCCACGGCAACGCTTCTAGCCGGTCGATGTTACGGCAAGATGACGATGATCCGCTTGCCCCTTCCCATCGCCGGAAAAACGGCTATGACCGTTTTGGAAGCAAACGGAGCCCCGGACCCCATGAGCCAGTTCGATGTCCTGACTGTCGGAAATGCGATCGTCGACATTATATCTCGCTGCGACGACCAGTTTCTGATCGACAACGGCATCACCAAGAGCGCCATGAATCTCATCGACGCGGAACGCGCCGAGCGGCTCTATGCAATGATGGGCCCGGCCGTGGAAGCCTCTGGCGGAAGCGCCGGCAACACGGCTGCCGGCATTGCCAACTTTGGCGGCAAGGCTGCCTATTTCGGCAAGGTTGCAGAAGATCAGCTCGGCGAGATCTTCACCCATGACATCCGCGCCCAGGGCGTGCATTTCGAAACCCGCCCGCTGGGCAGCCAGCCGCCAACCGCCCGCAGCATGATCTTCGTCACCGAAGACGGCGAGCGCTCGATGAACACCTATCTCGGCGCCTGCGTCGAGTTCGGCCCCGAAGACGTCGAGCCCGAGGTCGTGGCGAAATCCAAGGTCACCTATTTCGAAGGCTATCTCTGGGATCCGCCACGCGCCAAGCAGGCGATTCTCGATTGTGCCCGCATCTCCCATGAAGCTGGCCAGGAAATGTCGATGACGCTGTCCGACAGCTTCTGTGTAGGGCGCTACCGCGCCGAGTTCCTCGAGCTCATGCGTTCCGGCACCGTGGACATCGTCTTCGCCAACGAGCAGGAAGCCCTTTCCCTCTACGAAACCGACAACTTTGCCGAAGCGCTGGATCGCATCGCAAAGGATTGCAAGCTGGCCGCCGTCACCATGGGCGATCAGGGGGCGGTGATCGTCAAGGGTGACCAGCGCATCCGCGTGCCTGCAACGAAGATAGAGACCGTCGTTGACACGACGGGCGCCGGCGATCTCTTCGCATCCGGCTTCCTGTTCGGCTACACCAATGGCCGCAGCCTGGAGGATTGCGCCCATCTCGGCTGCTATGCCGCAGGTGTCGTCATCCAGCAGATCGGCCCGCGGCCGATGATGTCTCTCAAGAAGGGGGCTGCGGCGATCGGCCTTATTTGAAGGCCTCGCCCGGATAGGCGCCCCATATTTCGTTTTGCGAAACCCAGCCGGTGACCCCGCTGGTTTCGGCCTGGCACCAGTTGCCGTTACACTCGCTGAGCTTGACTACCACACCCGGCTCGAGCTTGGCGATGACTGCGGCCGACGAGTTGGAATCGCGCCGCATCATGACGTAGACGTTCTCGCCGTTGCCGCGCATCCAGGGTGCGGCCAGCGCCGTGCGTTCCCCGGTCAGGAGGGTCTGGTTCACCCAGCCTTCGGTCCCGTCGGCATCGCGGATCTGTCGCCAGTTCTCGTATTCGCGGATGATCTCGACCGGCAGGCCCGATTTCAAGTAGCGCCAGGAAACGGCATAGTCGGTGCTCGGGCCGATGCGGAGATTGACCTTCTCCGCCTTCAGGCTGACGAAACGGGGCAGGGGCAGCCCGCTGGATCCCTTGGTGGTTGATTGCGTCTGGCCGGCACCTGGCGCGGCCATGATGGACACGAGCAGGACGCTGGTGGCAAGGCTGACGCGGCACAGGTTATGAAACATGATCATTCCGGGCTAAGCTATGGAAATGAAGTGCTTTCTTGCCGAGCCGACACCATATGGTGAGAGGCCGGGACAAATCCGTGGCGAGCCGACGAGTTTTGTTTGTCTTCGCCGACGGGTTTGGTAGAAATTGCCCTTCTAGGGACTGAAGTATCCCGCGACTTGGTTAACGAGTTCTGAACAAGGTATCGAACCAGACCATGACGAACAGGAAAAGACCCAAGGTCTATATCACCCGGAAACTGCCTGACGCCGTGGAAACACGCATGCGCGAGCTGTTTGACGCCGAATTGAACGTCGATGACAAACCGCGCACGCGCGAAGAGTTGATCAACGCCGTGAAGACGGCGGACGTGCTCGTGCCCACGGTCACGGACCGAATCGATGCAGCACTGATCGCGGAAGCCTGCCCGCAGATGAAGTTGATCGCCAGTTTCTCGAACGGCACTGATCATATCGACATCGATGCGGCGGCGAAAAAGGGTATCACCGTCACCAACACGCCGAATGTTCTGACCGAAGACACCGCCGACATGACCATGGCGCTGATCCTGGCGGTCCCGCGCCGCCTCGTACAGGGCGCCCGCGTACTCATGGACAAGCCGGGTGAGTGGGAGGGCTGGTCGCCCACCTGGATGCTCGGGCGTCGCATCTGGGGCAAGCGCATCGGCATCATCGGCATGGGCCGCATCGGCACGGCGGTGGCCCGCCGCGCCAAGGCCTTCGGCCTGTCGATCCACTATCACAATCGCAAGCGGGTGAACCCGGCAACCGAGGATGAGCTGGAGGCGACCTATTGGGACAGCCTCGACCAGATGCTCGCCCGCGTTGATATCGTCTCGGTCAACTGCCCCTCGACACCAGCGACCTTCCACCTGCTTTCGGCCCGTCGCCTCGCGCTGCTGCAGCCGACGAGCTATGTGGTAAACACGGCTCGTGGCGACATCATCGATGAGGATGCCCTGATCCAGGCGCTACGCGCCGGCAAGATCGCCGGTGCGGGTCTCGATGTGTTCGAGAACGAACCAGCCGTCAATCCGAAGCTTGTTAAGCTCGCCAATGAAGGCAAGGTGGTGCTCTTGCCGCATACCGGGTCAGCCACCATCGAGGGCCGCATCGACATGGGCGACAAGGTGATCATCAACATCCGCACCTATTTCGATGGCCACAGGCCGCCGAACAGGGTCCTGCCGAACCGCAGCTGATCCTCAGGCGAGGCGCTTCTGCATCTCGATAAAGGTGATGCGGTCATAGCCCGCATGGCTTTTCTCGGCCGTCCTGACGAAGCCCCAGGCACCAAACCGCTGGTGATTGCCGGTGAGCTCGATCCGGGTCTCCAGCCGCAGCGCGGGCTTGCCGAGTTCCCTTGCGATCACCTCCGCCTCGGCGAGAAAACCACTGCCGATACCGGCTCCTTGGGTTTCAGGCGAAACTGCCAGCTTGCCGACATAAAGGAAGTCCGGCTCCGGCCTCAAGAAGGCGCAGCCGAGCAGCCGACCGTCGATTTCGGCAATCAGCCCGATCTCGTCCCGGGCCTTGTCCTTGAGCGATGCAACGGTCAGCCGATGCGCCGAGGAGGGTGGATCGATGACATCGTCCATATAGGCAAACGAGCCCATGATCAGCGCCAGCAGCTCCTCGTAGCGCGCAAAGCTCTCATCAATCCGGCAAATGCCAACGCTCATGTCCCTGCCCGACGCTTGTAGCGGATGGTGTCGAAACGGGCGGCGAGCCCGTCATACATCAGAAGCTTTCCAACGAGCGGCTCGCCAATCCCGGTGATCACCTTGATCGCCTCCATGGCCATCAGCGTACCGATGACGCCAGTGAGCGCGCCGAGCACGCCCGCTTCCGCACAGGCCGGCACGAGACCTTCGGGCGGCGGTTCGGGGAAAAGGTCGGTATAACGCGGGTAGGGCAGGCCATCAGGTCCACTCTCATAAGGCTTCAGCACCGTCACGGTACCATCGAAGCGCCCGACAGCCCCCGTCACCAGCGGCACCTTCGCCGCTTCCGCAGCATCTGCCGCCGCGTAACGCGTGGAAAAATTGTCGGAACCGTCGATCAGCAACGTGTAGCGCCGCAGGTAGTCTCGGGCAAACTCGGCAGTGAAGCGTTCTTCGTAGCAGACCGCGCGGCAATGAGGGTTGAGCCGCGCGATGGCACGCGCGGCACTGTCCGTTTTCTTCTCCGATAGGGTTCCTGTGTCGTGGATCACCTGCCGCTGGAGATTGGAGAGCGAGACGCCGTCATCGTCGACGATCCCGAGCGTGCCGACGCCGGCGGCCGCCAGATATTGCAGCACGGGTGAGCCAAGTCCGCCGGCACCGATCACCAGGACGCGCGCAGCTTTCAGCAATTGCTGTCCATGGCCACCCACTTCGGGCAGCAGGATATGGCGGTGATAGCGGGAGAGTTCTTCGGGTGACAGCGGATCCATGGGCTCACCTTGCCACTGGCATGGACTGAAGAAAAGCGCGCTTAGCCATCGATCTGCCCGTCCCTGACGGTGACGAACTGTGCGCGATGGCCCAGTGCTGAAAACATGGCCCGATCAGTACCCGTCATGAAGGCCTGTCCTCCAAGCGCATCGATGCGGGCAAAAAGCGCGGCGCGGCGGCCCTCGTCGAGATGGGCCGCAATCTCGTCGAGCAGCAAGATCGGCGCAAAGCCCGTCATCGTCGCCACAAGCCGTGCATGGGCAAGCACCAGACCGATCAGCAGTGCCTTCTGCTCGCCGGTCGAGCATCGCTCGGCATCCATGTCCTTCTCGATGTGCCGGACGGTGAGGTCGGCCCGGTGCGGTCCCTCCAGTGTACGTCCCGCCGCAGCGTCCCGTTGCCGCGACTGGGCAAGCAGTTCGATATAGCGCTCCTCCAGTTCAAAGGCGGGCAAGTCGGCGAGTTCGTCGAGGAAGCCGGTCAGCGAAAGGGACGCGGAAGGGAAGGCCGAGGTGTCCCGATCCGCCTCGATCAGCCCCGAGAGCAGGCCGAGCATCTCCCGCCGTGCTGCTGCCATGGCAACCCCGAGGGCCGCCATCTGCTGTTCGATGCCAGAAAGCCAGGTCGGATCGAAGCGTCCTTCCGAAAGCAGCTTGTTGCGGCTGCGCATGGCGCGCTCGAAGTCGCTTGCCCGTCTGCCGTGAGCGGGATCGAGCGAGAGGACCAGGCGGTCAAGGAACCGCCGCCTGTCGGCCGAGGGGCCCGTGAAGAGCCCGTCCATGGCCGGAGTCAGCCAGAGGATGCGCAGATGGTCGGTGAGCTCATCGACCGATTTCGCCGGAGCACCATTGATCCTCAGCCGCCGAACGAGATTGTCCTCTTCCGTCGTCTCGGTGCCCGTGCCGATATCAGCCTCTCCGGCCATGCCGTCGATTGCCGCAAACACCGTGAAGCTACCCGAAGCCCCAAGTCGCGGAATATCCGAAAGCACTGCGCGGCGAAGACCACGCCCGGGCGAAAGAAAGGAGATCGCCTCCATGAAATTGGTCTTGCCCGCCCCGTTGTCGCCGACCAGCACGACATGCCGTCCGTCCAGCGCAAGGCCTGCCTGCGCATAGTTGCGGAAGTCGGTGAGTTTGAGCCGGTGGATCTGTGTTTTCTGGGTCATCGGTCGGAATCGTTGTCGACCTCAGCTAGGACGATTGATCGGTGATGGCAAGGCGCAAGCGCCAAACTCTGCTCGATCAGGGCATGCGGCGCTTGGCGACATGGAACTCTTGTCCAGACAGGCTAGTTTGATGGCATTCCCGCTGATCTGGAGCTCAGGCCATGCCGCTGCATTCCGACGATCTCACACCTGAAGAAGCCCGCCGCGACCATTGGGAGATGCTGGGCTTCCTGGCGATCAACGCCATCCTGGGTGCCGCCCTGGGAATTCTCGTGGCCTTGGCGATCGTCTGGCTGGATCTCGGCGGCGTCGGCACGTCGTTGGTTCGGTCCAGCCACCCGATTTTACCTGCGCTGATGCTGGCTGTACCGCTCGCGCTCACCTTCGGCGCCGCAGTCACGGCCTCTGCGGTGATGGCGATGCCCTATCGCAAGAAGAAGCAGCGCTGAAGCGATACGCAGTCGGCGTTTGACCGCGCACCCGTCTTGCGGCATCTAGGCCACATCGAGACGATGGAGAGAACCATGGACACGCAGGACGAGCGCATCACGCGTCTGGAAGAGACCGTTGCCCATCAGACGCGGGTCATCGAGGAGCTCTCCGATCAGCTCACGGAGCAATGGAAGGTGGTTGAGCAGACCCGGGCCAAGCTGGATCGGCTCACGGAGCGCTTCCTGTCGCTGGAGGAGCAGGGTCTTGAAGCCCCTGCCATCACCCGGCCGCCGCATTACTGAGCGTCACGTTCCTTCGTCTCAAAGCCTGTGAGCACCGCATCGACGATATGCGCCATCTGATCCCGTGACGGATCGAGCCGACCGGTCAGTAGCCGCTGCCAGCAGAAACTCGAAAACAGTTCCATGACGAGAGGGATGTCGAGCGCCTCGCGGATTTCACCCCGTGCCACGCCCCGTTCCAGGATAATGCCACTCGCCCGGCAGCGCGTCACCGCATAGTCACGCAGCGCATCCAGTGCCGCCGGGTCGCTCTGCGCCTCGGCTATGATCGACCGAAAGACCTCGCCGCCGCTGGTCTGCCAGAAGTCGAGCAGCGTCTCGAGAAAGGCGATCAAGTCGCCGCGTGCGCTGCCCGTGTCAGGATAGAAGGTCTCGCCCTTCTGACGATGATAGATGTCGAGTAGGAGCGCTGCCTTGGAAGGCCACCAGCGATAGATTGTCGGTTTGCCGGCCTTCGCGCGCCTCGCTACAGCTTCGATCGAAAACGCCGAAAGCCCGCCTTCCCTCAGGATCTCAGCGGCTGCGGTGAGGATTGCCTCCTCGCTTGCAGGGTTGCGTTGCGCGCCAATCGATGTGCGCTTTGTGATGTCGTGTGCAGTCTTGGTCACAGTCTCGGCTCCTATGCACGATCCTTAGCAGGAAAACCTATTGAACGAAACGACCCGTTTCAATATAAACGAAACGTACCGTTCCTATGGAGTTTCCCATGTCCGAACCCTCCGCATCCCGTCCAACTCCCTCAAAGCATCGACTTGCCCTGCTCATGCTCCTGGTGATCTATCCCTTCGTCACCGGCATCAACTATGTGCTCATGCCGCTCACCGATGGCTGGCCAATCTGGGCACGCACAGCGCTTCTGGCGCCCATCATGGTACTCTCGATCGTCTATGGAATTGCGCCGGCGATCCATAAGCATTTCGCCTGGTTCATCCTGCGGCACCCACAGTTGCTCGCCTGAACCCATGCAAAAGGGGCGGCCCCG
>CALSAF010000148.1:0-12362 GCA_943372805.1 Rhizobium sp. Q54
CGCATCCGGTCCTCTATGTCTGCAACGTCGCCGAAGGCGACGCCGCAACCGGCAACAAGCACACCGAAGCCGTTGCAAAGATGGCCGCCGAACAGGGCGCCGAATGCGTCATCATCTCGGCGGCCATCGAAGCCGAAGTCGCCCAGCTGCCGGAAGAGGAAGCCACCGAATTCCTCTCGGCCCTCGGCCTTGACGAAGCCGGCCTCGACCGCCTGATCCGCGCCGGCTACCACCTGCTCGATCTGATCACTTACTTTACCGTCGGCCCCAAGGAATGCCGCGCCTGGACCATCGTCCGTGGCACCAAGGCCCCTGCGGCCGCCGGCGTCATCCACACCGATTTCGAACGTGGCTTCATCCGCGCCTTCACCATCTCCTATGACGACTACATCGCCTACAAGGGCGAAGTCGGCGCCAAGGAAGCCGGCAAGGGCCGCGACGAAGGCAAGGAATATGTCGTCCAGGACGGCGACGTCATCCACTTCCGCTTCAACACCTGATCCCAAGATTTCCAGATTCTAAAAAGGGCGCCTGCGGCAAGCACGGCGCCCTTTTTTATGCCTGCCTTCACTCCGGAAGGAACAGATGGCCGGCGAAGAAGGCCTTGAGCGTGGCCGTAAATACCAGCGCCACGATGACCGTGACAAAGGCGACGAGCAGCCAGAGCGCCGGCTCCATCAGCGGGAATGGATGCGCATGCGCCGCCTTCATGCTGGCGGTGACAAAGGCGGCACTGGGGAATGTATAGCCCCACCAGGACATGGCGAAGGGAATGCTGCGAAACCTCGACACCATCAGCAGCATGACGGCAGCGACAAGCACCGCATAGCCATAGATCGCCAGCGGCCCCGGCCCGAAGCCATCCGTCAGAAGCGCCAGCGCCAGGCTGCCAACGGCCGGCGGCGCAAGCAGGATGACAAGCGTCGGCCACATCTTGGCCGGCAGGATCGGCCCGGTCGAGATCCGGTACAGGATCAGCGGCTGCACAATCACCCAGAGCAAGGCACCGAGCCCGAACAGCATCCAGGACACGGTGATGAAGCCCAGCTTGGCGCCGATGACGGGCGCCAGCACATTGCCGACCAGCGGCAGCAGCAAAGGCGGCGTGAGCGTGGCTGCCTCGCGCGGGCTGACGAGCAGTCCGCAGACGATATAGGCCCCGATCGTCAGATGAATGGCGACCGCCACACCCCAGATCACCGCAGCAAGATCGAACGAATAGGGCAAAAATCCACCGGCAATGATCATCAGGCCGATCGACAGCCCCCCGGCAAAGGCACTGCGGATCGGATGTTTGAGATCCGAAACCAGCGCCTCGGGATGACGCAGGACCCGCAGGGCATGCCCGATGAAGATGATGCACCAGAAGACGCCGGTCGCCAGCATCAGCCCCTCGCCGATAGCAGTCGGCGCCCCCAGCATGGCAGAGGCCTCCCGCCAGGTCATGGCAAGCCCGCCAAGCCCCATGGGCACGGCAAAAAGCGGCAGGGGAAGGTGGCGCAGGCCAGGTGTCGAATCCGACGGCACAAGAGCCGGAGAGGAATGCTGAATGCTGGTCATGAAAATCTCGTCAAACAGGGAAACAGGGCAAAGCGGCACGCCGCTCCACCCTGGTCGTTTTATCCTATACTCAAATCTTCATCACCGGGCAGCGGGAAATGCCAAAAATCGAATAAAGCGGGCAACTCGCCATCAACCAGGCTGCCAGAAGCATGCGCCTTTTTAGGCCGAAGTCTGGTCAGGGAAGCCAGCAAGGGCCGCGACGAAGGCGAGCAACATGTCGTCCACGACGGTCACGTCATCTACTTCCGCTTCAACACCCGATCGCGTTTACTGCCTCTGAACGCAACCCTGGAGCGGTTTGATTCGGAGGCGAGATGAACCATAGACTGAACCGCATCGGCCTGGCTGCATGTCTGATCCTGCCTCTCGCGGGATGGGCAGATGCCGGGGCCGAGGAAACGGTACCAGCTGAAGCCCTAAAGAAGGCCTTCGACACCTTGCTTCCGCTCGGAGGCGAACTTACGCGCTTCGTCACCGTCAAGCAGACGTGGCGGGGCTACGAATACGAGGTGCGCGTCGATCCACCTCTCCTTTTTCGGGAGCTCGCGCATACCGGCCTGACCGTCTCTGGCCTTGACCCCTTCATTGTGAATTTCACGCGGCAGCCCGCAGGCACCTGGGGCTTCGAGCAAGACGGTTCCTACGACATCAAGGCCCAACTCGGCAGCGGCCCCTCCGCACCACGCTTGATCTACAGGGCTGCAACGGCCGCGACGAAGGCGCAGCTTTCGGATGATTTGCGCACTCAGCCACGGCTCAAGTCCACCATCAGCGACCTTGAGGTCTCCCTCTGGACAGGGACCACCTTTCAATCGCGCACGGTCGGAACTTTGTATCTCGATCAGACGATGAAAGACGTGACGTCGGAGCACCTAGATTTGGAAATCGATACCACAGAGGTCAAAGTCAGGGATTCGGATCAGGCCGGACACTTAACCGCCCGGAAGATCGTCTCACGGCTGGAGGCCACGGATCTTCGCTACCGGGCTGTGCAAAACCTCGCCGCGGAGTGGCTCTCGCGAATCCAAAACAACGAGGAAGCTGTCGCCATTGCGGATCAGCTGCGCCCGGGTCTGCAAGCCATCATGCCCATTGCGGTTGGCCTGAAACAGACCGGCTCCGTCGAGGAGGCAATACTGGCTGCTGGCGGCTGGGAGATCGGTTTCGACAATCTTGGCTACAGCGTGGATGCCTCGAATCTCGCGACTGAGCCCACCATCCACACAGAAGTGAAGGTCTCAGGGATCGATACAAGAGGGCGGCTGACGCCCAGCATGGCGAAGCTTGTGCCCGAGCGGGTCAAGCTGTCCTTCACCCTCGATGGGCTGAACTTCCAGAAGCCGTGGGAATACATCGTCGACGGCGCCGATTTCGGTGCGAGACAGTGGCTGAACGAAAACCAGCGACAGCTCGCGATCAATTATCTCGTCCCGAACCGCACCGTCGACGTGACGGTAGCCGACCTTGAACTTGAAACAGCGCTCTATCAGGTGACGGCGACAGGAACGATGAGCTTTGACCGCAACGGTGCACGTCCATCCTTCGCTCTCAGAATAACGACAGCGGGCCTTGATCCGCTCGTGAAGTACCTGCAGGAAAACACCAAGCGCTTCCCGCAGTTCGGCCAATATGCGTTCTTCGCCCTGATGGCACAGGGCTTCGCCGGCAGGACGGCAGACGGCGTCATGTCTTGGGATGTCGTATCGGACGCAGATGGTCGCCTCACGATCAACGACCGCGACTTCACGCCGCCCCGGCTGTGACGGGAACCCGCGACTGAAGCCGGCGGCCACCGGGAAACACCCGCAGGGCCGCCGATCTCCCTTGCTAAGCTCAGGCCCGCTTTACCGGGCAGGTCGAGAGCCCGAAAATCGAATAGAGGGGGCAGGTGGACATCAGGCCGGTCAGAAGCGGCACCACGCCGATCAGCGTGTAGTAGCGCCACCAGGCACCAGGATAGATGAAGAACAGCGACAGCAGCACGAGGCCCGCGACGATTCTCAGGATGCGATCGATGGATCCGACATTCTTGGCAAACATGGTCTTTCCCTCCGTTTGGTTTGACGATGGGATCAGACTAGCGGGGTCCCGCTGCGCCGTCGGTGACTTAGTCACGGGCTTTGCGAAGTCTTAACCCTCTCCCATCCTTGCCATCCGGGCGAGTTCCATGCGCTCGATGATCCGGATCTGCCCGCGCTCGTTGGTGAGCACGCCCTTCGAGGCCAGCGCCTCCAGCCGTCGGGAGACCACCTCGCGCGCAGTCCCGATGATGACGGCGAGTTCCTGATGCGTCAGAGATACCTGCCCGGCCTCGTCAGCCCTCTCCACCAGTGCATGGGCCAGCCGCTGCTCGACCTTGACGAAGGCCACCTGCTCCAGCACGAACATCAGATCACCGAGACGGTCGGCAAAGGCCTTGAAGACGAAACCGCGAAACGCCGCGGATTCCGCCATCAGCCGTTCGAAGACATCAGGTGGCACCATGACGACGACCAGGTCGCTCTCGGCAATCGCCTCGCCACTATAGGGCGCACCGCCGAGCACGCCGAGTGTCGTCTGCACGCAGGTCTCTCCCGGCGTGACCGCATAGAGCAACAATTCGCGCCCGTTGCGCCCGGTGAGATAGACACCAATCCGCCCCGAGAGCAAGACGACGAAACTCCGGGCCTGGTCACCGGGCCTGAACAGCGTCGCGCGGTAGGGCACATGGACAGGTGTCAACCCCTCCAGCACATGCCTGGCATCGGCATCCAATGACGCCAGAAAGCCCGTCTCATCGACCCAAGCCGCCATGGACCACCTCCCGATTTCCGCTTATGAACCATAATCACAGACAACGGCATGGGAGAACAGCGCGCATGCAGCCTGACAGGCTTCACTACGAGGATTTCACACAAGGCCGCCAGTTCGAACTCGGTCCGCGGACCGTGACGGCCGAGGAAATCATCGACTTCGCCAGTGAGTTCGATCCCCAGCCCATGCATCTCTCGGAAGAGGCCGGCAAGCAGAGCATCCTCGGCGGCCTCTCCGCCTCCGGCTGGCATACATCGAGCCTGTTCATGCGCATGATGATCGACGCCTATGTGCTCAAAGCCGCCTCTGAGGGCGCCCCCGGCATCGAATTCATGCAATGGCGCAAACCGGTGCTCGCCGGCGACACGCTGTCCGGCCTCTCGGTTGTCGAGGAAGCTCGCCCGATGCGCTCGCGTCCGCATCTCGGAATCGTCACCTTTGGCCACGAACTCCGCAATCAACGCGGCGAACTGGTTCTTTCCGCCCGCAACGCCGTCATGGTCCGCCGCCGCGAGAGCGTGGAGGCCGGCGCATGAAGATGCTCGACCTCTATCCCGCCGGCACCCGGCTCGAACTCGGCAGCGTCACCTTTACCGCCGACGACATCATCCGCTTTGCCGAGAAGTTCGATCCCCAGCCCTTCCATGTCGATGCCGAGGCGGCGAAGGCCTATGTCTTTGGCGCGCTCTGCGCCTCTGGCTGGCACACCTGCGCCAACTGGATGAAGAGCTTCATCACCTTCTGGGGCAAGGAGAGCGACCGCCTGCACGCCGATGGCATCGCGCCGCCGAAGCTCGGCCCCTCCCCCGGTTTCGCCGAACTGCAATGGCTGAAACCCGTCTTTGTCGGCGATACGATCACCTATTTCATGACGCCGCTGGAAAGCCGCAATGTAAAGGGACGCCTGCACTACATCCTGAATTCCGCCCTCTCCGAGGGTGTCAACCAGCACGGCGAGACCGTGCTGCGCTTCAGAAGCCAGATGATCGAATTCTTCCCCGACGAGGAGCAACCAGCATGAGCGTCCACGACTTTACCATGAGCACCATCGACGGCACGGCAAAACCGCTGTCTGACTATGCTGGCAAGGTCCTGCTGATCGTCAACACGGCCAGCGCCTGTGGCCTTACCCCGCAATACGAGGGCCTGGAAGCCCTCTACAAGGCCAATCCGGATCTCGTCGTGCTTGGCTTCCCCTGCAACCAGTTCGGCGCCCAGGAACCTGGCACCGAAAAGGAAATCGCCCTCTTCTGCGAAACCCAGTTCGCCGTGACCTTTCCGCTCTTCGCCAAGATCGAGGTCAATGGCGAAGGCACCGATCCGCTCTACGCCTATCTGAAGGCACAGACGCCCGGCGCCGAACAGGGCGCTGAGATCGGCTGGAACTTCGCCAAGTTCCTGGTCGGTCGCAACGGCAAGCCGATCGCCCGTTATGCGCCGCGCACGGCGCCGTCTGACATCGCAGCCGACATTGCCAGCGCCATCGCCGGCTGACGCGCCATGACCGGTTTCCGCTTCCATCCGACACCTTTGGCCGGCCTGGAAGCGGTTTCGGCAACTAGCACCCATGTCTTTCCCAAGCACACACACGACACCTATGGCATCGGCTTCCTCTCTGCCGGAGGTCAGATCTCGGCCTCCGGACGTGGTCAGGTGCAGGCAGAGGCCGGTCAACTGATCACGGTCAATCCCGGCGAGGTGCATGACGGCGCGCCGATCGGGCAGACGCCGCGCAGCTGGCACATGCTCTATCTGACCCCTTCCCTCGTTTCAGAGAGCGTCAGCGATCTCGTATCGACGCCGGACGATCTCGAATTCGAACATCCGGTCTTCGTCGACCCCTCGGTCCGCACCGTGCTGGAAGCGCTTCACCATCACCTGGAGACCGCTGACGGGAGCGATGATGCGGAGAGCTTTCGCGAAGCCCTCATCCTCTTCCTCGGCAGGACGCTGACCCGTCGCAGGAACGCGCCAGCTCCCCTGCCCGCATCCCTGCAACGGGTGCGCGAGCGCCTCGACGATGACCCGGCAAGCCCGGCGGACCTCAAGGACCTCGCCCGTGACGCCGGCCTCAGCCGCTACCAGCTGATCCGCTCCTTCCTGCGCCACACGGGCCTGACGCCGCACGCCTATCTGATGCAGCGCCGGGCACTCCTGAGCCGCAGCCTGCTTGCGACCGGCCTTGCACCGGCCGAAGTGGCCGCGGCCTGCGGCTATGTCGACCAGAGCCACATGCACCGCGAATTCCGTCGCCGCTTTGGCATGACGCCCGGTGCTTATCGAAGCGCCCGCATCAGCCGCAATCCTGTACAAGACGGACGTGCCTGAGCCTCCCATGGTTGCCCTGCCAAAAAGCAGGAGACCTCCGATGACCCTCGACTTCCTTCTAACCACCCTGATCATCGTCGCCACACCCGGAACCGGCGCACTCTACACGCTGGCAGCAGCCTTGGGCGGTGGCCGGCGTGATGCGCTTGTCGCCGCCTTCGGCTGCACGCTCGGCATCATCCCGCACATGCTGGCCGCAGCCCTCGGCCTCGCCGCGCTCGTCGCCGCCGAGCCGCGCCTCTTCGAGGCGATCCGCTATGCCGGCATTGCCTATCTCGTCTGGATGGCGGTCGGCCTCTGGAGAAGCGGACTGGCGGGGGATATGACAGCCGAATCGAAACAGCGTGCCTCACGGATCATCCGCAAAGCAGTGCTGATCAACCTTCTGAATCCCAAGCTCTCGCTCTTCTTCCTGGCCTTCCTGCCGCAATTCGTCGATCCGGCAGATGCCCGTCCGTTTGCCACCATGGCGGCCTTGAGCCTCGTCTTCATGGCCGTGACCTTTGTCGTCTTCGCGATCTACGGACTTGCAGCTGCCAGCATGCGACAGCGGCTCGTCACGCGCCCTGACAGGATGCGTGTCGTCAATCGGCTGCTCTCGGCAGGCTTTCTGCTGATGGCGGGAAGACTGGCGCTGGCACAAAGGTAGCACGCAAGAAAAGCGGTCGACCGGGGGATCCCCGGTCGCCGGAAGGGGCTCAGTGCCCCTCGAATTCCACAAGCGTGCGAACCTCGACGCCAAGCGCCTCCAGCTTCTTGCGGCCACCGAGTTCCGGCAGATCGATGACAAAGCAAGCCGAGACGACATCGGCCCCGATCTGGCGGAGCAGCTGAACTGCACCGACAGCCGTGCCGCCGGTGGCGATCAGGTCGTCGACCAGGATCACCTTCTCGCCGGGCTTGACCGCGTCCATGTGGATTTCCATCTCGTCCACGCCATATTCCAGGCTGTAGGCGATGCGGACGGTCTCGTGTGGCAGCTTGCCCTTCTTGCGGATCGGCACGAAGCCGGCGGAGAGCTGGTGGGCGACAGCGCCGCCAAGGATGAAGCCACGGGCTTCCATGCCGGCGATCTTGTCGACCTTCAGACCCGCATAGGGCTGCACCAGCTCGTCGACCGCCCGACGAAAGGCGCGCGCGTCGCCAAGCAGCGTGGTGATGTCGCGGAAGATGATGCCGGGCTTCGGATAGTCGGGAATGGAGCGGATGGCGGCGGCGAGTTCGTGGGCAATCTTGTTCATGTATCATCCGATTGAGAGCGGAAGGAAGTTGCGCGGGACTGTACCAAGATTGGTATGGTCCCCCAACAAAAAAAGGCGGCCCGAAGACCGCCTTTTCGCAGAACGTGATCCGATCGATCAGTGTTCCTTGTTTGCGTAGACCGACTTCTTCGTCAGGTAGATCAGCGCGGTGAAGATCGCGAGGAACACCATGACCATGAAGCCCATGCGCTTGCGGTCTTCGAGATGCGGCTCTGCAGCCCACATCAGGAAGGCGGAAACGTCGCGCGAATACTGCTCGAGCGTTTCCGGCGAACCGTCGTCATAGGTGACCTGACCGTCGGAGATCGGCTGTGCCATGGCAAGCGACTGACCGGCGATGAAGTACGGGTTGAAGTAGGTGCCTTCGGCAACTTCGACGCCTTCCGGCGGATCCTGGTAACCGGTGAGCAGCGCGTGGATGTAGTCCGGACCGCCCTGCTGGTACTGGGTGAAGATGTCGAAGACGAAGGTCGGGAAGCCGCGGGTAACGCCGCGTGCCTTGGCGATCAGCGAGAAGTCCGGCGGAGCCGCACCATTGTTGGCCGCAGCGGCCGCTTCCTTGTTCGGGAACGGCGCCGGGAAGTGGTCCGATGCAACGGCCGCACGGGTGAACATCTCACCATCGGCGTTCGGGCCGTCGGTGACTTCGTAGTTGGCCGCGAAAGCCTTCACCTGCGCTTCCGAGTAACCCAGGTCTTCCAGCGTGCGGAAGGCGACCAGGCTCATCGAGTGACAGGCTGCACAGACTTCAGAGTAGACCTTGAGGCCGCGCTGCAGCTGGCCCTTGTCGTATTTGCCGAACGGGCCGGCAAACGACCAGTCCATCTGCTCGGGCTTCAGGATCGGGTAGTGACCGGTCTGCGCAGCATGATGCGTCATCTCGGCCAGATCGCCACCTTCCGCTGCCATCGCCTGGCCGGAGAACCCGGCCAAGGCGGCGATCAGCGCGATGCTCGTGACAAGCTTTTTCATTGTTATCTTCCTCTCACGTGCTCAGGCTTGGGCAGCAGCGGACTTGCCGCTCTTTTCGAGAACCGCTTCGGTGATCGAGTTCGGGATGCGCCTTGGCGTCTCGAACAGGCCGAGCAGCGGCATGATCACGAGGAAGAAGCCGAAGTAGTAGGCAGTGCCGGCCTGCGACAGGACGACGTAGATGCCTTCTGCCGGCATCGCGCCGAGCCAGCCCAAGAGGATGGAGTTGGCGACGAAGATCCAGAAGAACAGCTTGTACCACGGACGGTAGACGGCCGAACGAACCTTGGACGTATCCAGCCAGGGCAGGAAGAACAGCACGATGATCGCACCGAACATCACCAGAACGCCACCGAGCTTGGAGTCGATCGGGCCAACGTTGAAGGTGATCGCACGCAGCATCGCGTAGAACGGCAGGAAGTACCATTCCGGAACGATGTGAGCCGGGGTCTTCAGCGAGTCAGCCGGGATGTAGTTGTCCGGATGGCCGAGATAGTTCGGCATGTAGAAGACGAAATAGGCGAAGACCAGCAGGAAGACCGAGAGGCCAAGTGCATCCTTCAGCGTCGCATAGGGCGTGAAGGGAACGGTATCGGTCTTGGACTTCACTTCGACGCCGGTCGGGTTGGTCTGACCGGTGACGTGCAGTGCCCAGACGTGCAGGATAACCACACCGGCGATCATGAACGGCAGCAGGTAGTGCAGCGCGAAGAAGCGGTTCAGCGTCGGATTGTCGACCGCAAAGCCGCCGAGCAGGAACTGCTGGATGCCCTCACCGATGAGTGGGAAGGCGGTGAAGAAGCCGGTGATAACCGTCGCACCCCAGAAGGACATCTGACCCCAGGGCAGCACATAGCCCATGAAGGCGGTTGCCATCATCAGGAGGAAGATCACAACGCCGAGGATCCAAAGGATTTCGCGCGGTGCCTTGTAGGAACCGTAGTAGAGACCACGGGCAATGTGCAGGTAGACGGCGATGAAGAAGAACGACGCGCCGTTGGCATGCATGTAGCGCAGCAGCCAGCCGTTGTTGACGTCGCGCATGATCTTTTCGACCGAGTTGAAGGCAACGGTCGTTTCAGCGGCATAGTGCATGGCCAGCACGACGCCCGTCAGGATCTGCACGATCAGCATGACGGAAAGCATGCCACCGAAGGTATAGGCATAGTTCAGGTTGCGGGGAACCGGATAGGCGACGAAGCTGTCATACATCAGACGCGGCAGCGGCAGGCGCGCATCGATCCACTTCTCGACGCCGGTGGACGGCTGGTAACTCGAATGGCCACTCATTGTGTCTTATCCCCTCAGCCGATCGTGATGACAGTGTCGGATGTGAATGCGAAGGTCGGCACCGGCAGGTTCGTCGGCGCGGGACCCTTGCGGATACGGCCCGCCGTATCGTAGTGCGAGCCGTGGCAGGGACAGAACCACCCGCCGAAATCACCGGACTGGCCAAGCGGCACGCAACCCAGATGGGTGCAGGAGCCGATCATGACGATCCAGTTTTCCTTGCCTTCACCGGCCGAACGCGCGAGGTCCGTCGCATCGGCAGCAGCGTCGACATTGGCATTGCGTGCCACCGGATCCTTGAGGTCAGCCAGCTGAACGGCCTTTGCCTCTTCGACTTCCTTGTCGGTTCGGTTGCGGATGAACACCGGCTTGCCGCGCCACTTGACGGTCAGCGACATGCCCGGCTCGAGCGCAGACACGTCCACTTCGATCGAAGCGAGCGCGAGCGTCGATGCATCCGGACGCATCTGGTCGATGAACGGCCATGCGACCGCAGCCGCACCAACGGCACCGGCCATCCCGGTCACCATGTAGAGAAAGTCGCGGCGCGTAGGCTCGGCCGCATGTTCTGTCGTTGTCTCGTGTTCGCTCACGGTCACTTTTTCCTCTCGCAATCCTGCGACATACCGCATTTGCCCCCGCAGCGGGAATCACAGTTCGGCCACTGTGCAGCCACAGATTCCCCGCCAGATTGGCGCGTTCTAAGCCCGATAATCTATTCTGTCCAGTCTTCCGCAGGCAAGGAGCCACGATGTCGCGGATTTCATGGGTACCATCCCCAATTGCTTGATTTAACGCAAGTGTGGGAGGCAGTTTATCAAGCAATGCAGCGAGTTGGACTGCCGCTCAGGCAGGCGGTCCGGCTCACGCCGTTGACGTCTCGGCGGCCGTATCGAGAAAACCACCGGATTGCCGGGTCCAGAGTTCGGAATAGAGGCCGCCCCGTTCGACCAATTGCTGATGAGTGCCCTGCTCGATGATCCGCCCCTTGTCCATAACCACCAGCCGGTCTAGCGCGGCAATGGTCGAGAGGCGGTGGGCGATGGCAAGTACGGTCTTGCCCTGCATCAGACGATCGAGATTGGACTGGATCGCCGCTTCGACTTCCGAGTCGAGAGCCGAGGTTGCCTCGTCCAGCACCAGGATCGGCGCATCCTTCAGCATCACCCGGGCTATCGCGATGCGCTGTCGCTGACCGCCGGAAAGTTTCACACCGCGCTCGCCGACATGCGCGTCAAAGCCCTTGCGCCCGCGCTGGTCTTCCAGCCGCTGGATGAAGTCGAGTGCCTCGGCGCGCTCCGCTGCCTTGATCAGCTGCCCCTCATTCGCATCCTCACGGCCGAAGAGGATATTGTCCCGGATCGAACGATGCAGAAGCGCCGTGTCCTGCGTCACCATGCCGATCTGCGAACGCAGGCTCTCCTGGGTGACTCCCGAAATGTCCTGCCCGTCGATGAGAATGCGTCCACCCTCAAGGTCATAGAAACGCAGGAGCAGGTTGACGAGCGTCGACTTGCCTGCCCCGGAGCGACCAACAATGCCGACCTTTTCGCCAGGCTCGATCGTCAGTGTCAGATGATCGATCGCACCCGTCTTGCGGCCATAATGGAAGGTAACGTCCTCGAAGCGGATCTCCGGCGACTTCACCTCGAGCTTCGTCGCATCCGGCCTGTCCGTCAGTCCGATCGGCTTGGCGACCAGTTCGGCGGAATTCTGGATGGTGCCAATATTGCGCATGATGCCGTTCAGCTGCGTCATCATCCGGCCAAGCAGCATGTTGAGACGCAGAACGAGGCCGAGCGTGAAGGCGACGCCCCCGGCCGTCACCGCACCGGTGAACCACAGGTCGACAGACAGAAGCGCCACCATCAGGATCATGAAACCCGAGAGTATCGCCAGCGAGGCACGCACCCCGGTGAGCAGCCGGGCAAAGGGCCTGAGCGTGTTCTGGAAGCGGTCGAACCCGGCGCGGATATAATGGTCGTTCTGCCGCTCGCGGGCAAAGAGCTTCAATGTCTGGATGTTGGAATAGCTGTCGACCAGGCGTCCGTTGAGCATCGAGGCCGCTTCCGCCGTCTCCTTGGCATGGTAGCGGATCTTCGGCACGAAATAGCGGGCAAGCACGAGGAAGATCGCCACCCAGGCACCGATGAT
>CALSAF010000149.1:0-12352 GCA_943372805.1 Rhizobium sp. Q54
CCTCGAAAACGGCCGCACCTTCTCCTACCTGCTGCATGACGGCGCCCAGCGCATCACGGTCACCCAGAACGACGTGCGCGCCATCCAGCTCGCCAAGGCCGCCCTTTATGCCGGCATCAAGCTCTTGATGGAAAAGCTCGAAGTCGAAACCGTCGACACCATCCGCTTCGCCGGCGCCTTCGGCTCCTTCATCGACCCGAAATACGCGATGGTCCTCGGCCTCATCCCCGATTGCGAACTCTCGGAAGTCAAAGCCGTCGGCAACGCCGCCGGCACCGGCGCCCTGATGGCCCTCCTCAACCGCGACGACCGCCGCGAAATCGAAGACACCGTCACCCGCATCGAAAAGATCGAAACGGCGCTGGAACCCCACTTCCAGCAACTCTTCATCGACGCCATGGCGCTGCCCAACAAGGTCGATCCGTTTCCGAAGCTCGCAAGTGTTGTCACGCTGCCGGAGCGGAAGGTGCTGGCTGAGGGGGATGGAGACGGTGGTGGGCGCAGACGGCGGAGAAGCCGGGAATAGGCTATTTGGATTACAATTGTTTTCCCGAAGATAGCCGACCAGACGCCGGAAAGCACAAAGATCGCACTTTGGTCGCTAGACGAAACTGGCGCTGGCTACGCAAACTCTCGCCCGACACAACTTGCGCCCCATAACTCTCAGGCTACAATCTTCGGATGAATCAGAGGGTGTCAGAAATATGCTGGACGAATGCTATCATCATTTCCAGACGTTGTTATCGGATGCCCGTGGAAACTGGGATCAGATTCTCACGGAAGAGGACGCAAAAATACAGCTAATAAACCGTATTCTTACTTCAGTACTGGGATGGAAACCCGGAGACTTCAAAGCAGAGCGAAAACATAGCAGTGGTTTTTCAGACTATATCATCTGTCAGCCCAATTCCCCCGCATTCGTATTAGAAGCAAAGCGCCTTGGACAGATCGAGGTTTCCACGAAAGAAGATCATACACACAAAGCGTTCAAGATCTCCGGTCCGGCTCTAAAGGGCTGCCTAGATGCAATCGAGCAAGCTCGGAACTACGCGTCGGACGAAGGCATAGGGCTTTACGTCGTTACTGACGGAAACGCGTGGATTTTAGGCAAAACCCATATAGAGGGACGGCGCTGGAAAGAGGCAGAAGCTCTTGTATTCCCATCGTTGAATGCCATCTCTGAGAACTTCAGCAATTTCTATGACCTATTACACAAGGAACAAATTAAGAAACGAATATACGTACGCGTTTTTGACGAAGTACACCATTCACGCGGCGCATATGATCGAAAGCAATTTTCTGCATTTTCTGAATCGGACATAACTCTCGAAAGAAAGACGCCGTTAGCATTTGATTTAGATCGAGTCTTCGATGTGTACTTCAGCAGAATGCGTGGGGAGGATGACCCAGATTTGCTGGTCAATTGCTTCGTCGAGAGCCGAGAAAGCCGAATTGCCGACTTCTCGTTGGAAAAAATGACGGCCAAGATTCTAGGCAACATAAATCCAGATTTTCATAATTTAGATACTCACTTGGCGACGCTTGTAACATCCGCTGTAGAAGTGGATGAGGGGCAAACGGTTTTCATCATAGGGCCGACAGGAGCGGGAAAGACTACATTCTTAGATCGATTTTTTAGAAAGACACTCCCATCCCGCGTGAGAGAGCAATGTGCGCTAGCCAGCGTCAACATGCGAGACTCTGTTGGTGACGAAGCTAATGCGGTTTCTTGGTTCGTTGAACGCCTGATAGCTGAATTCGAGAGAGAGATATTTCCCGAAGGATACCCGAAATGGGAAAACCTCTTGGGCTTGTATTTCGGAGAATACAAAAGGCGAGCCGAAGGTGAATTGAAGGAACTGTACGAGTCAAACATATCTGAATTCAAAATTCGCTTTGGCGAGATTATGGCCGAGCACGTCAGAAGCGATAGGGAGGGGTACCTCAAGAGGATCATCAAAGATATCGTTGTAAACAGAAAGCGGCTACCAGTCATAATCATCGACAATATAGACGAATTGCCTTTTGAAATCCAAAAAAACGTATTTCAGGCGTCACAAGCACTGAAGCGTCATGTGAAGCATATGTTGATATTGTTTCCGATTACTGACAAATCGGCATGGACATTTTCTAAGTCAGATATCTTCGGAATTTACGCGTCGAAGTCTTTTTTCCTGCCAACGCCCTCGCCCCGTGAAGTATTTCGCAAGCGGATTGATTACCTCCGGCAAAAGGCGTCTGACCACGATCGGGAGGAAACGATTCCCCAGTATTTCCTCTCTCGGGGCATCCGCGTAAAGATAAAAGATCTTCACGCATTTTCGCGCGTCTTAGAGGAAGTATTCGTCGACAATGAGTACGCCAGCAAGACGATTGGCGAGTTATCGAACTACAATATTCGAAGAATGCTGTCTCTGTCGAGGCGTGTCATGACTTCAGCTGTATTCGACGTGGACGAGTTGATCAAAGGCGTAGTGTCTGGAGGGGCCCTGTCACCTGCGCCAAAGCGATTTATGAACGCGCTTATGCGCGGTGACTACAAGTTCTTCAAAGATGGGGATATGAGTGAAATTGTCTCTATTTTTAAAACAAGCGGAAAGATTTTTTATTCACCGCTACTCACGGTACGAATTCTTTCTTTGCTAAACTCAGCTTCAGCCACTGGAAGAAACGTCGAAGATAGACATCTAAGTCATGAATCGATTTTCTCTTTTTTCGATTACTTTGGCGTGTCAGAGTCCGCTGTAAATACAGTACTTTCTGATCTTCTGAGTCAAAGACTCATAGAATCATACGATACGTCGTCGAACTCAGGGCACCTAGGCACCGTATACTCGATTTCTTTTTCCGGCTCCTGCCATTTGAGGCTCGCGTTGGAAAACTGGGTGTTCTTCGAGCAAATGGCTTGCACAACGCCGATGAACGATAGCGAAGCCGCGCTCGAAATACGGAGTGATTATCTCTCCGACGGTGGGATCTCTAATAGGTTGAAAAAAGTCAGAGACAGATTTGCTAGATACTTGCTGTCTGAGGACAGCAAAAATTTCGCGGTGATACCCGATTTCGCAACCTACAAGTCTCAATTAGTGATCACCGAACGTATCCAAAGGATGATGAATACGACGAATACTGAGCAACAAGAAATAGTTGAGGAACCCATAGAATGTACTGGGTCAGTGGACTGGTTTGATCCCGAACGTGGATTCGGCTTCATAAAAGTCCCAGGCAATCCACAAGGTGTCTACATCAACGAAGCTGTGCTGCACCATTCCGGTATTGACACTATCTCGACCGGTAGTGAGATACGGTTTTCTGCAACCCGGACGCCGAAAGGTCTATCGGTATCGAGTGTTCTAGCTGTAACTGCAGGAAACCAAGTGGTCACTCGCTCAACAGTCCAGATAGCTCGGATTTTCCCAGACAGAAAATATGGCTTTGCTAAACTCGAAGATACAGAAAGTGTGGCCTTCTTTCACTTCTCGGTGATCCCGAGAGAACTGATGAAGCATCTGGCAGAAGGTGCCAGCATGGTGGCAGACGTGTATCACGACGAAGAACAAGATGTGTTCCAGGTTCGGACGGTCTTGTCTTTTCAGTAGAACATCTTACCCCCTCACCCCAAAATCCCCGCCGCATCCTCCACCATCTTCGCCAGCGCCTCGGGCCTGGCCCCGCGCACCAGATTGAAATATTTCACCTCCAACTCCTTGAACCCACCGACAGACTAGATGCCGAAGCCGGAGGCGTGCCCCCGGCTTCGGCTGGATCCCATCACATGACCCGCTTGATGTCGCTATAGGCGCCGTCGGTCTTCAGCGTCACCGTCACGGGATCGCCGGTCCGGTTGCGCCAGAACCAGCCGTGATTGCCATCGAAGGCGGCTTCCAGCACGCCGGAATCCTCGGCTGCGCCGCGACCCTTTTCGTAGCTGATGCTTTCGCCGCCGCCGTCGCCATGGGTGTCGAAGTTCACCTTCGAGCCATTCGCCGTCCAGGCATAGTTCGCCTTGGCGCCCTTGAGCATGACGAGCTTGATTTCGGCGCCTTCGCCGGGCTGCAGCGTGATCGACACTTCGTCCTGACGCATGGCATCCTGCGCATAGGCTGCGGAGATGCCGAATTCGCGGATGATGCGGTCAAGAAGGCTTGAGCCTTCCTGGGGTGCCGGTGCCGCTTGTGGAGCAATCAGGCTTTCGCCAGAATTCTGGTCCTTCTGGCGGTCGAGTTCGGCTTCTTCGGCGAGCTGCGCCTTGATCTCGCCCATCTCGGTCAGGCCCATAACCGCGCCAAGGCCGGTCGGATCCATGGCGTATTCCGAGGGCATGACGACGGTCACCAGCAGAACACCGGCGGCGATGACGGAGAGAACAGTCGACTTGACGAGCTGGGCCGAGGACGGCAGGTCGTCGGGATTGGGGGCTTGAGAATTGAACATGGTTTATTCCTCTGGGGTTCAGGAAACGAAATAGCCGGTCATCTGCATGCCAAACAGCAGCCAGCCGGCGGTCATCATCAGGACATTGGCGGTATAGGCATGGCGCAGGAAGCCGGAGGTCTTGCGCCAGTAGCTCATGGCAATCAGGATGATGGCGAGCGCGATGAGCTGGCCGATCTCGACGCCGACATTGAAGGCAAGCAGGTTGGGGATCAGCCCGTCCTCGGCAATGTCGTATTCGAGGATCTTGGTCGCCAGACCAAGCCCGTGGAACAGGCCGAAGACCAGCGTTGCCACCTTGGTGTTCGGCTGGAAGCCGAGCCAGCGCTGGAAGGCACCGAGATTGTCGAGCGCCTTGTAGACGACCGAAAGCCCGATGATCGCATCGATCAGATAGGCGCTGACATTCCAGCCATAGTAGACGCCGAGCAGCATCGTGGTGGAATGGCCCACGGCAAACAGGCTGACATAGAGGGCGATGTGCTTCAGCCTGTAGAGGAAGAAGATCACGCCGAACAGGAAGAGCAGATGGTCGTAGCCGGTGACCATGTGCTTGGCGCCCAGATAGATGAAGGGGATGATGTGAACCCCGGAGATCTCCTGGATATAGCCCTTGTCGCCTTCGGCAACGGCATGGGCCGCCGCCCCATGGGCGAAGAGCAGCAGAGACAGGCTGGCAAGCAGCAGGGTGGCGACGATGTGGCGGGTATAATCCCCAAGCCACACGCCTCCGAAAAGCAGTGTTTTCATGTTGGAAATCCGTGAACGGTTGAACCGGCCGCCGGGGCGGCATGGATCAGACGAGGTTCACGAAGCGCGGCGGGCGATCGATGCCGTAAAGGCGGCCCTCATCCCGCGTGGTATCGATCAGGATGAAGGATGGCCGCAGGGCGAGCGGCAGAGCAGCTCGAACCGTTGAAACCAGACCAGCCTTTTCATGCGTATGATCTGCGTGATGGTGGTCGGGGGCATCGGACATCGCGATACCATATTCCAGGTCATCGTCATGCGAGTGATCGCCATGATCATGATCATGCGAATGATCCAGAATGGACTGAGCCGAGGCGTGTTCGATCAGCGGATGATGACCCTGTGGGACGAACGAAAATACCAGCGTGGCGAGCACCGCCAGCATGGTCATCAACAGAGATCCGAATCGTCGTCCACCCCGAAGCTTCATGGCCGACGGAGATAGCCCTGATTGATGGCAGAAACAAGAAAGCCCATTGAACTATCCCCTCCAGGGGGATAGGAATTATTCATGAGCGAACACCGACACGAAACGCATCCCGATATCATCAAGCGCCTCAAGCGTGCCGAAGGCCATCTGAGGAGTGTCACCGCCATGATCGAGGCAGGCAAACCTTGCCTCGACATCGCGCAACAACTGGATGCCGTCGAGAAGGCCGTCCGAAACGCCAAGCGCACGCTGATCCAGGACCATCTCGACCATTGCCTGGAGGAAACGGTGGGCGCGCTGGATCTCTCCCAGCGAAAGACCATCGACGACTTCAAGACCATCACGAAATACCTCTGAAGGAGGCGACAGATGCTGGATGTTCTGCGCAATCGAACCTACCGGCATCTGTTTCTCGCGCAGGTCATCGCCTTGGTGGGCACGGGGCTTGCCACCGTCGCCCTGGGGCTGCTTGCCTTCGATCTCGCAGGCGATCGTGCCGGAGCGGTGCTGGGTACCGCGCTGGCGATCAAGATGATCGCCTATGTGGCTGTCGCCCCAATTGCCGGAGCCTTCGCAGAAGTGCTGCCGCGCCGGGCCATGCTGGTTTCGCTCGATCTCGTCAGGGCCGCTGTCGCGCTCTGCCTGCCCTTCGTTTCGGAGATCTGGCAGGTCTATGTCCTGATCTTTGTCCTGCAGTCGGCGTCTGCCGCCTTCACACCTGCATTCCAGGCGACCATCCCGGATGTCCTGCCGGAAGAGAAGGACTATACCCGGGCGCTCTCGCTCTCGCGCCTCGCCTATGATCTGGAAAGCCTTGTCAGTCCGATGCTGGCGGCGGTCCTGCTGACGGTGATCTCCTTCCATTCGCTGTTTGCCGGCACCGTCTTCGGGTTCCTGGCTTCGGCGGTACTCGTTGTGTCCGTGACCCTGCCAAGCCATCCCGCGAAAGAGCGCCGGAGCATCTACGAGCGAACGACACGCGGCTTGAAGCTCTACCTCGCGACACCGCGCCTGCGGGGGCTGCTCGCGCTCTGCTTCACGGTGTCTGCCGCAGGCGCCATGGTGATCGTCAATACCGTCGTCTTCGTGCAGGCGGAGTTCGGATTGACGGCCTCCGACACGGCGATTGCGCTCGCTGCCTTCGGTTCTGGGTCCATGGTCGCAGCCCTGACGCTGCCGAAACTCCTCGACAGACTGCCGGACCGGCCGATCATGCTGTCCGGCGCCGCACTTCTCGCTGCGGGTCTCCTGGCGATTGCGTTCATTGAAGCCTATGGCGCAATGCTGGCCCTCTGGTTTCTGCTCGGAATTGGCTACTCCGTCGTGCAGACACCATCCGGTCGCCTGCTGCGGCGTTCCGCGCATCCGGAGGATCGACCGGCGCTCTTTGCAGCGCACTTCGCACTCTCGCATGCAGCCTGGTTGATCACTTATCCCCTCTCTGGCTGGCTTGGGGCGACAATCGGCCTCTCATCAACGGCCACCGTCCTGGCACTGGTGGCGGGCGCCGGCCTTGCTGCGGCCCTTGCGCTCTGGCGCGGTACTGATGAAGTCGAGATCGAACACAGTCATGACGATCTCGCTGACGACGATCCGCACCTCAAGGAGGGGCATCATCGCCACGGTCATAGCCATGCGCATGTTTTCATGATCGATCGACTACACCCGGATTGGCCGCGCGAACGCTGAGAGAGGCTGTGCTGATGTTTGACCGGCGCGGTATGTTTCCAGGATACCCCCCCTCACCCCAAAATGTCAGCTGCATCCTCCACCATCTTCGCCAGCGCCTCCGGCTTTGCCCCGCGCACCGGGCTGAAATACTTGACCTTCAGATCCTTGAACCCGCAAAACCCCAGGATCTGCCGCCGCAGCACCTTCACCCAGCCATTGCCGTAAAACCATTTGAGGAAGAATGTCGGCGTATCCGAGGTGATGACCACCCGCGCCTTGCGCCCCGCCAGCAGCGGCTTCGGCAGCGCCTTGCCCTCGATATACTGAAAGCCGAAACCCGGCATCAACACGCGGTCGAACAGGCCTTTAAGCTTACCCGGCGCCGAACCCCACCAGAGCGGATGCACGATCACCAGCCGGTCGCACCAGGTGAGGCTGTCGGCAAGCGTTGCCAGATCCGGCTCCCAGTCCATCCGGGCGCGATAACCTGATTTCAGGTTGGCGTCGAAATCGAGATCCTCGAGATGCACCAGCCGCACGGTCTGGCCGCGTTCCCGGGCGACCGCCGCGATCCGTTCGGCCATCGCTCCGCACAGCGTGTCGCTGGCCGGATTGCCGTTCAGCACAAGCAGGCGCGACGGCTGCGCCGTCTTGGACAGGAAGGACATCGGAGGCTCCTTGATTTGTGACCGTGGTCAAAATATGCTCCGCAAAATGACCGCGGTCAAGTAATTTGTCGCGCTAGGCTGTTGGAAAAGGAATCGTCGATGAAGCTCAGCCAGCAACGCAGCCGCAAGACCCGCGACCAGATCCTGGCCGCCGCGCGCGACCTTTTCGCCCGCCAGGGCTATGAGCTGACCAGCATCGACCAGATCGCCGCAGCCGCCAAAGTGGCGAAATCCAGCGTCTTTGCCCATTTCGGCGACAAGGCGAATTTGCTGGCAGCCCTTGGCCTGTCGCAGATCGAGGCCCTGGCCGAAGCCGGGCGCCAGGGCGATGCATCGGATCCGGCCCAGTCGCTCGAAGTTCGCGTGCTCGCGCTGCTCTCTCCCTGGCTTGCCTATTTCTGCGGCGAACCCGCCTTTGCCGGCCTTTATCTCAGCCAGTCCGGCATTGCGCGCGGTCCCCATACGGATGAATTCATGCGCCTCTGCTTCGAACTGGAGGACCAGACGGCACGCATTTTCGAGACGGGGCTTGATGGCTGCACACCCGATCAGGCCCGCCTGTTTGCCCGTGGTGTGCAGGCACTGTTTCACGAGGCAATCGTCTACGAGATTTCCGACTGGCTGAAGCAGTCGCAGGCGCCGCCCCGGTCGGCCGAAGCCGTCCTGGCGGATTTCCTCGCCATCTGGATCGCCGGCGCCCGGCGCCGGACCGGCTCAGAGGCCTGACACGAACCGCCGCGCCGCCTGCGCCAGAACCTCAGGCTCAAACCCCGAAAAGCCGATCACCAGCCCCCGCCGCTCCGTCGGCCCGGCATAAAGCGGCGACAGCGCCTTGACCCCGAAGCCGATCGCCCGCGCCTCTGCCGCCAGCGCTACGTCGTCTTCCGCGCCGTCAAGCTCGGCCACCAGATGCAGCCCCTGCTCCGGCACGCTCACCGTCAGCCGGTCCGAACGCAGCGCCGCAACCAGCGCATCCCGCGCCGCCTTCA
Source organism: Rhizobium sp. Q54 (assembly GCA_943372805.1). Lineage (GTDB taxonomy): Bacteria > Pseudomonadota > Alphaproteobacteria > Rhizobiales > Rhizobiaceae > Allorhizobium. Next base: position 8,943 of record CALSAF010000149.1, read on the forward strand.
CCCGCTTGCGCGCCCGCTTGATATGTGCCGAAAAATGGCCGTCGCGCAGGAATTCGGTCAGCGCATCCTCGGCAAGCGTCGAGGGAAAGCGATCCGTTAGCCGGCGAATGGTCAGCACCCGCTCACGCAAGGCCCGGGGCACCACGAGATAGCCGAAGCGAAAGCCCGGCAGCAGTGTTTTCGAAAACGTGCCGAGATAGATCACATGGCCCGAGCCATCGATCCCCTGCAGCGCGCTCAAGGGCGGCCCGGCAAAGCGGAACTCGCTGTCGTAATCATCCTCGATGATATAGGCACCCGTAGCCCGCGCCCAGTCGATCAGCGCCAGCCGCCTGGCCATCGAAAGCGTCACGCCCAGCGGATATTGATGCGACGGCGTGACATAGACCGCCTTCGCCCCCGGCTGCGCCGCAATCCCTGCGGCCACATCGATCCCCTCGCCATCGACAGGCACCGGCGTCACTGATAGCCCCGTGCCCTCGAACAGTTCGCGGGCGGCGGCATAACACGGGTCCTCGATCCAGACGGGATCGCCGGGTTTCAAAAGCGCCCTGACAGCCAAATCCAGCCCCTGCTGCGTGCCCGCCGTCATGATCAGCTGATCCGGCTCGCAAGCGACACCGCGCGCGGCCTTCAGATAGGCCGCAACTTCCACCCTGAGCGCCAGACTGCCGGCCGGATCGTTGTAATGAAAATGCCGCGCCGATGGCTGCGTCAGATGCCGGTTCATCAGCATGCGGAAGATCCGGAGCGTCGTCTCGTCCGCCGTCGAGCAGCCGAGAGCCCCGGGCAGCGGCGGCTTTGCCTCCTCGGCCTCGATCACCTGCGGCTCGGGCGGCGCCGGCAACAACGGCACGGCCTCGGCCACATAGGTCCCCGCCCCCACCCGCGCCTCGGCAAAGCCGTCCGCCACCAGCATTTCATAGGCCGCAACCGCCGCCCCGCGCGAAATGCCGAAGCGACCGGCAATGTCCCGCGTCGTCGGCAGCTTGTCGCCGGGCTTCATCTGGCCGCTCTCGATCAGCCCGCGCAGCGCGCGATACAGCGCCAGCCGCCTTGGCCCCTTGGCCGGCAGGATGGGCGTGCTGGCAGACCAGTCGGAATTGGTTCGCAGTTTTTGCATCATGGTGGATCTTCTTTGGACCAATTGATCCGACTATCCCTGCCGCATCAGCCGTCAGGAGGCAAGCATGAACGACAGACCCGACCCGCAATCCTTCCCCGTCACCCCGCGCAACCGGGCAAAGCGCCTGCATGAGCGCGCAGCTTACGACCGCGAGGCCGTCTATGCCGTGCTCGACGCGGCGCTGCTCTGTCACGTCGCCTATGTCATCGACGGCCAGCCCTATTGCACGCCCACCATCCACTGGCGCGAGGGCGACTGGCTGTTCTGGCACGGCTCGTCGGCGAGCCGCATGCTGAAGACCCAGAAGGCCGGCATCCCCGTCTGCCTCACCGTCGCCCATCTCGACGGCCTGGTGCTCGCCCGCTCCGGTTTCCACCACTCCGCCAACTACCGCTCCGCCATGTGTTTCGGCACCGCCCACATCATCGACGACCCCGAGGAGAAGGCCGAGGCACTGAAGGCCGTCGTCGACCGCTTCTATCCCGGCCGCACCGACGTGTTGCGCGAAAACGACCCCCAGGAAGCCAAGGGCACCATGGTCATCGGCATGCGCATCGAGGAAGCCTCGGCAAAGGTCCGCTCCGGCGGCGTCTCCGACGACCCGGCCGATGTCGACGCCCGCGTCTGGGCCGGCGTCATCCCGGTCGAAACCCGCCTGCGCGCCCCGGAAATCTGCCCCAAGGTCCCCGAAGGTGTGGCCTATCCCGATCACCTCGCCCATTTTGCCGAAGGCCGCCGGTTGGACGAGGTCTTGACGGAAAGCCAGGCGCTCTATGAAAAGCAGGCCTGATCAAGGCCTCCGATTGCGGGGCCGCTGAGAGCAGCGAGGCCCCGCATGCAAACCCTCTACGTCGTCACCCATCCGCAATCGGTCCATCATCTCGAAGGCCGCGTTGGCGGTTGGTACGATACACCGCTCACCGATCGCGGCCGCCGCCAGGCCCAAGCGATCGCCGTCCGCCTCGCCGCCCTTTGCGCCGACACGACACCGAGCCTCACATCCTCCGACCTGCTGCGCTGCAGCGAAACGGCCGAGATCATCGGCCGGCATCTCTCGCTTGCGCCACGCCTGACACACGACCTGCGTGAAATGAGCTGCGGTGTCGCCGAGGGCCAGCCACAAGCCTGGCTCACCGCCCGTCGCCTGCCCGTGCCCGAAGCGGGCGGCCTTGATGATGCCGGGGGCATCGAAGGCGCCGAAACCCGCCGCCAGACCGGAACCCGCATCTACCGCGCCATGGATGCGCTGCAGGCAGTTCCGTTCCAGACCCACATCATCGTCACCCACGGCTTCGCCCTCACCTTCGTCATCGCCTGGTGGATCGGCATGCCCATCGAAAGCCTCGGGCGGGTCAATTTTCCCGTCACCTCCGGCAGCATCACCCATCTGGCCGAACACGCTTTCTGGAAAAGCCGCACCGTGATCACGCTTGGGGACACGAGCCACCTCGCGGACCCGCGGTAACCCTCACCCCGCCGAGATCCACCCCTCAAGCTTCGCCCGCTGCTGATCCGAAAACGCATGCGATTTCCGCGTGGCCTCGTCGAAATGCACCACCACCGTCTCGGCAGACGCGCACAGCCTGCCCTTCTGGAACACTGCCTGTTGCATGGTCACCGACGACCGCCCGACACGCACCACCCGCGTGCCGATCTCGACCGTGCCAGGCCAGAGCACCTCCGCGATATAGTCGATGTCGAGCTTGGCAAGCACGAAGGAAAACCCGTCGTCGAGCAGCGGATCCTGAGGATTGTAGATCAGCTCCACACGCCCGGTTTCCATGAAGGTGGCAAAGACCGCATTGTTGACATGCCCCTGCCGGTCCGTATCGCCATAGCGCAGCTTGTCGTAGGCCTGGCCCGCAAAATCCTGAAGCCGCAGCCCCTTCGTCTCATCATTCATCCGTACTCAAATCCCACTGCCGACGGCCGATTGGCCAACACACAATTCGGCATTTCCCTAATTCCAGAAATCGCCAAACACTTACCGATCCGGCCCGCTTACGCCGCCATCCCGATCATCTCCGAAAACGCATAACGCACGCTGTCCGCCACCGCCTGGATCGTCTCACTCGTCTCCTTGCCGGTCAAAAGCCGGACCTCGAAGGACCCGAGCTCCGGCAGCCCGTGTTTGGCCCCCAGCGCCGTCATGTCGTCGGTCAGGTAGCTGCGCGGAAGCGGCGCCACCGCGAGATCCGCAATGACCGCCGCGCGCTGCGCCATGGTATGCGCCGAGAGATAGGCGATCCGGTAGGGCCGCTTCTCCTTGTCGAGCCGCGCCAGC
>CALSAF010000150.1:0-12109 GCA_943372805.1 Rhizobium sp. Q54
CACGGCGAACGGCTTCCCCTGCGCCAGCCCGGCTGAAGCCGCAGCCCACCATGCCGTGCTGACGGCAGCACTCCAGTCCGGTCTCGAAAACCGCGTCGTCACCGTCGATTACGATTGAGGGCGGAGATGAAACGCTCAGAAATCAATCAGGCGCTGCACTTCGCCATCGACATGCTTGAAAACTGGCGGTGGTCGCTGCCGGCCTGGGGCAACTGGACATCCGCAGACTTGGCAGTCAATCCCGATGTCGCGCACTATCTGCGCAGCCGTCAACTCGGCTGGGACGTCACAGACTTCGGCTCTGGTCGCTTTGCCGAACAAGGTCTCGTGCTCTTCTGCCTGCGCAACGGCATCCTCGGCGTGAGCGGCGAACGCAGTTATGCGGAAAAGCTGCTGTTCATCCAGTCAGGGCAGTTGACACCCGCCCACCTGCACGAGGCCAAGCAGGAAGACATCATCAACCGCGCCGGTGGTGATCTCGTCATCGAATTCTGCGCGGCGGATGAGACGGGCCGAACAACCTCATCCGATGTGTCGGTCCTCGTGGACGGTATCGAGCACCGCTTGGCTCAGTGGGAACCGCTGGTCCTGCATCCCGGCCAGAGCGTGACTATTCCCACTGGTCTCTACCACCGCTTTTATGGAGCAAAGGGCAAGGGTCCGGTCCTGGTCGGAGAAGTCAGCCAGGTCAACGACGACCGGACGGACAACTACTTCCTCGAACCCATCGGCCGTTTTGCTGATATCGAGGAGGACGAGCCACCGCTCAGGCCCCTCTGGAACGAGGGGAGCGTCTGATGAGAGCCGGGGAGGAGGTTCGAAACAGACGCGAGAGACAAGAGCCGGGCGGCATCGTCTGCATCGGCAACTTCATCGTCGACCGCATCCATACGCTCTCCTATTGGCCCGAACAGGGCAGCCTTGCGCATATCCTGCATCAGGACATGGGGGTCGGCGGCGGGGCGGCCAATGTCGTCACCGATCTCGCCTCACTGGGTTTCCCCGGCCGCTTGTCGGTGGCCGGTGCACTTGGCGATGATCGGGACGGTGACTATGTGCGGGATCGCCATGCCGCCCTCGGGATCGACGTCGAAGGTCTGCGCACACTCCCGGGGCACGCGACGGCGCATACCCATGTAATGAACGTGCCGGGTCAAAGCCGCACCTTCTTCTACCACGGCGGCTCCAACGATCTGCTGACCGACAGTGCCATTGATCCGGCAGGATATGCGGCCAGCGGACACAGGATCTTCTACCTCGGCTATCTGATGCTCCTGCCGGCCCTGGACCGGAAGGACGAATATGGCTCATCGGGAGCGGCCCGCCTGCTGAAGGCCGCGCGGGATGCGGGGCTAATGACCTGCGTCGACTTCGTCTCCAGCGAAGACCCCGCCTTCGCCGCACAGGTGGCCGTCGCCCTGCCGCATTGCGACTATGTCATCGTCAACGAGACCGAGGCCGGACGTGCAACCGGCATCACGGTTCGCGACAAGGCGGGATCGCTCCTGATGTCCGCGGTGGAAGCCGCAGGTCAGAAGCTGCTGGACGGCGGCGTGGCCAAAGGCGTGGTCATCCATGCGCCCGAGCTTTCCATCTGGTTCACACCCGGCAACGCCCCGGTCAGAACACCCGCCTACCCCGTTGATCCCACAGCGATCGTCAGTCCCGTCGGTGCAGGTGACGCCTTCTGTGCGGCAGTGCTCTACGGCCTGCACGAAGGCTGGCCGATCGACATCATTTCCGCTGTTGCCCATCGCGCAGCGGTTCATTGTCTCGGCGGCGCGACCGCCACCGACGGAATACCCGACATGTCGGTCCTGCTCGCCGAAATCGGCGGCGAGGTGCCGGCAGCCGGATAGCAGGCCGGTCGCGGCGAGGAGGCCGTGACCGTTCATCGAAACCCCAGGGAGGAAAGACCATGAAGACACTCATCATCGCAGCCACGCTCGGTCTGACAGCGAGCGCCAGCATCGCCACCGCACAGGAAAAGCCCGTCATCGCCAGCATCGTGTTTCAGGGCGACCAGTTCATGAAATCGCTGCAGGCCGGCATGCGCGACGCCGGCGAAAAGGCAGGCGCCGAAGTGCTGGAGATCAACATCGACGGCGATCAGGCGAAGGAAAGCCAGGCGATCGACACCTATATCGCCCGCAAGGTCAACGCGATCGTCATCGCCCCGGTCTCGGCGAAGAACTCGGCGGCTGCCCTCAAACGCGCCCGTGACGCCGGGATCGTCGTCGTTGCCGTCAATGGCGGCCTGACGGAAGCGGGTATTGCCCAGGCAACCTTTTCAACCTCCAACAAGGATCTCGGTGCCACCACCGGCAAGGCGGCTGCGAACTTCATCAAGGAAACCCTGGGCGGTAAGGCCAAGGTCGCGATCCTCGGCTTCAAGTCTTTGCTGCCGGAACAAAGCGGAGAGCGCACCGAAGGCTTCAAGGAAGCCGCGGCGGAGGGCAACAGCATCGACGTTGTGACCGAACAGGACGCCTGGCTGCCGGAAAAGGCCGTCTCGGTCGCAACCGACATCCTGACCGCCAATGCCGACGTCAACGTCATCTACGCGGCCAATGAAGGCGGCACGATCGGCGCCATGCAGGCCGTGCGCAATGCCGGCAAGGCTGGCTCCGTCTATGTCTTCGGCATCGACGGTTCGGAGCAGCTGGCCAAGGGCCTGCTCTCCTCCGACAACGTGCTGCAGGCCGTGACCGCACAGTCGCCGTTCGAGATGGGTGCGAGCGGCGTTACCGCCGCTTTGGCCATCCTGAAGGGTGAAAAGGTTGCGGAGCAGACATCCGTCCCGACGCTGCTGCTGTCGCGCACCGATCCGGATGGTGTGAAGGCCTTCGCGGAGTCGCTGAAGTAAGGCCGGCGGAGAGACCTCCATCCCGCTGGACAAGCGAGGTGCAGAGCACGAGCCGCCTCTGCACCTCCCCCTTCTTCGAATGCCCCACGAATGCACGGAGCAAACATGGCGATCGCGCTCGAACTCAGGCAGCTGACAAAGCACTACGGAAGTGTGAAAGCGCTGAACGACTTCACTCATTCCTTCGCGAAGGGTCAGGTGCATGCGCTGCTCGGCAAGAACGGCTCGGGCAAGAGTACCTTCATCAAGATGCTGGCGGGCGCGGTCCAGCCGACCTCCGGCGAGATCCTGGTCGAGGGCAGGCGCTGCAGTTTCGCGCATCCGTCCGATGCCCTCAAGGCGGGGATCGTGACCGTGCATCAGGAGCTCAGCCTCGTGCCGCATCTGTCGGTCGCCGAAAACATATATCTCGGCCGCTTGCCGCGTCATGCGAACACGCCCTTCATCGACTGGCCCGGGCTGCGGCACCAGGCCAAGGCTCTGCTGGAGGAAATGGGCGCCGGCGACATCGACCCGGGCCAACCGGTTGCGAGCCTCTCGATCGGACGCCAGCAACTGATCGAGATCGTCAAGGCGATGTCCCTCAATCCTTCGGTGCTGCAGTTGGATGAGCCGACCTCGGCACTTGCCCAGGCGGAAGTCCAGCAACTGTTCACCCTTGTTCGCCGCCTGCGCGACCGTGGCGTCACGATCATCTACATTTCCCACCGTCTGGCCGAACTCGGGGAGATCGCCGATACCGTCACGGCATTGCGCGACGGCCAGTTCACGGGCTCCTGTCCGATGGCCGAGGCAACACCTGCCGTCATTCTGGAAATGATGTTCGGCGACATCAAGCCTGCCACACGACCGCCTCGCCCGGCCGCTGCCGGAGAACCGATCCTGAGTATCCGGAACCTGCGCATCGCGCCTGTGCTTAATGGCGTCAGCTTCGATCTGCACCGGGGCGAAGTGCTCGGCATCGCCGGCATGCTCGGCTCCGGCCGGACCGAATTGCTCCGCGCGATCTACGGCGCCGGGCCTGTCGATGGTGGTGAGATCCTGGTGGATGGCAAACGCGTCGAGACAGTCTCGATCCCGACCATGAAGCGCCTCGGCATCGGCTATACCTCGGAGGATCGCAAGGAGAGCGGGCTGGTCCAGATCCTCTCGATCCACGCCAATCTCTGCCTCGCTGCCATGCAGCGCTTCAGCCATCGCGGCTTCGTCACCGAGCAAAGGGAACGGCCTGCCGTCGAGCGTCAGATCCAGGATCTGTCAATCAAGATCGGCAATTCCATGCTTCCCGTCTCCAGCCTTTCGGGCGGCAACCAGCAGAAGGTCGTGGTCGGCAACTGGCTCAACAACACCCCGCGCATCCTGCTCTTCGACGAACCCGGCCGCGGCGTCGACGTCCAGGCCAAGCAGCAAATCTACCAGATCATCTGGTCGAAGGCCGTCGAAGGCCTGTCGAGCCTTGTCGTCTCCACCGAGCTGGAAGATCTCGTCGAATGCTGCGACCGCATCCTGATCCTGCGCGACGGTCGCATCGCGCAGGAATTCGTCAATGACGGCGTCGATCCCAAGACACTCTATGCCGCCTGCATGGCGCGGCAGACCAACCCATGATTTCGGAGAGGCCGATGACCCGCTCGGGCAATACCTTCGCGAGCTTCGCACGACGCAATTCGATGCTGATCATCCTGATCGCGCTCTACATTCTCGTCGCCTTCACTGCGCGCGGTTTCATGAGCATCGACAACCAACTGAACATCCTGCGCACCATCGCGGTGCCCGGCATGATCGCCTTCGGCATGACGCTCCTGATCATCGTCGGCGAGATCGACCTCTCTGTCGGATCGATGGTCGCCGCCTCGGCCTGCGTGCTCGCCTGGCTGGTCAGCCTGATCTCCGGCGGCGCCTTTGAGCCCGGTGTCTGGCATGTGGTCTTGGCCGGCCTTCTCACTCTGGCCTTTGGCGCTTCGGTCGGCATGTTCAACGGCTGGCTGCGCAACCGGTTCATGGTCCCGACCTTCATCTCGTCACTTGCGATGATGGCAACGCTTGCCGGCCTTGCCAACCTCATCACCGACGGCACGCCGATCGAATCCTTCCCCTCCTGGTATTATTTCATCGGCAGCGGCCGCATCTTTCATGTCCCCTTCCCCGTGTATCTGCTGCTAATCGCCTTTATCGCAACACATGTGCTCGCCAACTATACGAGCTTCGGGCGCTCCGTTTATGCGATCGGCGGCAATGCCGAGGCGGCCAGACTGTCTGGTCTGCATGTCAACCGGACCCGGACCTGGTGTCTCGTGATCACCAGCCTCTTCGCCGTGGTCGGCGGCATCGTCTATTCCTCGCTCCTGAATTCCGGCAATCCGACCATCGCCAAAGGCATGGAGCTGGAGGTAATCTCGGCCGTCATCATCGGGGGCGTGAGTCTCTTTGGTGGCAAGGGCTCGATCTGGGGCGCCTTTGTCGGCGTGCTCTTTCTCGGCGTCCTGCTCAACGCAATGACGCTCTGGGGTTTCAACCCCTATGCCCAGCAAGTGGTGCGCGGGGTCCTGATCCTTGGCGCCGTCTTCATCAACCTGATCATCGATCGACCGAAAGCGAGCCATGGCTAAAGAGGAACACATCGAGCGCATCTCGATGCGCTGGGACCGCGGCGAAGCCACCCTGCAAAGCCTTGGCGGCATGCTGGCTCCGGTGCATTTCGATCTGGAGGACGGTCGATCTGTCTCTCCCTTCCACGTCGCGCCATGGCACGACGAGGACATGGCCGATCAACCCGGCATCCTGCGCCGGCTGCGCGGCGACTGGCCCTGCGTGCCCTTCGGTTCGCAGCCGCAGGCCCCTCTTCCGTCGCCCTGGGATGCCGACACCCGACCAGCCGTGGCGCAAGCTACAGACCAGCACCCGCATGGCTATGGCGCGAACCACCACTGGAACCTGCAGGAGGCTGACGGAGGCCGCCTCGCGGCGACCATTCGCTACCCGGAAGACAGCCCAGTCGAGATGTTGGCCCGAGAGATCGAGGGAGTCCCCGGAAGAGCGGCAATCATCTGCAGCCTGACCATCACGCCTCGCAAGGATTGCCTGCTCCCGATCGGCCTCCACCCGGTCTTCCGGCTGCCGGGCGGTGAAGGCGAGGCCGAACTCGATGTGGGGCCGCACAGGGCGGTCTGGTCACATCCCCTGGATGAAGATCCGCCGCTCTCTCTGGTCGAACCGAACCGCCCCTTTGAGGGCCTTGACGGGCTGTGGAGCCGGCACGATCGGCCGTTGTCCCTGTCGCGTCTTCCAATGTCCGGCCGTTCTGAAACACTCTTGCTGCTGACCGGCGCAAGCGGCAGGGTCGTCCTCACCAACAGGGCGGAACGCTACAGTGTCACCTTGCGCTGGGATCCGGCAATCTTCCCCAGCTTGATGCTCTGGATTTCCAATCGCGGCCGTGACTACCGCCCGTGGAACGGTCGCCATCTGGCGCTCGGTATCGAACCGGTCAGGGCCGCCTTCGACCTCGGTGAAGCCATCTCCGCTGGCCGAAATCCGCTGCGCAATGCAGGGACGGAAACCGCCTTTGCCTTCAAGGCGGGTGTGCCGCTTTCGACGAGATACGGCATCCGCGTCGATCCGGCCTGAGCATTCAGTCCGGATCGGCAGGAGGTACGGCTCCGGTCGTTTCCCTGACCACCAGATGAACCGGAAGGCGGACCAGGGATGCCGGTCTGCGCTCCAGCCCCTGCTGGCGATCGAGAAGACGTTCCTCGAGCCGACGCGTTGCCTCAAGGGCGACGTCACGGATCGGCTGGGCGACGGTCGTCAAACGCGGCAAGACATAGGACGCCTCCGGCAGATCGTCGAAGCCGATGACGGAGCAATCCTCCGGCACGCGTCCGCCATTGTCGCGCACGGCATGAATGGCTGCGATTGCCGCGATATCAGAGGTTCCTATGATCGCGGTGATCTCGCCATGCTCCCGCAGGATCTGCTGTGCCAAGGCATATGTGCCTGCGAAGCTGTGGTCCTCACCGATCGCTTCGACTGCTGGCGGAAGCCCATACTCGTGCAATGTCCCGCGAATGCCTTCCAGCCGCAGCTGGATCGGCTGGCTGTGGCCGGGTGCACCGACCACAGCGATATGGCGGTGGCCAAGATCGACCAGGTGTCTGGTCATGAGGCGTCCGCCTTCGACATGATCAGCCATGAAGACATCATCCGATATGCCGATGAGCTGCCGATCGATGGCGATGATGGGGATGCCCGATTCGACCAGCGGCTGCAGATGCGAGGTGCCGCCATAAGCGCTGGCCACAATGACGCCTTCGACACGCTGAGCCCTCAGCATCGCGACATAGCGCGCTTCATGATCCTCGTTTTCGGCTGAAACACAGATCAGTGTGTGGTAACCGCGTTCGAACAGTTCCCGCTCGATGGTATTGGCGAGTATGCCGAAGAAGGGCACGTCGATGGAGGGGAGCATCAGGCCGACCATCCGGCTGGCCTCGCCCCGGAGCATTCGGGCGCCTTTGCTCGGGGTGTAGTTCAGGTCCTTGATGGCGGCTTCCACCCGCTGGCGCACGTCCATTGAAACGTAGCCACTGTTGTTCAGGACGCGCGAGACGGAGGACACCGAGGTCTCGGCAACCTTGGCTATCGTCCGAATACTGGTTGTCATGCCTCGCCTTTCCGCAATGCTCCACAAGGATCGCAGTACGAAGAATTGGCGGCCCCTACAAGTCGCAACTGCTCACACCAGCATCGGCACCTAGGGGGCGGTGTCCTTTGGGGCGTGCTCATCACCGGAATAGCCCAAGGCTATGGAGGCGCTTGCGCCAGCACCCTGGAGAAGCCGGATGTATTCCGGCTTCCGCGCTTCGTCGAAACGGAAGAGCGGGAAGGAGATCGACATCGCAGCGACCGGCTTGCCGAGATAGTTGAAAATCGGGATCGCCATGCAGCGAACTCCGGCTTCGCTTTCCTCTATCTCCTCGGCAAAACCCAGCTGTCGGGAGCGATGCAATTCGTCCAGCAAGGCGTCCGGATCTGTAATCGTTCGCGGTGCCAGCCTCACCAGATCCATCTGCTTTAGCCGTTCGCGGATTTCCTCATCGTCACGCCAGGCCAGAAGCGCCTTGCCAAGGGATGTGCTGTGCAGGGGATTGCGCAAACCGAGCGTCGACTTCATCGAGAGACTGTAGGCCGAATCGTATTTGTGGATGTAGACGACCCGCTGGTCGCGGTCATCCAGGATGCCGAGATTGATCGATTCTCCGGTTGCACGCGACAGCTTGCCCATGGCCTGATCGGCCACCCGAAGGAGGTCAGCCTGCTCGGTCAGCGACCGCGCCCCGAGGCTGAACAGCTTCAGCGTCAATCCATATTTTTCCGTCTCCGGATCCTGTTCGACATAGCCGAGCTCGACCATGGTTTGCAGCAGACGGTGTGCTGTTGTCTTTGATGTCATGGCTCTCTGCGCCAGATCGGCGAGCCCGACCCGCTTGTCTTCGACAAGGGCCTCGATGACTGCGAACACCTTGAGGACCGCAGCCACATTCTCTGATTTCGGCTCTGATTTCGGGTGAGTGTCAGACATGGATGTTCTGCATTTTTCGGAATTGCATTCTGGATTTTTGGGACAATCGTGTCAAGATGCGCGCCAAGCTGGTGCATGCTCCTGGCCCTGCTCTCCAGGGTTTGAATACTGCCCTCAAAATTGCGAGTTGAAAAGTCTTTAGGAGTGTGATTTCTTATTTTCCGGAATTGAATTCCGAAAAATTAAATGAGGGCCACCGTCGAATGCATCCGCTCCTTCAGCAGAAGAGCCATATCCTGGGCCGTGACGCGGTCTGTGACCTCATCGACCGTCTCGCACGCAATCTCGTTTCCATCGAAGACAAAACGGGCGAGTTCCTGCTCCGGCTGGACGACGGACGGGTCATCGACACCAAGGGCTGGGCCGGCTGGGAGTGGACCCACGGGATCGGTCTCTATGGCCTGCTGAAATACTGGCAGCTCACCGGCAACCAGGGGGCCATGACAATCATCCGCGCGTGGTTCGACAAGCGGCTTGCCGAGGGAACGCCGACGAAGAACATCAACACGGTTGCGCCGTTCCTCACACTTGCGCATCTCTATGAAATCTCGCCCCAGCCACAATGGCGGGCCTATCTCGAAACCTGGGCCGAATGGGTGATGTACGAGATGCCGAGGACCCGCGAAGGTGGCCTGCAGCACATCGTCTACAACAGCGTCAACGATCAGCAGATGTGGGACGACACGCTGATGATGAGCGTTCTGCCGCTCGCCAAGATCGGCCTGGTGCTTGATCGCCCGGAGTTTGTCGAAGAAGCCAAGTATCAGTTTCTGATACATGCGCAATATCTGATGGATACGCAGACGGGCCTCTGGTTCCACGGCTGGACCTTCGACGGCAATCACAACTTCGCCCGTGCGCGCTGGGCACGCGGCAACAGCTGGGTAACGATCGCCATTCCCGAATTCATCGAGCTCATCGGCTTGGCCGAGGGCGATCCGCTGCGCCGGCATCTCATTTCCGTCCTGTCGCGGCAGGCAGAGACGTTGAAGGAATTCCAGGATGCATCAGGTCTCTGGCATACGCTCATCGATGACCGTTCCAGCTATCTCGAGGCCTCGGCAACGGCAGGTTTTGCCTATGGCCTGATGAAGGCGGTGCGCAAGCGCTACCTGGATAAAAGCCATCTGCCTGTTGCCGAGCGCGCCATGAAGGCTGTCATCGACAATATCAGCGCCGATGGTGAGTTGCAGCAGGTCTCCTTCGGGACGGCCATGGGCAATGACCTCGATTTCTACCGGCAGATCAAACGCACGGCCATGCCCTATGGGCAGGCCATGGCGATGTTCTGCCTGACCGAACTTCTGCGCAGCCACATCTGAGCGGCGCAGAATGAAGACGACGGTGGATCTGCCTGGAGGAGGCGGTTCGCCGGCGAAGCAGACATCAGTGACACCGGACGGGCGCGTGATCGCGAACCCGTCAGTCTCAGGAGGAGGAGATCATGACAACACTGACGAGACGCAGCATGCTGGGAGCCATGGGGGCGGTCGCCGCCACTTCGCTCCTTCCCGCCTTGCCCGCCTTTGCCGATACGAAGACCATCCGTCACTACTGGTGGGGAAACCCCGAACGTGACAAGCGCACCTTTGCCGTCATCGAAGCGTTCCAGAAGAAGAACCCTGGCGTTGCAGTGTCCGGCGAGACGATCGGCTGGGGTGACTACTGGACGAAGATGGCCACGCAGACGGCCGGTCGCAACATGGCCGACCTCGTGCAGATGGACTATCGCTATCTGTTCGAATACGTCCGGCGTGGCGCCCTGCAGCCGCTCGATCCGCATATCGGCAAGACCCTGATGATTGCCGATTTCGACGAGGGCCCCATCTCCGGCGGCAAGGTCGACGGGCAGCTCTTCGCCCTCAATATCGGCTCCAACAGCCAGGTGATGGTCTACAATACGCGGGTGTTCCAGGAGGCCGGCATCGATGCCGACCTGATCAACTGGACCTGGGACGACTTCGCTTCCGCCTGCGAAAAGATCACCAGCAAGACCGGCGGCGCCGTCAAGGGTTCCGACGACATGTCCCTGATGATCGAGACCTTTGAATCCTGGGCGCGTCAGAACGGCCGCGAATTCTATGATGCCGAAGGCAAGGTTGCCGTCTCCGCGGACGATGTGGCCGGCTATTGGCAGTATTGGGCAGACCTCCGCAAGGCCGGCGTGGTGCGTGACAAGGATCGTACGCTGACGCTCGATGCGCCGATCGTCGAAATGGGCGTGCCCGTCGGCGATACCGCTGTCTCGCATTTCTGGTCCAACCAGCTGGTCGGCATCCAGGCGGCAGCCAAGGACAAGATCGGCGCGGCCATGGTTCCGCACAAGGCCGGCGGCGGCCAGCCCGGCCAGTTCATCAAGCCGTCGATGTTCATGTCGTTGAGCCGTGACGCCAAGGATGTCGATGCCGCCATCGCCTACATGAATGCCTGGGTCAATGATCCCGAGATTACAGGCATTCTCGGACTCGAGCGTGGGATCCCGGCATCACCGAAGGTGCGCGAAGCGCTGCAGCCCAACCTGACCGAGGTCGAGAAGCTCTCTGTCGACTACTTCGAAGCGATCGCAGGCAAGGTGGGGCCACTTCCGCTCCCGGCGCCAAAGGGCGCTGGCGAAGTGCGTGATGCCTTCATGCGCATCGGCTCCGAAGTGGTGCTCGGCAACATGGAAGCCAAGGAAGCGGCGGCAGTCTTCGTCGAGGACGCCCAGGCCATCGTCGAACGGGCGCTTTGACCGCTCCTTAGCCCAAGGTCCCGGATCGGCTTTGCCCGGTCCGGGACCCATTTCCCCGCCAGAAGGTTTTGTTAATGAGACGTTTCATCGCCCGCAATGCGCCGGCCTACATGTTCCTGCTGCCATGGCTGCTCGGGTTTTTCCTCCTGGCACTCGGGCCGATCCTGGCGTCGCTTTACCTGTCCTTCACCCGCTATGACATGGTCGGGACGCCTCGCTGGACGGGGCTTGCGAACTACGAATACATGTTCACCCGCGATCGGCGCTTCTGGAAGGCGCTTGAGGTCACGTTTCACTATGTCGCGCTCTCCGTTCCGGCCCGGCTGATCATGGCGCTCGCCGTGGCCATGCTGCTCGACAAGGGCCTGCGCACGATTGGCCTCTACAGGGCGATCTTCTATCTGCCCTCGCTGCTCGGCGCTTCCATTGCGATTGCCATTCTGTGGCGGGAACTGTTTGCGGCGGATGGCGTGGTCAATGAGCTGCTCGGCTATATCGGCATTCAGGCCTCGTCCTGGATCACCGATCCCAACACTTCGCTCTACACGCTGGTGATCCTCGCCATGTGGCAATTCGGTTCGCCGATGCTGATCTTCCTGGCCGGCCTGCGAGGCATTCCACAGGATCTCTATGAAGCGGCCGAGATCGACGGAACTCCGAAATGGCGCCAGTTCACCCGCATCACGCTGCCGCTGCTCGCACCGGTGATCTTCTTCAACCTCGTGCTGCAGACGATCGAGGCCTTCAAGACCTTTTCCAGCGCCTTCATCATTTCAAACGGCACGGGAGCGCCGGCGGACAGCCTGCTGTTCTACACTGTCTACCTCTTCAACGAGGCCTTCAAATTCTTCCGCATGGGCTATGCCTCGGCGCTTGCCTGGGTGCTGTTGTTGATCATTGCCATATTCACGGCGATCGCCTTCCTCACCTC
>CALSAF010000151.1:0-12104 GCA_943372805.1 Rhizobium sp. Q54
TCTGGCGGACAGCCATGACGTCGTGGTGTTGCTCGATCTGGATCCTGCAGCACTGGATCGCGCGATTGTGGAACTCGGAAGCGATCCACGTTTTGTGCCGCTCACCTGCGACGTGACGGATGAGAAGGATCTCGCCGAGACCGCCGCACGCATTGCAAGCCTTGGTCTGGTGCATACGCTGGTCAACAATGCGGGTGCGGCCCGCGCTGTCAGCCTCGGCGATACTGATGGCGAGATCTGGCGCAAGGACAATGCGCTGAACCTTGAAGCGCCATTCCTCTGCTTCCGCGCGTTTGAGGAGGCGCTGAAGGCGTCCAGGGGCGCGCTGGTCAATATTTCCTCGGTCAATGGCATGGCCGTCTTCGGTCACCCGGCCTATAGCGCGGCCAAGGCGGGGCTCATCCACCTCACGAAGCTGATTGCCGTCGAATACGGCAAACATGGCATCCGTTCGAATGCGGTCGCCCCCGGGACGGTGCGCACCCAGGCCTGGGAGGCGCGCGCTGCGGCCAATCCGCAAGTCTTTGAAGAAGCCAAGCGCTGGTACGCCTTGCAGCGGATTGCGACGGCGGAAGATATCGCCAATGCCGTGTTTTTCCTTTCCAGCGATCAGGCGGCTGCCATTACCGGTGTCTGCCTGCCCGTCGATTGCGGGCTGACGGCGGGCCAGGCCGAGCTCGCGCGAACCTTCTCGCAATCCGACAATTATTGATACCGAAAAGCCAGGAGCATTCCCCATGGCAACAGAAGTTCAGTTCCGCCTCGAAAATGCGTGGCATCCGGTGGAGGGCGACGACTGCGGCGCCTTCGTCTTCACGCTGGTCAATCTCTCCGATGTGGCGCTTGCCGATTTCAAGCTTGCCTATACGTCGCTGACCCGTGTCAAGGACCTGGAAGAGCCGATCCTCGAAAACGCCGTCTTCCTGAAGCGCAACGCCAATTTCCACCAGTTCGCGCCGCTGGCTGGCTTCGTGCTGCAGCCGGGTGCTTCCTGGACCTTTCGGGTCGGCGGCCTCTGGCGCCCGGCCAAACACCGGACGGATGGTGCGAAATCCGCCTACATCACCCTCTCCACCGGTCAGCATGCCGCTGTTGCGGTGGCCGACCTGATGCTGGGCGGTGGTCATAGTGCTCCGCCGCCGGCCTTGCTGCCTGAGGGCAAGGTGTCTCAGCCTTTCGCCATGCTCCCATGGCCGGCCTCGGCCGATCTTGTGGCCGGTGAAGGCTTCCCCGTCGCGCTCTATCCGGCGGAAGGCGCCTCGCTCGTCGAGCTGCGCGCCGTCGAAAACGTTCTGCGTCTCTTCTGCCGTCTCTTCGCGGTCGGTCATGCGCCGCTGTCGCTGGCACAGGTGCATCAGGGGCGGGCGATCGCTCTCAAGTCCGACGAGGCGCTCGGTGCCGCCGCCTATCGGCTGGACTTTGCCGCTGACGGCATCACGCTCACCTATGGCGATGTCGCCGGCCTGCAATATGCGCTGACCCTGCTCTCCCAGATGCTGCATGGTGCGCGCACCCAACCGGAGACGTTCCGTTTCCCCGCATCAGGCACGATCGCCGACAAGCCGCGTTACGGCTGGCGCGGTTGCCATCTCGATGTTTCCCGCCAGTTCTTCCCCGTCGATGACGTCAAGCGGCTGATCGACATCATGGCCTGGTTCCGGATGAACACCTTCCACTGGCATCTGTCCGATGACGAAGCCTGGCGCCTGGAAATCAAGGCCTTCCCGCAGTTGACGACCCTCGGCGTCTTGCGGGGCCCGGACGAGCCGCTTTTGCCGCAGCTCGGCAATGGGGCGGAGCCGGTCGGTGGTTTCTATGCGCAGGACGAGGTCCGCGACATCGTTGCCCATGCGGCAGCCCTTCAAGTCGAGGTGGTTCCTGAGATCGATGTGCCGGGCCACAGCACCGCGATGCTGGTAGCACTGCCGGAACTGGTCGATGGCCAAGAGGCGCCCGATAGTTATCGCTCGGTCCAGGGCTATCCGAACAACGCGCTCAACCCGGCGATCGAATATACCTACGAGGTGCTGGGCAAAGTGTTCGACGAGATGGTCGAGCTCTTCCCGTCGAAGCTCATCCATATCGGCGGCGATGAAGTGGCGGCCAATACCTGGATGGCTTCGCCGCTCGCGCGGAAACTGATGGAGCAGGAGGGCATCGAAGGCACCTTCGGGCTGCAGAGCTATTTCATGAAGCGTATCCAGAAGATGCTGGCCGAGCGCGGCCGCAAGCTCGCCGGTTGGGACGAAGTCAGCCATGGCGGCGGCGTCGATCCCGGCGGTACGCTGCTGATGGCCTGGCAGAAGCCGGAGGTCGGGCTGGAACTCGCCAAGGCAGGCTATGACGTCGTCATGACGCCCGGCCAGGCCTATTACCTTGATATGGTGCAGGACGAAGCCTTCCAGGAGCCGGGTGCCAGCTGGGCCGGCACTGTGCCGCCCAAGCATACCTATACCTACGAGGCGGTCGCCGAGTTTCCGGCGGAGCTTGCGGCCCGGATGCGCGGCGTTCAGGCCTGCATCTGGTGCGAACATTTCCTCACCCGCGATTACTTCAACCACCTCGTCTTTCCACGCCTCCCGGCCATTGCCGAGGCCGCCTGGACGCCGAAGGACAACAAGGACTGGCTGCGCTTTGCCGCCATCGTCCGCCTGAGCCCGCGTTACTGAGGATCTGAGCACCATGACTTTCCGCATCGCTGTCGGCGGTATCCATACCGAATGCTCGACCTCGTCTCCCGTTCTGATGCAGCCCGAGGATTTTCGCGTGCTGCGCGGGCCGGACCTGCTGGCGCATGAATATTTCGACTTCCTCAATGCCGAGGGTGTCGAACACCTCCCGCTGCTGCATGCCCGCGCAGTTCCCGGCGGTCCCTTGGCGCGCGCCACCTATGAGGGGTTCAAGGCGGAGTTTCTCGACCGGCTGAAGGCCACACTGCCGATCGACGGGCTTTACCTCGCCATGCATGGCGCGATGAATGTCGAGGGCATGGATGATGCCGAGGGCGACTGGATTTCGGCGGCACGCGCTGTTGTCGGTCCGGATGTGCCCGTCGCAGCAAGCTACGACCTCCACGGAAATGTCACGCAGAAGATCGTCGATCAGCTGGATATCTTCGCTGGCTATCGGACGGCGCCGCATATCGACGTGCGCGAGACCATGGTGCGTGCATGGTCGATGCTGGTTCGGGCCCTGAAGACTGGCGAGAAGCCGGGCGTCTGCTGGGCGCCGGTGCCGGTTCTCCTGCCCGGCGAGCGGACCTCGACCGAGGACGAGCCGGCAAAGAGCCTCTATCTGAAGCTGCCGGAGCATGACGCGGTCCCAGGCATCTGGGATGCAAACCTGATGGTCGGTTATGTCTGGGCGGATGAGCCGCGCGGCACGGCGTGTGCCGTCGTCACGGCCGTCGACAAGGCTGCGGCGGAAAAGATCGCTGCCGCCATTGCCCAGTCCTACTGGGATGCCCGCGAAGACTTCCGCTTCGGTCCGGTCACGGGTCCGCTCGCGGATATGCTCGATATTGCTGAACGCACCGATACTCGGCCGATCATTCTCGCGGACTCCGGCGACAACCCGACCGGGGGCGGCGTGGGTGATCGGGCGGATGTGCTCAAAGCCCTTCTGGCGCGGTCGATCGACGACGTGCTGATTGCCGGCATAACCGACCGTCCCGCCGTCGAACGCTGTTTCGCAGCCGGTACCGGCGCGCGGGTTTGGCTGACGGTCGGTGGTTCGCTTGATCCGGCAAGCCCTTCGGTCGAGGTGGAGGCGGATGTCGTCTTCCTCGATGATCCGGGCTCGGCTGCCGAACAACAGGCGGTCGTCAGGATTGGTGGCATCACGCTGGTGCTCGCGGCGCGGCGCCGGCCCTATCACAACATCGCGGATTTTACCCGGCTTGGGCTCGATCCGATCACGGTGCGGCTGCTCGTCGTCAAGTCTGGCTATCTCTCGCCGGAGCTTGCGCCGATCGCCAATCCCAATCTGATGGCGCTGACGGACGGCGTGATCAATCAGGACATCGAGAACCTGCCGAGCCATCGCCGCCACCAGCCCAGCTATCCCTTCGTCAAGGATTTCAGCTATACGGCGAAGGTGTTCTTCTCGACGCGATTCCCTTGAGACATTGATGTCGGTGCCGCCCGTCCGGCGGCACGATCCCCAACCCGATTGTACCCTTGATGTTGTCCTCCTTTTCGGTGGTCTATCGCCACAAGCCGATCCGGGTCAGTGCGGCCGCGATCTTCTTCTTCGGCTTCTCAGGTGCTGCGACGTCGCCCTACATGTCGCTGATCGGCATCCGTGAACTCGGACTGTCGGACGCCGTCTATTCGGTGCTGATCTTCCTGGCTGCTGTGGTGAATGTCAGCGCCAGCGTGACCGCCGGGATCATTGCGGACAGGCTAGGCCATTTCCGATCGCCGATGCTTCTCGCCGCCATCTTCGGCATTATCGGGTTCGGGCTGGTCTATGTGGTGCCAACACAGGTGATGTTTGCGATCGCGACACTCGTGCTGATCCCTGTCTTCGGCACGATCAATTCGCTGATCTTCGCCAATATCCGGGCGGTCTCCTCGGGCATGGCCGTGCGCGAACTGATGGCGGTGAATTCTGCCGTTCGGGCCATTCTGTCCGCCTCCTGGGTCCTGGTGCCCGGCATTGTCGGTGCGTTGCTTGTCGGGCAGCCGAGCATGCTGCCGGCCTTCCTGCTGGCGAGCCTCGCCTGTGTCGTCTGCCTCCTGCTCTTCGTCTTCGGGCTTGAGCGACTGCCGCCGGTGCAGGAGGGGGAGCGGCAGCACTATTCCTTCTTCCGCTCCATCCGGCAGATCGGCTCGGCAAGCGTCCTGCCAAGGCTTCTGGCGATCTCGCTGATCTCGGCCATGCTGCATGCCAATGGCACCGTGCTTCCGCTGATCGTGACAGGCAAGGCCGGCGGAACACCGGCTGATGTCGGCGTCATCGTCGGGATCGTCGCCTTTCTCGAGATCATCTTCATTCTGTTCTGGGGATGGGTGGAGGCCAGAACCTCGATCCTCTTCGCCATGGTCACGGCGGCCCTGATCTATTGCAGCTATCTCGTTTTCCTCGGCCTCGCCGACCGCCCCATGGACGTCTATCTGCTCACGGTTGTTGCAGGCCTTGGCGCCGCCGGCATCATCGCGATCCCGATCACCTATCTGCAGAACCTGATCGCCGACCGGGCCGGCCTCGGCAGCTCGCTGATTGCGGTCAACATCTTCTTGAGCGGTGGAATGGCCTCGCTGATGTTTGCGCTTGGCACCAGCATCAGCGACTATGCAGGTACGGCGATCATCGCCTCGATCGCCGGCTTTTCAGGTGTCTGCCTGCTCTGGCTGCTCGACAGAAACCTGCCGGCGAACGGGAAGGGATGAGGGATCCATGGGAACACTCAACGATCAGGCTGGACTGCCGATCCTCGAAATCTGCATCGATGACGTCGCGGGGCTCGAGGCTGCAATCAGCGGCGGTGCAGACCGGATCGAACTCTGTTCGGCTCTCGGTTCCGGTGGCCTCACACCTTCGCACGGCTTCATGAGGATCGCTGCCCAGTCCCCGATCCCTGTGCATGCCCTGATCCGCCCCCGGGCGGGCGGCTTCATCTATGGCGAGGCCGAGATTGCGATCATGGAGGCCGATGTCGCCGCGGCGCGGGCCGCCGGACTGGCTGGCGTGGTCATCGGGGCAACCGACGCGAACGGTAAGCTCGATGCGGCTGTAATCGCGCGGCTGGTTTCCGCAGCCGCAGGTCTCGACCTCACGCTTCACCGGGCGATCGACATGGTTGCCGATATCGACGCGGCTCTCGATCTGGCAGTCGAACTGGGGTTTTCGCGGATCTTGACCTCGGGAGGCGCGCGTCATGCCGAGGACGGCCTTGCGGTCATCGAGCGGCTTGTGCAGCGCGCTGCGGGCCGGCTCTCGATCATGCCGGGCGGGGGCGTCCGGCCTGACAATGCCGCGCGGTTTCTCGCGATATCAGGCGTACGGGAACTGCATGCCTCCTGCAGTCAGACAGAGGTCGGCGAGGAGAGGGTAACAAGGCTTGGCTTTGCCGATCGCGTGATCCGACGCACCGATCGATTGACGGTCATGGCGCTCAAGGCGGAAATGCAGGTCCTTACCGGCTGACATCAGGACGCGAGCGCCTGCTTCTGGGCGGCCAGCACCACGCGGGTTTCTTCCGCCGTCATCGGCTTGCCGAAGTAGTAGCCCTGGACCGCGCGCACGCCGAGCCCTTCCAGGATGCGGAGTTCTTCTTCAGTCTCGACACCCTCGACGATTGCCTCGAGTTCCATCTCTGCGCAGAGCGCCAGCACCGACTTGACGATGTTGAAGCTTGTCCTGCGGGTGTGGATGTTGCGCACGAAGCTGCCGTCGATCTTGATCTTGGTGAGCGGCAGCTTGTGGACATGGTTCAAGCTTGAATAGCCGGTGCCGAAATCATCAAGCGAGATGCCGGCGCCCAGTTCCCGCAGCATTTGGATCGAGGCGCTGGCCTGCTCGAAATCATGCATGACGGCGGTTTCTGTGATCTCGAAATTGATCCGGCGGGGGTCGAAGCCGCTTTTCAAGACGATGGAGACGATCTTCAGCGTGTTTTCCGGTGACGTCAGGTCATGCGGCGAAAGGTTGAAGGAGAGGTAGACGTCATCCGGCCACAGGCTGGCCGTTTGCAAAGCCCGTTCCAGAAGCATGCGCGTCATCAGCGTGATGCGACCGTTGTGTTCCGCAACCGGGATGAACTCGGCTGGTGATACCTGCCCGATGCGGGGGCTTTCCCAGCGGGCGAGCGCCTCGAAGCCAATGCAGATGCGGCGATCGACACAGGTGATCGGCTGAAAGACCAGCGAGAGTTCCTTTTCGAGGTCGGCAGAGACGAGGGCCTCCTCGACCACCTTCTGGCGATTGAGTTCGTTGGCCTGGACTGCGTTGAAGATGACCGTGCCGGCTCGGT
Organism: Rhizobium sp. Q54; assembly: GCA_943372805.1. Classification (GTDB taxonomy): domain Bacteria; phylum Pseudomonadota; class Alphaproteobacteria; order Rhizobiales; family Rhizobiaceae; genus Allorhizobium. The sequence goes on from CALSAF010000151.1 coordinate 6,977, forward strand.
GATGGCGCTTGGCGGTGTAGAGTGCATAGTCGGCGAGTTCGTAGATCTCCTGCCCTGTCACTCCGACATCCGGGTAAACTGCAAAACCGACAGAGCCGGTTACCTGGACCATGCCGCTGCCGATGTTGATACGTTCGGCGATCAGTTCGCAAACCTTCTGGCCAAGCGCCATGACCTCGCTTTCGGCGCAGTTCCCCTCCAGCAACAGACCGAATTCATCGCCGCCCAGCCGATAGACCGACAGGCCAGCATCGGTGATTGCCGAGAGCCTTGCCCCGATCTCGATCAGCACCTTGTCGCCGGCGGAGTGTCCATAGAGGTCGTTGACCGGCTTGAAGCCATCGAGGTCGATGACGCCGACTGCGAGCATGCCGCCACCTTCGCGGGTTCTGGCGAAGGTGCTCTCCAGCATCTGGAAGAAGCTGCGGCGATTGGCGAGAAGCGTTAGGCTGTCAAGGTTGGCGAGGCGCAGGTTTTCGTCTGAGAGAACCTGCATCGCCTTGTTCTGTTCCTGCAGGGCCTGCTGCTGCAGCATCAGAACGTTGCGGGATTCATGCAGTTGGCGGAAATCCCGGTAGTGCGAGACGAGGATCATGATCATCGCCATCGTCACCAGGATGACATTGATGCCAGTGGCGATAAAGGTCGGCTCCCCGGACAGACACATGACCACAAGGAAGGGCAGGTTGACCGTGACGGTGACGATCAGGGCTGCCGATCGCAGATGCATCAGGCAGAAGATGCAGCCGATAACGGTGATGGCCATGAAGAAGGCCACATGTGCGTTCTGATAGGCGTCGCCATAAGGGAGCAGCGATATGGACCAGGCGCTGCAGACGACGGCAATCGGGAACGACAGGATGTTGGTGGCGCGCAATTGCCTGAAGGCCTGGGCCGGTGTCCTTGGACGGTTGCGACCGCGCAACCAGATCAACGAGCGCAGCGCAAACAGAAGGGTCAGAACGGCTGGAAGGTAAACAACCAGATAGTCCGGAGCGGCCCCTTGATGGGTCACCGACAGGGAAATCATGTTGGTTGCCAGGATGAAATAGAGCAGCGGAACCTGCTTCGAAAAGGCGTCGAATTGCGCGGCCGTCAATGCGGGATTGTCGGCCGGGACCTGCAACAGGGTGACGGCCTTCCGGATCCATGCCGCAGAACCGCTTTTTTCAGCTGAATTTGTCAAAACTCTAGGCCTTCGCAATCATGGATCGAAGGGTAATGGTATTTCAGAATCCGTTAAAATTGAGCAAAATCACGAGCGCTAATTCCCGGGCAGCGTGTGTCCAGGGACACGAATCCGTCATTGAACGGTCGCGGTCCGACGGTTAATGAAAGCCGTCGCCATCTGGAGCCGAGACCCGCGTGAAGTTGCTCATCCCCTGCCTTCTCACCAGCGTTGTGCTTCTCATGCCTGTTGCCGTGGCGGCCGCAGCGGATTGGCAGGCCACCGAGCGGGTCGAGCATTACACTGTCAGCGGCAGTTCACCGATGGAACTCTATCAGTCGATTGGCGCGCGGGGCCCGAAGCTCAGCCTCGGGCGGGTCATCGCCCATACAACGTTCAAACTCACCTGGCAGCGGGATTACCAGCAGCAGGGGGCTGCCTGTGTGCTGGCGACGGCCAAGCCGAAACTTGTCATCACCTACACATTGCCGAAGCCGGCGAAAAAGCTTTCGCCCGAAGTGGCTGCGAAGTGGGAGGCCTTCTATGACGGCATAGTCGAGCATGAGAAACTGCACGGGCAGTTCATGAAGGACCTCACCCAGCAGATCCAGGACGTGTCGATCGGTCTTCGCGATGAAAACGATCCGGGCTGCAAGAAAGTGCGCGCTGCACTTCAGGCCCAGCTGAAGCCGATTTCGGATGCGCATGTGGCGCGCCACAGCGAATATGACCAGGTCGAGATGTCACCGGGAGGTGCTGTGCATCAGCTGATCCTGACCTTCCTCAATCCTTGACATGAAAAGGCGCCCACATGGGGCGCCTTCAATCTTGTGTCAGACCCGTTCCAAGGCAATCGCGATGCCCTGGCCGACGCCGATGCACATGGTGGAGAGCGCATAGCGTCCGCCAGTTTCCTTGAGTTCCAAAGCTGCCGTTCCGGCAATGCGGGCGCCCGACATGCCAAGCGGGTGGCCAAGCGCGATGGCACCGCCATTGCGGTTGACGCGCGGATCGTCGTCGGCGATGCCGAGGTCGCGGAGCGTGGCAATGCCCTGACTTGCAAAGGCTTCGTTCAGCTCGATCACATCGATCTGCTGTTGCGTGAGCCCGAGGCGGGCGAGCAGCTTCTTCGAGGCCGGTGCCGGGCCGAAGCCCATGATGCGGGGCGGAACGCCGGCCGTCGCACCACCCAAAATGCGGGCGATGGGGTTCAGGCCATATTTCTTCACGGCGGCTTCCGAGGCGATGATCAGGGCAGCGGCCCCGTCATTGACGCCGGATGCATTGCCGGCGGTGACGCTGGCGCCTTCCATCTTGTTGACCGGCTTCAGCTTGGCCAGCGCCTCGACCGAGGTCGCGCGCGGATGTTCGTCGCGGTCGACGATGACAGGATCGCCCTTGCGCTGGGGTACGGTCACGGGGGTGATTTCCTTCGCCAGTCGGCCATTGGCCTGCGCTGCCGCTGCCTTGGTCTGGCTGCGGACGGCAAAGGCGTCCTGATCCTCGCGGGAGACCTTGAAGTCTATCGCGACATTGTCGCCTGTCTCCGGCATGGAATCGACGCCGTATTGCTTCTTCATCAGTGGATTGACGAAGCGCCAGCCGATCGTGGTGTCGTAGATCTCGGCATTGCGCGAAAACGCCGTGTCAGCCTTGGGCATGACGAAAGGCGCGCGGCTCATGCTTTCGACGCCGCCTGCAATCATCAGCTCGGCTTCGCCCGACTTGATCGCGCGGGCAGCCGTGATCACGGCATCCATGCCGGAGCCACAGAGGCGGTTGATCGTGGTACCGGTCACGGAGACGGGCAGGCCGGCGAGCAGAGCGGACATGCGGGCGACGTTGCGATTGTCTTCGCCGGCCTGGTTGGCGCAGCCGAAGATCACGTCCTCGACGGCCTCCCAGTCGATACCGGCATGGCGCTCCATCAAGGCTTTCAGCGGCACGGCCCCGAGATCATCGGCGCGGACGGAGGAAAGCGAGCCGCCGAAACGGCCGATGGGCGTGCGGATGTAATCGCAGATATAAGCTTCGGTCATATCAATATCCTCAGAGAGCCGGCACGACGAGGTCGGCAACCGGACCGTCGGTATGGAGCTTGGCGCCGGTCATGGCCTGCAGCTCGTCCATGGTCATGGCGGCAAGCTTTTCGCGCACGACGAACTTGCCATCGACAATGTCGATCACGGCATGGCTCGTATAGACGCGGGTGATGCAGCCGACGCCGGTCAGCGGGAACGAGCAGCGCTCGACGAGCTTCGGCTTGCCATCCTTGGTCACGTGTTCGGTGATGACCACGACCTGTTTTGCGCCATGCACCAGATCCATGGCGCCGCCGACGGCGGGAACGCCCTTGGAGCCGACGCGCCAGTTGGCGAGGTCGCCGTTTTCGGCCACCTGATAGGCGCCGAGGATCGCGACATCGAGATGGCCACCACGGACCATGGCGAAGCTGTCGGCATGGTGGAAGAAGGCGGAACCCGGCTTCAGCGTGATCGCCTTCTTGCCGGCATTGATCAGGTCCCAGTCCTCTTCGCCGGCGGGTGGTGCCTCGCCGAAGTTCAAGACGCCGTTTTCGGTGTGGAAGATGGCCTCACGTCCCTCCGGCTGGAACTTGGCGACCATTTCCGGAAAGCCGATGCCGAGGTTCACATAGGCGCCATCGGCGATGTCCTGGGCAGCGCGCCAGGCGATCTGAGCGTTGGAGAGCTTGATGTCTTCGCGGGTGTCGATTGCAGCTGCGTCGGTCATGCGTAGGCCACTCCGGCTCGGATGAGCTCTTCTTCCTGTTGCGGGTTGGCGACTTCAACGACGCCATCGACAAAGATGCCGGGTGTGATCACCTGCTCGGGATCGATCTCGCCGGGCTTCACGATCTTCGAAACCTGGGCGATGGTCTTGGCGGCGGCCATGCACATCAGCGGATTGAAGTTGCGGCCGGCCATCCGGTAGGTCAGGTTGCCCATGGTGTCGCCGAGATGCGCCTTGACGATGGCGAAATCGGCCTTCAGCCAGCGCTCCTGCACGTATTTGCGGCCATCGAACTCGGCTATGACCTTGCCTTCTGCCAATTCCGTGCCGAAGCCGGTCGGGGTGTAGAAGGCCGGGATGCCGGCGCCGCCGGCGCGGATGCGCTCGGCCAGCGTGCCCTGCGGCACGAGTTCCAGCTCGATCTGACCGGCGAGGTAACGGTCGGTAAAGGCGCGGGGGTCGGACGATCGCGGGAATGAGCAGATCATCTTCTTCACGAGACCCGCATCGATCATGGCTGCAATGCCGATGCGACCGTTGCCGGCGTTGTTGTTGATTACCGTCAGGTTCTTCGGGCCCTTGTCGATCAGGGCGTGAATGAGCTCGATCGGCGCGCCGGAGCCTCCGAAGCCGCCGATCATGACGGTCGCGCCGTCGCCGATGCCGGCCACGGCCTGGGCTAGGCTTGGGATAGTCTTGTCCATGGGAACTCCCGTTTCCTCGAGCGCGGTCTGGCCGCCTCCTCATGGCAACAAATACGGCCGCCCCCGCATCGACAGCAAGCAATTTGTGCGATATTTGATATTTGTTCGATATTCGCACAAAAGGGAGTGAAGCATGGCTGTCGGGGAGCGCGACCTGATGGGCGGTTTTGCCAAGGGAATGAGGGTGCTCGAGGCTTTCAATGCGGAGCGCCAGAGGCTCAGCATTACGGAGGCGGCCGAGATCAGCGGGCTCGATCGGGCCACGGCGCGGCGTTGCCTGTTGACACTCGCGGAGCTTGGTTATGCGGATTATGACGGGAAGTTCTTTTCGCTGACGCCGAAGATCCTGAGGATTGGTCATGCCTGGCTGTCGGCCACGCCGCTGCCTGTGCTGCTGCAACCGCATCTCGACCAGTTGTCCGAACGTGTCGGGCATAGTGCGTCGGCGTCCATCCTCGACGGTACCGAAATCGTCTACATTGCCCGCGCCGCTCAGAAGCGGGTG
>CALSAF010000152.1:0-12012 GCA_943372805.1 Rhizobium sp. Q54
GCTCTTCATGAACATCCTGCTCGTCACCATCCCGCCGCTTATCGTCTACGTCTTCTTCAACCGACAGATCGTGGCCGGCATGACCGCCGGTGCCGTCAAAGGATAGTCGCATGACCAGTGTCGTTCTCAAGGACATCCGCAAGAGCTTCGGCAGCCTCGAGGTCATCAAGGGCATCGATCTGAAGGTCGAGAAGGGCGAGTTCTGTGTCTTCGTAGGGCCCTCCGGCTGCGGAAAGTCCACGCTGTTGCGGATGATCTCGGGCCTTGAGAGCTCGACTTCTGGCAAGATCATGATCGACGAAGAAGACGTGACGCATGCGGAACCGTCCAGGCGTGGCATCGCCATGGTCTTCCAGTCCTATGCGCTCTATCCGCATCTGACCGTGCGCGAGAACATTGGGTTCGGTCTGTCATTGGCGGGGAGACCGAAGGGCGAGATTGCCGAAAAGGTCGCGAGGACGGCGGAAAGCCTGCAGCTCACGCACCTTCTTGATCGCAAGCCGAAGGCATTGTCCGGCGGCCAGCGACAGCGCGTGGCAATCGGGCGCGCCATCATTCGCAACCCGAAGGTTTTTCTGTTCGACGAACCCTTGTCGAACCTCGACGCGGCGCTGCGTTCGCAGATGCGGATGGAGCTGACCGATCTGCATGCCAAGCTCCGCGCAACGATGATCTACGTCACCCATGACCAGGTGGAAGCCATGACCATGGCCGATAAGATCGTCGTGCTGAACGGCGGCCAGATCGAACAGGTCGGTGACCCGATGCAACTCTACAACCACCCCGTCAGCCCCTTCGTCGCCGGTTTCATCGGTTCCCCGAAGATGAACCTCTACACCGGCGCGATCGCCGCCGATGAAGGCTGCTCGACCTATGGCATCCGCCCGGAACACATCGTGCTTTCCCGGTCGCATGGCAAATGGCAATGCCGGGTGCGCCATATCGAGCGTCTGGGGGCGGACACGGTGGTCTATCTCGATAGCCCCGCGCTCCACCAGATTGTCGCCCGAGTCCCGGGAGATTTCGTGATCACCCAGGACGAGATGATTTTCGCCAGTCCGGAGGACGGCAAGGTGCATCGGTTTGCATGACCCCAGGTTCCTGATTGCCTCGAGGCGCCGGCAGGAACCCAAGGGAACGCACGGTGAGGTGGCAGTGGCTTTCATCTGAGAGCGGCCCGATAGGGTCCCTCTCCCATCGGGCGGAGGTGTCACAGGTTGGAAACAGTCGATTCTCACGCACCGGCAGAACCTTCGCCCGGCCTTCGGTCAGGACAGGCGCCCGTGGTGTCGCAGCACCAGCCCCACCGCACCCATGCAGTTGTCGTTGTCGATGAACTTGCCCGTGACGAATTGCGGATTGGCCCCCTCGCCGTCACCCGGCTTGACCAGCGTGTGCCGCGCATAGGTGGATCGGATTGGCGCCATGATGAGTTCGCCGGCTGTCGCGAGGCTGCCACTGATGACGAAAAGCCCCGGGTTGATGATGGTGCCGACCGTCGCCAGACCACGACCGGCGGCCTCGCCCGCGTCCTCCAGCAACCGCTGAAAGCCGACATCCCCGCCTTGGGCGATCTTGATGAACTCGGTCATCCCGAGGCTGCGGGACAGGCGCCGCTCGGCAACGCCGAGGATTGCCATGCCGCTGCAGTAAAGCTCCAGACAGCCGCGATTTCCGCAGCTGCAGAGGTCGCCGCGCGGATCGAGGACCATGTGGCCGAATTCACCGGCGGTACCGGCGACACCGGTCAGCACCTTGCCATTGGCGACAATCGCCCCCCCGATCCCCAGGTCGAGCTTGAACAGGACAAAATTGTCAAAGCCTGCCGCCGCTCCCCACATCATTTCCGCCAGGGCGGCACAATTGCTCTCATTGTCGGCAAAGATCGGCTTCTGCAGCACCGGCTCGAATGTCGCACGCAGATCGACGCCCTGCCAACCCGGCAGTTGCGAGCCGCGCATGATCTGGCCGCTCGGCGTGATCGGCGCAGACACCGCGAAACCGACACCGAGCAGGCCAGAATAAGGAAGACTGTGCTCCTTATAGATGTTGTCGATCGCCTGCTTGGCAATACGTGTCGCCTTTTCCGGCCGGTAATTGCTTTCCAGCGGAACGGCGATGTCGGCAAGCACGCTGTGCGCGACATCGGCGAGAACGACCCGGATCCCGTTTCGCCCGAGATGGACCCCGAGACAGGTTCCGGCTTCCGGATTGAGCGAATGGGCGAGCGCCGGGCGACCGATGCCGGGGCTGCGCGTCTCGACCTCCACGACCAGGCTCGATCGCTTCAGGTCCGCAAGGATAGTGGAGACAGTGGATCGAGCCAGTCCGGTGGTGCGCGCGATCTGCGCCGCGCTGACGGCCCCATGGCCGCTCAATGCCCGCACGACCCTCGCCACCGGAGTATCAACCTGACGCTCGTCGAGGAGGCCATGCAGCCCCCCGCTTATCATGTTGGCCATATCGACTCTTTCCCATCCACCCCACGCAGGGACGCTCTGCTTGCAGCGAAGCGAGGAACGCGCGTGCTCCCATTTAATGGGACTAATGTCACTTGTGAAGGAAGGCCTAGCACCATTTTCTTAAAACGTCCTCTCCCTACCGCGAGATTTGCTTTATCGACATAATTGGCAGAGCGAACTGCCAAATTCGAGAGCACTTTTGTCAGCTATGACATAATTCGTATTGACAAACGAAACCCACAGAGATCTAAAAAGTGGTGAGGAAGAGACTACCAAAACGGGAGGAAATGTTATGAATCTGGTCGCTAATGCGCTCCGGACGAGCACGGTGCTCGCCACGCTGACACTACTGACAAACCCGGTATCCGCCGAGGATGTGACCTTCTGGACGCTGAATTTTGCTTCGGAAGCATCAAATGCCGCCTTCCAGAAGATCGCCGCCGATTTCGAGGCCGCCAATCCAGGCGTCAATATCGAGTTCGTGACGCGCGGCGTCGATGATCACAAGACCGCGCTGCGTGTCGCGGCGGGCTCCGACAAGGGACCTGATATCTATTTCAGCTGGGCCGGCCTCGGTCTCGGCGGGGAATACATCAAGGCGGGTCTCAGCCTGCCGCTCGACAAATATTATGCGCAATACAAGTGGGACGACATGCTCGTGCCCGCAGCAGCCTCCTTCTCCAAGATCTACGAAGGCGGTCGCCATGGGGTGCCTTTCACCTTCAAGGGCGAGGCGCTTTATTACAACAAGGCATTGTTCGCACAGGCCGGCATCACCGAACTGCCGGCGGATTACGACCAGCTGGTCGCCGCCGCCGAGAAGCTGAAGGCGGCCGGCATTCCCGCCATCACTTTTGGCGGCACGGTGAACTGGCATGTCATGCGCCTGATGGACGTGATCCTCGAATCCAAGTGCGGCATGGAAAAACACGATGCGTTGAAGAACATGCAGGCAAACTGGAAGACGGAACCCTGCGCCACCGCTTCCTTCGAAGAGCTCGACAAGTGGAGCAAGAACTACATCCTGAGCCCCTTCATGGGCATCGACAACGCCCGCTCCTTCAATCTCTTCCTTGCCGGTCGCGCGGCCATGATGCTGGAAGGTGACTGGCTGGTGCAGCAGCTGGCGGAAGCCGGTAATCTCGACGATTACGACATCTTCCCCTTCCCGACGGGCACCAACCGGCTCTACGGCTTTGCCGAGTATCACTACATCAGCAGCAAGAGCAAAAACCCGGATCTGGCGGCAAAATTCCTCGATTATTTCGTGTCGACGCCGGTACAGCAGGAAAGCCTTGGCAAGTTCAGCACCACCTCGATCAACAAGAACGTCGCCTATGAGAACCTGCGCCCGATGGACCAGAAATGGGTCGACATCTTCGCAGCCTACAGCCAGGTCTACATGAACGGCGACCAGGCTTTCCCGCTTGACGTCACCACGGAATATTTCCGGGTGATCAACGAAGTGGCGAGCGGGAATGGGGCTGCGGCAGACGCCGGCGGCAAGCTTCAGGCCTTCATCGACAACCGTCGATAGACAGCAACATGGCGCCTGGCCCGGTTGCGGGCCGGCGCTACCCCCTTGCCGCTGTGCGCAGTGCCTGCCGAGTGCATGGAGTGTCTTGTGACGTCCAGATCCATCCTGACCCACCAGAGAACACAGGCCGCCCTGCTGATCGCGCCGGCGCTTGTCATCTACCTCGTCTTCGCCATCTACCCGATGCTCGACGTGATTGCCTTGAGCTTTCAGCGCTGGAACGGCCTCGACGCCAACAGGACTTTCGTCGGCGTCAGCAATTATGCCGATATTTTCATGCGTGATCCGGTGTTCTGGGGAGCCTTTCGCAACACCATCATCTGGACGGTCCTTTCAACGATCTTTCCGCCGTTGATCGGACTGCTTCTTGCCCTTGGTCTCAACCAACCAATCCTCGGGCGAAACGGCCTGCGCGCCATTTTTTATCTGCCGGTCATCATCGCACCGATCGCTGTCGCGACGATGTGGCGATGGATGTATGATCCCTTTTTCGGCCTGTTCGGCCAGCTTCTGACCTCGCTTGGTCTGGATGCCTGGAATCAGGACTGGCTTGGGGACCGCGACATTGCGCTTTACTCGGCATTCGTCGCCTATGTCTGGCAAAGCGTCGGCTTCTCCATGGTCCTGTTTCTGGCCGGCCTTCAGGGCGTCAGCAAGACGCTGATCGAAGCTGCCCGCATCGATGGTGCCGGACGCTGGAACGTCTTTCGCTATGTGACGCTTCCGGCACTCAAACCCACAATCACCATCGTTCTCGTGCTGGCGATCATTTCGTCGCTGAAGGCCTTCGATATCATCTACGGCCTGACCGGCGGCGGTCCTGCCCAATCGACACAGATGCTGGCGCTCTGGGCCTTCACCCAGTCCATGCAGATCTTCGACTTCGGACGCGGCAGCGCCATCTCGGTCGTACTCCTGCTCATCACCCTGTCGGTTGTCATTCCCTATCTGCGATGGACCCAGAAAAACGAGGAGGTCGAGCAATGACCCCCGCCTCTCCTGTCATCGACGCTCATTCGATGGACAAACCGAAGCGCGACTGGGTCCTGGTGGGCCTCTGGATCACGCTGGCCATCGTCGCCGTGATCTGGATCGCCCCCTTCGTCTTCATCACCTTCACCTCGCTCAAATCGACTGCGGCGGTGATGAATTCCAGCGCATTTGCCCCACCGGTCGATCCGATGTTCAGCAACTATGCCAGCGCCTGGGACCGGGGACGGTTCAACACGACCTTCTTCAACAGCGTCATCATCACCACCATCAAGGTGCCGCTCGGCCTCATGATTTCGGCCATGGCCGCCTATGCGCTGGCCAAGATCGAATTTACTGGACGAAAGCTGCTGCTGCTCGCGATCCTGTTCGGGACAATGATCCCGTTCCAGGTCATGCTGGCGCCGCTGTTCACGCTGGTGAACGGGTTGCACCTGATCGACACCTATCCCGGCGTCATCCTGCCCTATCTCGCATTTGGCGTTCCCTATCAGGTGTTCATTCTGCAAAGCTTCTTTCGCGGCATCCCCAAGGAGTTGAGCGAGGCTGCCCGCATTGATGGCGCATCGCATTTCGTGATTTTTCGGCGAATATTCCTGCCGGTATCGCTCCCGGTCCTCGCGGCCCTGCTAATCCTCGACTTCGTGGCAACCTGGAACGAATTTGCCATGGCGCTGGTGCTCCTGCAGGACCGTGAAATGTGGACGTTGCCGCTAGGCCTCTCCGCCTTCCAGGGACAGTTTTCCAGGGATTATGGCCAGCTCAATGCGGCCATCGTGATGACGGTTCTGCCAGCCGCCATCGTCTACCTCATTTTCCAACGCTACTTCGTGTCGGGTCTCACATCAGGCGCGGTCAAGGGCTAATTCACACATCAGGGACGTATAGATGACCAATTCCACAATCGCCAAATGGGATATCTTCGAAGCCATGTTCGAAGGCCCCTCCTCCGGCAATCCTTTCATCGATGTCGAACTGGAAGCTTTCTTCAGCCAGAAGAGCCGTACCGTGCGCGTGCCAGGCTTTTATGATGGAGATGGCGTCTACAGGATCCGTTTCATGCCTGACAATGAAGGAGAATGGCAGTTTACCACGCGCTCCTCGGCGGCGGAGCTGGACGGACGCGTGGGCGCCTTCACCGCAGGCCAGGCCCGCCCGTCGGTGCATGGCCCCGTCCAGGTGGCCAACAGGTTCCATTTCGCCCATGCCGATGGCACGCCGTTCCTGCCCTTCGGCACCACCTGTTATGCCTGGACCCACCAGCCGCTGGCGCTGCAGGCCCAGACGCTCGCCACACTGAAACAGGCCCGCTTCAACAAGATGCGCATGGGCGTATTTCCCAAGGACTACCCCTTCAACATCAACGAGCCTCTGCATGACATCTATGAGCGAGATCAGGAGGGTGAACTCGATTTCGATCGGCCGAACCCGGAAAGCTTCCGGCATTTCGAAAATCAGGTGAAGGCACTCGGAGAACTCGGCATCGAAGCCGACATCATCATCTTCCATCCCTATGACCGCTGGGGCTATTGCGACATGAGCGCCGAGCAGGATTATCGCTATGTCGCCTATCTGACGGCGCGACTGGCGGCCTACCACAATGTCTGGTGGTCACTCGCAAACGAATATGATTTCCTCCTCAATACCAAGCCGATGGGGCAATGGGACCGCTACTTCCAGATCATTGAGGAAAACGATCCCTATCATCACCTGAAATCGATCCACAATGGCGATGTGAATGCCAATTATGACCATCGGCGGCCCTGGGTCAGTCATGTATGCATCCAGAACTGGGACGTGAAGCGCACACAGGAATGGCGGGAGGCCTATGGCAAGCCCGTCATCAACGACGAACCGGAATATGAGGGCAATATCATGCTCTCCTGGGGCAACATCTCGGCCCAGGAACTCGTGCATCGCTATTGGATCACCATGCTGCGCGGCGGTTATGCCGGGCATGGCGAAACCTTCATGCATCCGCACGACATTCTCTGGTGGGCCAAGGGTGGCGTGCTGCATGGCGAAGCGTGGAAGCGCATCGGCTTCCTGCGCGACCTGATGGAAGAGGATTGCAGGGCGGGACTGACGCCGATTGCCCGCGAGGCAAACTGGCCCTGGAGCCGTGTCTCCGGCGCAAGCGATGGCAACGTGACCTACATTTACCTCGGCGAGCATCAGCCGGTGATCTGGTCTCCCGGCCTGCCGCAGGTTCCCGGCGACTATGATGTCGATATCATCGACACGTGGGAGATGACCGTGACGCCGGCAACGCTCGTCGATGCGCCGGCCAATCACCCGACCCGCCATGGCGCTTCCTTGCGCCCACGCCGCCCGGACGCCGCATTCGCGGTGGAACTGCCGGGCAAGCCAAACCTGGCGATCCGCGTCAGGCCGAAGCGCTAGACGCTGGGAGGAATTGCCATGTCAACCGTCCAGATCCGCGACGTTCGGAAATCCTTCGGTGCCTATGCGGTACTCCACGGCATCGACATCGACATCGCCGATGGCGAGTTCGTTATCCTCGTTGGCCCATCCGGTTGCGGAAAATCGACACTATTGCGGATGGTGGCGGGCCTCGAATCCATCACCAGCGGCACGGTGAGCATCGACGGGCGCGTGGTGAACGGTCTGGAGCCGAAGGATCGTGATATCGCCATGGTCTTCCAGAACTACGCTCTCTACCCGCAAATGACGGTGGCCCAGAACATGGGCTTTGCACTGGAACTTGCCGGCACAAAGCGCGAGGAGATCAAGGCCAAGGTGGACAAGGCCGCTGGCATTCTGGGGCTTGAACCCCTCCTGCAGCGCAAGCCCGCCCAACTGTCGGGCGGGCAGCGACAGCGCGTAGCCATGGGCCGCGCCATCGTGCGCGACCCAAAAGTCTTCCTGTTCGACGAACCGCTCTCCAATCTTGACGCCAAGCTGCGCGTCAAGATGCGGGCTGAGATCAAAGCCCTGCATCAGCGGCTGAAGACCACGATCATCTATGTGACGCATGACCAGATCGAGGCCATGACCATGGCCGACAAGATCGTGGTCATGCAGGGTGGCCATATCGAGCAGATCGGCTCGCCGCTTGAGCTCTACGACAACCCCCGCAATGTGTTCGTTGCCGGCTTTCTAGGCTCGCCGGCCATGAACTTCCTGGAGGGGGTAGTGACCGGCGGCGATGCGCCGGCGCTGCAGCTTGAAGGCGTTGGCCGTATTCCGTTGTCGATGGCACCGATGAAGGACACTGGACAGCCGGTTATTGTCGGCATTCGGCCAGAAGATATCCGCCTTGGAGAGCCGGATGGGATCGCGGCGAGCGTTCTGGTGATCGAACCGACAGGGTCGGAAACGCATCTTGTGGTGCAACTGGGCAGCCAGGAAATCACCTGCGTGCTTCGTGAGCGTGTGCTGCTGGTGCCGGGCCAGACGGTGCGCCTTTCCTTGCGCTCGGAAAATCTGCACTTCTTCGACAAGAGAAGCCAGGAGCGCATTGAGAAAGCCTAGAACAGGGGCACTCCGTGACGCCAGTCTGCGGTTGTTTCTCGCCTTCGACACCTGCAGTTTACCGACCGATCGTTACTGGCGGCTTGAACCTGCTGCTGCGCCTCAGTTCCCTCTCTTGTCAATGCCTGACTTGGCCGAAGTTGATGGCGCTGCAAGCCAATATGACGGTCCAGAGTTGGCCGTCAAGCAGCTGCCGCAGGATCTTGGGAGAGCCGACAGCAATTCAGCATAACACCCTGCACTTAGACAGCAGACAGCACAACACGAGCGTCGCGACCGGCTCTATTGATATGGAAGCAAATCACAATCCGGAACAGCCATGAGCCTTATCAAGACCCTTGACCACAACCCGACTTTCGCCCCCACCCATGCCCTTCCCGCACCCGAAAGGTTGATCTCAGGCAATCCTGAGTTCTCGACCTGGGCGATGGACGACTCACGTGACGGAAAGATCAAGTCGGGTGTCTGGCAGGCAACACCGGGCCTCACCCATTCCATCAAGGGCGAGACCTTCGAATTCTGCCATATCCTTGAGGGGGTGGTGGAGATCACCGAAACCGGACAGCAGCCGATCACCTATCGGGCCGGCGACAGCTTCGTCATGAAGCCCGGCTTCGTCGGCACCTGGCGAACCATCGAGACCGTGCGCAAGATCTACGTGGTCTGCTACTGACCACTGCCACTGGCGGCCTTTCAGGCCGCCAGTTCTCTCGCCAGCCGTTCCAGCATGCTCATGCAGGCGGTCAATTCCTCCCGAAGGATGTATTCGTCCGGGCGATGGGCGCGGGTGATGGAACCAGGGCCGCAGATGATCGAGGGAATACCCGCCGCCTGGAACAGGCCGGCTTCCGTGCCATAGCTCACTGACGGGATCGCCGCACCGCCCGACAGTCGTTCCACAAGCGCGACAAAGTTCGCATCCGGCGTCGGCGGCAGCGCCGGGTAGCTCGAAAGCTCCTTCCAGTTGGCCGATAGCATACGCCCTTCCGCATTGGCCAATGCGACCAGTGCATCCAGTTCTTCCAGTACCTTGGCGCTCACATCCTGCGGCGCCACGCCCGGGACCGAGCGCACCTCGAAGGCAAGACGGCACAGATCCGGGATGATGTTGACCGCGCTCCCACCGGAAACGATACCGGCCACAACCGTCGAGGACGGTGGTGAAAAACGCGGGTCGAACGGGCCTTCCGCTTCCATCCGTGCCGAAAGATCGCGGATGAACAGCAGCAGTTCCGCTGCTGGATAGAGGGCGTTCTCCCCCAGCGCTGGCTGCGAGCTGTGCGCCGCCTTGCCGTTGAAGGTGATCTCGATCGCCTGTTTTCCCTTGTGGGAGAGCACCGGCTGCATGTCGGTGGCCTCGCCGACGATACAGCCGGCAGGCGGCGCGCAGAGATCCGGCAATTTTGCAATCATGTGCGGAACGCCGCGACAGCCGATTTCCTCGTCATAGGAAAAAGCGAGATGTACCGGACGTTTGAGGCCTGCCGCCTTGAACACGGGAACCGCCGCCAGCATGCAGGCGAGAAAGCCCTTCATATCGGTGGTGCCGCGCCCTGTCAGTCGCCCGCCGTGATCGCTCAGGCGGAAGGGATCTGCTGACCACACCTGCCCCTCGACCGAGACCACATCCATATGGCCCGAGAGCACGTAACCCGGCACGCCTTTGGGGCCGATGGTGGCAAAGAGGTTCACCCGATCGCCTTCCGGACCGGGCAGCACGGCACACTGCACACCCTGGGCGGCGAGATAGCCTCGCACATACTGTGCAATCGGGTCATTCCCCGCACCCGGCAGCAAGGGGAAGGCCACGAGATCGGCCAACAGCGCCTCGACCGAAAGAGCCGCACCAGAAACACCCATTTGCAAAATCCCCGTTCCAAAACAATAGCGTCGTGCCGAGCATCATCCGCGCTTTGCCGCGCAGTTCATGCCGAAGAGACGCCTTGCAGCAGGAGATCCTGCGGCAAAGCAGCCGTCAGACCTTCCCTTCCGCCATGGCCCGCCGGAGGCCGCCGCACAGAATTGCGTCAGCACCCTTGCGAACAGAGCAATCCGCCGCCCGCCACAGACAAATGGCGGATGCTTGCGACCACACGACACTAGGATCTCCTCAGATTTACCGGAGCCAGAATCATGTCCCTCTCCTTCGATCCCGCCTCCATTCCCTTCCGGTCCGGCCATTTCATCGGCGGCAGCTTCGTGGAGGATGCCCCCGTATTGGCCATGCACCGCCCGTCGGACGGCGTCGAATTCGCCGGCTGCCCGGTCGCCGATGCGGCCATGGTGGACCGGGCGGTGAGCACCGCCCGCAAGGCGCAGAAGGAGAGTGGCTGGGGCACATGCCGCCCGCGTGAGCGAACCAATGCACTGCTCCGCTGGGCGGATCTGCTCGAACAACACGGGCTGGAACTGGCGCAGCTGGAAGCCGTGCCCTCTACCCGCCTGATCAATCAGCTGATTGCAGGCGACATTGCCGTGACGGCGGAGCAGATCCGCTTCTTTGCCGAGCTTGCCGACAAGGAGGGCGGCGCGGTCGTGCCGACGGCTGGGAGCCAGTTGGGCATGATTGTGACGGAGCCCTATGGCGTCGTCGGTGCGATCACCCCCTGGAACTTTCCCCTTTCCATGGCGGGGTGGAAGATGGCGCCCGCGCTTGCTGCAGGAAATGCGGTGGTGCTGAAGCCCTCGGAAATGACGCCCTTCGCCACGCTGCGCATGGCGGAGCTGTCGGTCGAGGCGGGCATTCCCGCCGGGCTCGTCAACGTGGTACTCGGCGATGGCCCTGTCACCGGCAACGCGCTGACCGGCCACCCGGACATCGCCAAAGTCAGCTTCACCGGCTCCACCGGCGCAGGGGCGACCATCATGGCGAATGTCGCGCGCACCGGCATCAAGCCGATGACGCTGGAGCTTGGCGGCAAGAGCCCGCAGCTCGTCTTTGCCGATGCCGACATCGCGCTGGCTGCTGATTGCATCGCCCGCTCCATCCTCTTCAACGGTGGCCAGGCCTGCGTTGCCGGAAGTCGGGTGATCGCCCATGTGAGCATCGTCGATGAACTGGCGGAGCGACTGATCGGGCTGATGAGTGGACAGCAGCCCGGACATGGCTGGGACGAGGCGACCGCCTATTCGCCCTGTATTTCGGCCAGCCAGCGCGCCCGTGTCCATGGTCTGGTGCAGGCCGCGATCAGCGAGGGCGCCGAGGTACTGGCTGGTGCTCGCGAAATGGACCACCCAGGTTACTTCTATCAGCCAACCTTGCTCACCAATGTTGCCCAAGACAACACCGCCGTGCGCGAGGAAGTGTTCGGGCCGGTCCTGACCTTGCAGACCTTCGAGACCGAAGAAGAGGCCTTCAACCTGGCAGATCATCCCACCTATGGCCTTGCCGCCGGGATCTATACTCGTGACCTCTCCCGGGCCCTGAAGAGCCTGGGACGCATCGAGGCCGGCACCATCTGGATCAACCGTTACGGGCGCTCGCGCGATCACATTCTGCCGACAGGAGGCTACAAGTCCTCCGGCATC
>CALSAF010000153.1:0-11846 GCA_943372805.1 Rhizobium sp. Q54
GAGACCGCAGTTGCGGAGCTTGCGCTTGACCTGCGCGTCATCACGCACAACGGTTGTCCGCCGCTACCATCGATCGCAACGGAGAAGTCGACTTGTCGTGCGGTCAACGACGCGGTGCTCAAGGCAGTCTCGGAGGGACAGTTCCAGATCGTCGTACTGGCAGCGAACTGGCAATCCTACGGCACGTCAAATGCAGTCACCATGGACGGTTTGCTCCTGTCTGCAGATGCGCCGCAACTGACCCAAGCGGTCATTCAGGCCATGGCAGCGATCCGCGCAGCAGGTGCCATACCGGTTATCATCGGCCAGGTGCCGGTTTATGTACGCGATGTCCCGACCGCCCTCGCAAAGCGGATCTACTTCACAGATCTCGACCAGCTGTTTGGTGTAGATCGACACATGCCTCCGCCAACTTTCGAGGCCGACTATCTGGAAGAGGCGATCAAGCAGGCGTTTGCGATATACCTGCAGCCCCGCGACGCCCTGTGCCCCTCAGGCAGGTGCGAAGTCGCTGACGGCTCCCGCTCCCTCTACACCGATCGCAGCCACCTGTCCCGTCATGGAGCGCAGCGACTGGAACGACTTGTCCTCACAGCCCTTCGACGGGCAATCTCAGAACCGGAATAGATCAGCACCTAAAGACAATTTAACGGTTGCCTATGTTCCGCCTCTCTCCCGTGACCGCGTTGCGGATCTCCCACGTCACGGCCACGCGCCGCTCATCACTCTCGCGAAGGCAGGGAACTGAAACCGAGGAAAGCGCCGTCGGCACCTGCCGTCCCTCCTCGACCTCTTTGGATAGTTCGGCAAGTGCAAACACCGGTGAGGCCCATAGCGAAATGAGCACGCAGACATACACGTTCATGGCACGCGCCCTAGCAGCTACTTGATCGTGGCCGCAACGGTCGCCCAACTGGTATTGGAGCCAGGCCGCAAAGGTAAGAAGCACCGATCCGACCACCCAGAGCTTTTGTCCCAGCCAACCAGACACCCCGCCCCTTCCGCTTTCTTTTTCAGGTCCTGTCCGCCAGCGTTAGCGCCTGCCCGTTGACGCTCTCTTTGAGCCGCACAAAGCGCTGGTCGACAAGAGCGTGCGCGACGTCTGCTGGTTCAGCGTCCCCCAGATCCGGCGCCCCGCTCCGAACCGGCTTCATCGATCTTGTCCAGTCGGCCATTCAGGAATTCCAGCTGCTTCATGATAAGCCCGAAGCCATCCATTGACCTCTCCTGCAAGGCCTGTATCTGAGCACGTGTTGCATGTGCCTTAGAGATCCAGATGAAGCCTTTGGCTCCAGCCTCCCTTTAGACTGAACCAAGCAAACAGCTTGTGGGCCGCATCCTCAAGAGACTGGCGACACGTTATGAACTGCCCTATGAAGCACTAGCGAATGGATTGGGGAAGTTTCGCAATATGGTTCTGAAGCGCCTCTTCGATGTGCTCGTGTCAGCTTGCGCTGCACTGGTCTTCGCGATCCCGATGGCAATCGTGGCGATTGCCGTGTGGGCCAGCTCACCGGGTCCAGTGCTCTACTGGTCCAAACGTGTCGGGAAAGACAACCACATCTTTCTTATGCCGAAGTTCCGCACCATGCTGACTAACACGCCTGTTGTCGCCACACATCTGCTGAGCGACCCTTCCCGGCATTTGACCCCGATCGGAGGCTTCTTGAGAAAAAGCAGCCTCGATGAGCTACCTCAGCTCTGGTGTATATTGAAGGGGCAGATGAGCCTGGTGGGGCCCCGCCCTGCCCTTTTCAACCAAGACGATCTCATCGAAGCACGGACAATTGCAGGCGTGCACACTCTTCCCCCGGGCTTGACCGGCTGGGCCCAGGTCAATGGGCGGGATGAACTGGAAATTCCCTTGAAAGTTGCCTATGACGCCGAGTATCTGCAGCGTCAGGGCTTCATGTTCGATTTGCGGATATTGATCCTGACGGCGCTTAAAGTCGCCGGCGCCAAGGGCGTATCCCATTGAACCCCAAAACCAGATAGGGAATACGGGCGAGAACCAATGACAGATTCAGAACTCGTTCAGCACCCCCTCGTTCGCCGACTTCGCGATCGGATCATTCGCACTCCAAGGCGTTTGAAGCGGCTCGTCATGATCCTGATTGACTGCGCTTTGCTGCTCAGTGCGATCTGGGCCGCGTATGCGCTGCGCCTTTCCAACTGGTCTCCCGCAATCACGCCAGAACGATTAGTCTTAGCCTTCCTGGCAATTGCAGTCGCCATTCCAGTCTTCATTCGCTTGGGACTTTACAGATCTGTAATTCGCTACCTTCCGGAAGCCGCGATTTGGACAATCTTACGAGCGATGATGATCGCAACGATGTGCTGGGTCATTATCGTCTTCCTCACCGAAATGTCAGGTCAAGGCATCGTACCGCGTTCGGTCCCGGTGCTCTATTTCGTACTTGGGACGCTTATGGTCGGCAGTTCCAGGTTCGCGGCAAAGTGGGTGCTAAGTGCGGGCACAGGCCTTAGGCGCAACGAAGAACCGACATTTATCTATGGAGCAGGAGCAACCGCCGCCCAACTGGCAAGCGCTTTGCGTGGCCACGGGAACAGGTATGTGATGGGATTGATTGACGACGATCCGGCCAACCATGGTCGTGACATCGGCGGATACCGTGTTTTCTCGCCTCTCGACTTGCCGCGGCTCGTTGATCAATACGGAATTCGCGAGATCGTGCTTTCGATGTCTTCCATCCCACCAGAAGCGCGTCAAACGGTAATCGCGCGCGTGGCAGGATTGGGAATAAAGGTGCGCAGCGTTCCGGACATTTCTGATATCGTCGATGGCAGATACATCGTCAATCAGATTCGGGAAATCGAGATTGATGAGTTGCTCGGACGCTCGTTCGTGCCGCCTGACAAGGGTCTGCTGGCGCGCGCGCTCAGCGGAAAGACCGTCATGGTGACCGGAGCCGGCGGATCAATCGGGTCGGAGCTCTGTCGCCTGATCGCAACTTGTAAACCGGCTAAACTCGTCCTTTTTGAAGCAAACGAATATGCTCTCTACAAGATCGAGCAGGAACTGACGAACAAAGGCGGACCGGAAATAGTGCCGATCCTCGGTTCCGTTACCGATGAACGGCTGGTCCGAAGGACGATACGGCAAAACGGGATCGAAGTGCTTTATCACGCCGCGGCCCACAAACACGTTCCGCTCTTAGAGGCAAATATCCTTGAGGGTATTCGTAACAACGTGTTTGGCACACTCACCCTCGCCCAGGCTGCAACGGCAGAGAATGTGTCGAGTTTCGTCCTTATCTCCTCCGACAAAGCCGTGCGGCCGGCCAACGTGATGGGAGCGACAAAACGCTGGGCTGAGTTGATCGTGCGCCAGCGGGCGGCTCAGGCATTACAGAGCGGGAGCAAGCAGACATTCTGCGCAGTTAGATTTGGCAATGTGATCGGGTCCAATGGCTCCGTGGTTCCTCTGTTTAAACAGCAAATCGCCAAGGGAGGCCCTGTGACTGTAACGGATCCAGACATGACACGGTACTTCATGTCGATCCCCGAAGCCGCAGAACTCATTGTGCAAGCTGGCGCCCTTTCCGAGGGTGGCGATGTATTTCTTCTCGACATGGGACACCCCGTCCGTATCGGAGACCTTGCTGAAAACATGATCCGCCTTGCCGGATTTAAGATCAGGGGTGAGGATAATGCGGAAAATGGAATCGCAATTCAGGTGATCGGCAAGCGGCCAGGGGAGAAGCCGTTCGAAGAACTTTTCTACAACCGTGACCACGCCACACCCACGGCACATCCGAAGATCATGCGGGCAGACGCTTCAACGATCGGCCATCAGGATCTGGGTGGTGCGATTGCGGCTCTCCAGCTTGCCGTCGATCGCGAGGACAGCGGTGAGGCGAGAGCCATTCTTTTCTCGTTAATCCAGGAAGAAGGTGACGTGGCGCAGACAGACCCACTCAGTTCTCAACGGGATGATGCTAAGGAATGACATTCACTCTGGTGACGGGCGCTTCGGGCTTCGTAGGGACGTGCCTGATGGAAGAACTGCATCGCAGGGCGCATCCATACATTGGCGTATCCCAAACATATAGGGAAGGGCTGGTCCGGATCCCGACATATACCACCGAGATGAACTGGGACCCGCTTCTTGACGGGGTGGAGGTAATCGTTCACCTCGCCGCTCGTGTACATGTGATGAATGACCGGTCGAGTGAGCCCTTAAGGGAATTTCGCCAATCCAACGTAGAGGCATCTCTCCATCTTGCCCGTTCCGCTGCCCGCTGCGGGGTCCGGCGATTTGTGTTTGTAAGTACAATAAAGGTCAATGGTGAGAGGACAGAGTTGGGCTGCCCTTTCAAGGCAGACGCCTCACCTAACCCTGAGGGGCCTTATGCAATTTCAAAAATGGAAGCTGAAAAAGCCCTGCTGGAACTCGCCAGAGACACAGGCTTGGAAATAGTCATTATACGCCCAACGCTGGTATATGGCCCGGGCGTAAAGGGTAACATTGCGACCCTGGCAAAGTGGGGAAAACTAGGTCTACCGTCGCCACTGGGGCTGATCCAAAATAGGCGATCCTTGCTGCATGTCAGCAATCTCTGCGACTTGCTCATGATCGCAAGTGAGCATCCAAACGCAGCCAATCAAGTTTTCCTCGCAGCCGACGGAAACAGCGTTTCCACTGAGCAAATTCTTCAAGAACTTGGCTGGACGAAGGCGCCAAGGTGGCTATGCAAACTGGCGTCTTCAATTTTGAAAAGCAGACTGTTCGAGAATAACGCTGCCCTGGAGAAAATCATTGGAAATCTTGAAGCAGACATCGGAGATACGACAGAAAAACTAGGCTGGAAACCAAACAAATATGCGCTGCAAAATATGAATGAGTATCTTCTTAAATACAGAACAGAGCATCAATAATCAAATAGATATCTCATGGGGGAGCGATGCTTAAAGAGATATCGAGCCATACTGCTCACATGCCACCGAAGATAGCGAATACTTTTGTGGCTCGCCCTTTGGGCGTCGTGAGTGACACGGGCGCGGGGTTCGTACACAACCTTCCACCCGCGTCGCCAGAATCGGGCGCAGATATCAACATCTTCGTAATATAAAAAGTAGCCTTCATCGAAGCCGTTAACCGCACGGAACTTGTCAGCGCGGAACATCAGGAACATACCTCCTGCCCAATCAACGGTCGTGGGGGTACCTTGGATGACGGGGTAACGCCCCTGCTCTCCCAGCATCACTTTCTTGATGAGGCCACCGAACGTCGGAAAATATCTCGCGCTGTCTTCTATGCTTCCAGTCGGATCAGCAACGCTGGGCGCGCAGATACCGCAACTCTCATCATCGGAAAAAAGCCGCATCAAATCCTCAAACGGGCTTTCACTGAGCCGGATGTCTGGATTTACCACAACGAAATAGGGCTCATCACAGTATTGAAAAGCCTGATTATGATTAGCACCGAAGCCTTTCGGATTCTCGTTCCAGATAATATTTGCATTTTCAGCGAAGACCTCAGGTAGATCAACCTCCGATTCAGAGATATTGTAGGTAAGAATGACCTTCGCATCAGGCTTTACACGCGCAAGATCGCTCAAGAGAGCACTTACAATTCTACCCTGTCCGTGACTGACGATCGAAACAGTAACTCCGACGCTTGCATCACTACCCACGCTCGAAAACTCCGTACAAGCAGTATTGCGAGAGGAATCGATCCAAAAATTTCGCCTCTACAGGCATGTGGAAAAGCTTCTTCTGCTTGAGTCCATAATTCTGAAGCAAGCCCACCAGCTTCGCTTCATCGTAGAATACCTTGTGGTCTGGATCACTCGCATAGCCCTTTCGTCCTGGGACGCCCACGACTACCCTTGCGGCCGGCTTGAGCACCCGAACCACCTCGGTGACCAGAGCGTGAGGTTCAGCGACATGTTCAAGTACATTGTCCAAAACAACCCCATCGAAAGTCGCGTCGCCAAACGGAAGTTGGTTCACCTCCATCAAGCGGGCATCAAGTCCAAGGGTGCCGCACCAGTCAACCGCCGCCGGAATTATGTCGACGCCGATTGCATCGCGCCTGAATCGCAGGAAGTCACCAATGCCACAGCCAACGTCAAGAACAGATCCTGGCAGATAGCGGCTGATCCGCGGGTAAAGCCACCAGTTCCTATAAATCAAACCCGTCAGGCTACGACCCTTCAGGTAGCTGAAGTAATCTTCAGAAGCAGTCATTTCGCGTTTTCCATAAGGTCCAGATATCGGCGTGCAGAAGTCTGCTGCCTAAACGTGGCGGGCAAAAGTGGGCCCCGCCGCCCCACAAGGTCCTGTCTATCGTCCAATAGCCTGCAAATCACAACAGGTAGCTCATCGTCCGATCGAAATGTAGCACTCGGGCCGTCCACCCCCAACAATTCACCATTGCCATCCACATCTCGAAGAACGCATGGCACGCCCAGGAAAAGCGCCTCCATGGCCGCTCTTGAGACCCCCTCAGATTTGGAAGGCAATACGAATAGATCTGCGGACGCGAGAACAGGATAGGGGTTCTCAACTTGCCCACGCAGCCGAACATGGTCGCTTAGATTTTCAGCGACAATGAACGCCTCGACTTTGGGCCTGAGGGGCCCCTCTCCCAAGATGTCGAGGGTGGCTTTCGGGTAAAACTCACGCACCTTTGCAAAAGCGCTTAAGAGCACAAGGGGTTGTTTCCGGGAAGTTAAGGAACCGACAAAGACCAAGCGCGGACCGCCGTTACACGAATGTACGCCTCGATAAGGCTCCAGCGCCATTTCGTCTATAAAGTTGCCGATGACTTTCGGCTTCAAGAAGGCCAACCTCTGCAGTTGGTCGGCCATGGCTTGTGTCATGGCGACCACATGATCGAATGACCGCAATAGCCACATATGCACGACAGACAAGACCAGACCCTGAACGCCGTATTCGTGACGGTAGTTCTCTGGAAGATTACCGCGCACGCTTGCACATATGACTGCCAGATCCCTGCACCGACTGTTCACCATGTCAGCCGAGAGGCACATTGAAATTGAGTACGTGCGGGACCTTCCTCCACTTGCTTTCAGGAGCGCTCGATAGGCCAGGAACTTGCGGATCCACGTTCTTCCGGTCTTGGCCAAGGAAATGACCGCAATACGGGTATCCACTTCGGCATCAGCTCCAGGCCCCTCTTTCAAATAGACCAATGAGACATTGCACACAGCAACAAGTGCATTCGCCAGCGCGATTGCCCCCTTCACAGGGCCCGTCGGATGTGGCGACGGGACCAGAATAAACACGTCGAATGTCATGCAAGACACCGCGCAGCAACCAGGATGCCCCTCGCCCTGGCGCTCCAAGTGTGCCTTTCACGGTATTGCACATGAGCCGCACTCCCCAGCCGATCAGAAAGTCCTGGCTCACTATGCAAGTGGTCGAGCGCCGTCACCCAACCCGACACATCCGTCGGCAAGGCAAGCCGGCAATTCTGCCCATCGCACAAAACCTCACGCAGGACGGGAAGATCTGAAGAGATAATTGGTACACCAGAGCCCATATATTCAAACATCTTCATCGGGGACATCCAGCGCGCTGTATCATGCCCAGAAACCCCAATTGAGACACTCTCCTGATAAGGCATAAGCAAAACATCCATCAGACACATCAGCTGTCGCGCCACCGGATGGTAAACATGCCCCATGAACACGAGATTGGAGGAAGTGTTCGCCAGTCTTTTGGCCGAGACCTCCTCGGGATTTCCACCATAGACTAGAAATAGACAATCAGGCCTCGCATCTGCCATGGCCTCGACGACCTCTATACCTCGCCCCTGATACAGATGCCCGAAGTATCCGCAAACCTGCCTCCAGCGCATATCAGCAAGGGGAACCATCTGCATCAGTTGAGTTCGCCGGGAACTACTCGGAACAGGTTCGATGCCATCGGGGGCTGCATCATGCATTACCACGCAGTTCCGAGGGGGCACCCCATGGTGCTCAGTCAGATACTGTTCGAGCCTGGAGGAGATGACGATTGTCGTGACGTGACGGCAGCGCATCACAAGCCTCTGCATCCATTTGCGAAGGCCCGTCTCCAGTTGATGCGTCTCAAAAACGAGAGGCAAGCGGAACAGACAAGCGAGCAAAAATGCGGCATATAGATTCCGGGAAAGAACGTGCTTGGGACGCCGATCCATCAGGACTCCGAAAACAGCCATTGCAGCAATTCGCAAGTTGTCTCCCTTGGTAGAAGTACTGTGGTAGCTCACGATTTTCAGCCGTGCACTCTTGACGCCGTAAGCTTCACCGACTGCGCTCGCCAAGGCGGCCGGCTCCGGAACCGACCGTTTCGCATAAAGCACAACGTCAACTCCTTCTCGACCGAGCGCATCACATTGCAATGCGACATGCACCGAATTGGCAGACAGCGATGGCAGAGTGGAAGGCGAGATGTAATGGAATCTCATGGCTGCGCCCTCAGGGAGGGATGAAACCCTATCCCTGGATAGTCGATAAAGCCCCAATCGACCGCCCTTTTCGGATCAAGACACACATCGATTCTTGCAATCGCCAGCAGACGGAACCAGGTATCCCAAAGATCAGATTCGCTCCACTCCCGCGAGTATTCGCTCCAGTGAGTGTGGATCTGGCTATGTTTGGGACGCTGCAAGGCAACGGCATACCGCAGTCGCTCGACAAGCAATGGCACGTTGCCAAGCGCTCCATATACGCGATTTACCGACCGCCAGAAATTCGCGATCGATCTTGGGCGCACCTGCAGCGTCTCGGCGAACCCACCATCCGAGTTTTGTTCGCCCATGATCGCCTTGGCCGTCGTCCGTAACTGCTCACTTGCCCGCATCCCTCCGCCTCCTCCGTGAGGCGTCAGCATGAAGACTGCATCATAGTCATAGCATCCTCCACCACCGGGATAGGGTGCGAAGTGTCCGCCTGAATCAGCCAGCGAAAGAACCGCATCTATCGATCTGGTAGAATGCGGGTTGTCCACCTCAAGGTATTCCAAGATCTCATGTTGATGATAGCCGTTCTGGAACTGAAGATGCGTCATTTTCGTTCGCCCCCCCCAGAACCCGTAGCTGTTCATTGATGCCAGGTGACGACTGACCCACAGTTCGATATCGCGACTTGTATCCCGACCGGCAAAGTCCCTCGCGTGCAGGAGAAAGATCGCTAGAAACATCGCTTGGTTTCCACTGCCAGCAACGCCTCTGAGGCATCCATGCAAATGGAGCTCACGGTCCAGATCTTGGGGGAGTTGCTCTATGACCAAGTCATTCAGTTCAGCCGGGCTCCTGCCCGGCAACACAGCAAGGGCGCTCAGTGAGAAAGTGAGCAGTTGCCTGTATGGCTTACTCTTGAGCGCAGCCGCATCGTTCAAAGCCCCACGCCTTGCGCGAACGTCCGAGACGACTGCGTCTCCGAAGTGCATTGCTCGTTCCGACAGCTGAGCATCTCTCAGAAGGTGCAAAATGTAGATGGCGAAACACCTGGCGAAGGGTGTAGCCTCTGCTTTGGGGGTAAGACGGTAGTCGACACCATCGTCGCGGCAGGCCCGCAAAAACTTATAGACCCCGCTAAAAGTTGATTCTTGTATGTGCAGCAATCGGGAATTCCTGGATATTTGAAACGAACTGACGGTGGGCGCTTGAGCCCTCCCCCGGAAGAAATCGGGACCGCAGATCAGTCCTGACTGCTATTATCATGCGATCGACGATGAAAGAACCTCAATAGCATTTCTGTGATCGTGCTCTGGCGGCCGTCAGGAGGCTTGACCTTAAAACACTGCCTTATGCCACGAGCGAAGAAGACTTACTCGTGATGGCCTGAGCCACAAGAAATGTGACTAGCGGAAGAAGCACTCCAGAATACCAGCCGGATTCTGAGTAAATGAGATAATCGAAGGCCAGCACACCGACACAGCCGAGCGCCCCCAGCACAAGGACCTGGTTTGCACCGCTTCCTGCGCTGTTGACCAAGAGGACCACCATCCACCCCATCCACCCCAATACGAGAAAAACGCCGAGAAAGCCAATTTCGAACAAGTGGCGAACCGCCAGACCTGATGGCCCGCGAAGCCCGACTTCCCGATACATGACATCCGATCCGTTATTCAGTCTCGGATGCGCCAGTAAGCGACCTCCACCGCCACCCAGGAGCATTGTGTATAAGTCACTATCTGAAACTATATCCACAGCAACGACTATAATTCGCAGACGCCCCATCTGTATGTTAAGGTTCTCATCAACAGAAAAGTCCGATCTGTTCATCTCCGAATCAAAATCTCGCGTCATATATACGTATATATATTCAAAAATACCATTAACTCCGAGCTTAGAATAATCAGACGATCTTAGTGACTCAATTGAAGAAAGCGCCAGAGCTATCAAGAGTACGCAAGACATGAATGCAGAAGCCACATAGTTTGCCAGAAGAGAGACCGATACCCTCTTATAACTCTTGCAAAAAAAGCGATGAAAGATTGCGTGGCAAACAAGGACCCCTATGGGCACCAATGGCATCATGACGAGAAGCGCTCGCTTCTCGGAAGCGACAGCGACCAATCCGACGGACGTTGCAACGAGAAAGACTTTCCATGGGGTGCGATGAACCAGGGCGACCGCCCATATAAACCCGAGGGCAAGCAGCGGCGTCAGCAAGCCAAGCTGTCCAGCCGATTGGTGCATCGTGCCGATCCAGCCTTTCTCATTGGCCCCTATCCAGAATAACTTGACCACACAAACCGCCACCTGCAACAGCGTCAGAGAAAGCAGGAGCTTGAGTAGGTGATGGCGCTCGCTGGTCCCAAGAGGAGCCAGAAGGAATGCCGCCATAAACAGAACTGGAGTACCGATCTCCCTTGAAAACAAGGCAATTTGAAGCGCTGAAGCCCCGCTCGCCAAGGCATTTGCCCCTCCGATGATCCAGGCCAAAACGAGTGGAATGGACGCGCATGCCACGCTTACCAACGAGGCACGATCACAACGCCTTACACCACAGGCAATCAGAAGAAGCGCAAGACATTCCACCGCAAATCGACTGGCTGATTGGGGTATCCCCAGCCATTCCAAGAGACCGCCCGTCATGACAAGCAGAAGCAGCAACGCGGTCAGACAAAAGGCGACGGAAAGCGGCCCGAATTCAGCTCCGGCCCGGTTATCCGACCTCAGCATTCTTGAGGTTCCACAAACAACAGTGTTCTCGAAATTGGCAACCCTGCAGAACTGAGGAAATAGCGTGAAAAGAGAAGAGGAGACGCCGAAATCAGATCAAAGCCAGAAACGAGTCTCCAGCCAGAGCGGGCGAGCAAAGAAATCAGTGATTTTCGAGTAAAACCATGGAGATGCTCGAATGGCGACATGATATGCATCTCGCGTCCATTAAACGGATAGTCTTCCAACCACGTTCCGTTCAGGTGCTTGCATATGTCTGGAACAGATATGCGCAACACCCCGCCAGGCTGCATCAGAGACTTGATCGTCTGCAGCAAACCCAATGGATCCGGCACGTGCTCCAGCACCTGTTCGAGGTTTACCGCAGAGAATTGAGCCCCCTCAAGCTCTCGGAGATCAGTGATTTGCCTAATCCTTGATTGACTCGGCACCCGAGCAGCTGAGGGCTCGTAAGCCGTTACCTGAAACCCGGCAAGATCTGCAGCCACAGACCAACGCCCTCCACCAGAACCAAAATCTAGAAGGCCTTGATCAAGATGTCTTGCACCGACCAATCGGGCGAACTGCCGCATCTCACGACACATTCGGTTGGTTGGCGGGCGGTCCGCAGAGGTCACGCGCATCCGCCGACCATGTGCATACATCCCGAAAAGCGATTCTTGATCTGGATGCTCCGCGTGCC
>CALSAF010000154.1:0-11801 GCA_943372805.1 Rhizobium sp. Q54
GGTTCGACCCTCCCCCTCAAGGGGAGGGTGTTTTCGAACCAGCCTTCAGCGGAATTAGCCCGTCTCCCCGGTTTTCAGGAAGGCGGTGCCGGCAGGCGGATGAGGGCTTCCTCAAGCTCGCCGCTAGCCATCCGGGGGATACAGAATGCTTATTCGTTTCATCACACTCCTCTTCACCCTCCTCGCACTCGCCGCGCCATCGCTGGCACAAAGCGATCCACGAGATCTCATCAACGCGCTGGGCAAGGCCAATTTCAAGCAGGCCGAGGAGCTGCTCGGGCAGATCGCCGCGACAGGCGATCCGCGCGTCGTTCCCGCGCTCGAAGCCTTTGCCGAAGGCGATCTTTTCGTCCGCAAGTCGGATGGTGCCGTCGTCATCACCAAGGCTGCCGGCAGCAATCTCGCCGCGATTGATCCGCTCACCGGCGAGACAATCGGCGAGGAGCCGAAGGGCGCCTTCACCAAGGTCAAGGTGAACAACAGTCTGCGCCGCGCCATCCGTTCGGCGCTGGGCGGGCTGACGCTGCTCAGTTCCGACCGGGATGTCCGTCTCACGGCGGCCCAGGCGGTGCTGCAGTCTCCGAGCGCCGAAAATCTCGAACTCGTCGAGGCTGCGCTGGCCAAGGAGACGGATCCCGAAGTCAAGTCGCGGATGGAGCAGGCACGGGCGGTGTCCATTCTCGCTTCTGACCGCTCGATCGAGGAGAAGCGCGATGCGATCGCAGCGGTTGCGTCGATCGGTGGCCGACCGGCCAAAAGCATCCTGATGTCGGTGGCCGGCACAATTGACGAGAGTTTGCGGCCCGATCTCGATGCTGCCGTTTCGAAGATCGAAGGCGAACTGCTGCTCTGGGACACTGCCGAGAGCGTCTGGTACGGCATTTCGCTTGGTTCCGTGCTGCTGCTCGCGGCCATCGGCCTTGCCATCACCTTCGGCGTCATGGGCATCATCAACATGGCGCATGGCGAGATGGTGATGATCGGCGCCTATTCAACCTTCGTGGTGCAGCAGGTGATCCGCACCAGCTATCCCGGACTCTTCGACTGGTCGCTGGCGATTGCGCTACCCGTCGCCTTCCTGATGACGGCGCTGATCGGTCTCGTCATCGAGCGCGGCGTCATCCGTTTCCTCTATGGCCGCCCGCTGGAGACGCTGCTTGCCACGTGGGGCATTTCGCTGATCCTGCAGCAGACCGTGCGCACCATCTTCGGCCCGACCAACCAGGAAGTGGGTAATCCCTCCTGGATGTCCGGCTCGTTTGCGCTGGGCGGCATGACGATCACCTGGAACCGCATGTGGATCGTGCTCTTCTCGCTCACCATCTTCTTTGCACTGCTTGCACTGATGAAGAAGTCCGCCTTCGGTCTGCAGATGCGCGCCGTGACCCAGAACCGCCGCATGGCATCTTCCATGGGTATTCGAACCCCTTGGGTCGATGCCTTCACCTTCGCGCTTGGCTCCGGCATTGCCGGCATTGCCGGTGTGGCGCTCAGCCAGATCGACAACGTCTCTCCGAACCTCGGTCAGGCCTATATCATCGACAGTTTCATGGTCGTGGTCTTCGGCGGTGTCGGCAATCTCTGGGGCACGCTCGTTGGCGCCTTGTCGCTCGGCATTCTCAACAAGTTCCTCGAACCCTCGGTTGGTGCTGTGCTCGGCAAGATCCTGGTGCTCGTGTTGATCATTCTCTTCATTCAGAAACGTCCGCGCGGCCTCTTCGCGCTCAAGGGAAGGGCGGTGGAAGCATGATTACCGGCTTCATCCTGCGTGCACTCGAAGGCAAGATCCTGATTGCGGTCGGCATTCTCCTCGCTTTCGCTCTGCTCGTTCCGGCGCTCAACCTGCTGACGTCACCCGACAGCCCGCTGCATGTGCCGACCTATATCATGTCGCTGATGGGCAAGTATCTCTGCTATGCGCTGCTCGCGCTGGCGCTTGATCTGGTCTGGGGTTACTGCGGCATCCTCTCGCTCGGCCACGGCGCCTTCTTCGCGCTCGGCGGTTATGCGATGGGCATGTATCTGATGCGCCAGATCGGGTCGCGTGGCGTCTATGGCGATCCAATCCTGCCCGACTTCATGGTCTTCCTGAACTGGAAGGAGCTGCCCTGGTTCTGGCATGGCATGGACATGTTCCCCGTCGCCATGGCGATGGTGCTGATCGTGCCTGGCCTGCTCGCCTTCTTCTTCGGCTGGTTTGCCTTCCGCTCCCGCGTCAACGGCGTCTATCTCTCGATCATCACCCAGGCGATGACCTATGCGCTGATGCTCGCCTTCTTCCGCAACGACATGGGCTTTGGCGGCAATAACGGCCTTACTGACTACAAGGAAATCCTCGGCTTCTCCGTCCAGGCGGACGGAACGCGTGCGGTGCTCTTTGCGCTCTCGGCGATCTTCCTCGCACTATGCCTGGTGATTGCGTCCGGCATCACCCGTTCGAAGTTCGGCAAGGTGCTGGTCGGCGTGCGCGATGCGGAAAGCCGCGTGCGCTTCCTCGGCTACCGGGTCGAGAACATCAAGCTCTTCACATTCGTCGTTTCGGCGATGATGGCGGGCATTGCCGGTGCGCTCTTCGTGCCGCAGGTCGGCATCATCAATCCCGGTGAATTCGATCCGGCCAACTCGATCGAAGTCGTGGTGTGGGCTGCTGTCGGCGGGCGCGGCACGCTGATCGGGCCGATCATCGGGGCCATTCTGGTGAATGTCGGCAAGAGCTATTTCACCGGCGCCTTCCCCGATCTCTGGCTGTTTGCGCTCGGCGCGCTGTTCATCTGCGTCACGCTCTTCCTGCCCAAGGGCATCGTCGGGACGGTGCAGCAGTATCTCGCACGCCGCAAGGAGTTCCGCGATGCCGCCGACAAGGACGCGGCGAACACCGACGTAAAACCCCAATCGGCCCCCGTGGCTGCGGAGTGAGACCATGAGCGACAAGACCACGTCCAGCCTGCTCTATCTCAACGGTGTCTCCGTCTCCTTCGACGGCTTCAAGGCGCTGAATTCGCTCTCCTTCATCGTCGAACCTGGGGAACTGCGCGCCATCATCGGCCCGAACGGCGCCGGCAAGACGACGATGATGGACATCATCACCGGCAAGACCCGGCCCGACAGCGGCGAGGTCTTCTTCGATGGCGGGAAGATCGACCTGACCAAGAAGGACGAGGCCGAGATCGCCCAGCTCGGGATCGGCCGCAAGTTTCAGAAGCCGACGGTGTTCGAAAGCCATACCGTCTGGGACAATCTGGAGCTCGCACTCAACCGCAAGCGCGGCGTCTTCGCGACGCTCTTCTATCGGCTGACGCCCGAAGACAAGGCACGCATCGAGGAGATCCTGGAGACGGTGCGGCTCACCCATCGCAAGGACGAACTCGCCGCCAATCTCTCCCACGGCCAGAAGCAGTGGCTGGAGATCGGCATGCTGCTGGCGCAGGAGCCGAAGCTTCTTCTCGTCGACGAGCCGGTCGCCGGCATGACCGATGCCGAGACGGCGGAGACGGCAATTCTGCTCAAGGAAATAGCCAAGACCCGCTCGGTCGTCGTTGTCGAACACGACATGGGCTTCATCCGCGATCTCGGGGTGAAGGTGACGTGTCTGGCGGAAGGCTCGGTGCTGGCGGAAGGCTCGATCGATTTCGTCTCGAATGACCAGAAGGTCATCGAGAACTATCTGGGGCGGTGATGATGAGCACAGTTCTCGGGATACCCCCCTCTGCCCTGCCGGGCATCTCCCCCACAAGGGGGGAGAGCGGCACGCCGCTGACCGCTCGCCTCCCTTCAGGCTCTCAGATTATCGCGGGGCTGGCTGGCTGGCTCCACTCTCCCCCCTTGTGGGGGAGATGTCACGCAGTGACAGAGGGGGGTAACCCCTCGCACCAACCGAGCGAGGAACCCGCATCATGCTGACAGTCGAAAACGTCAATCTGCACTACGGCGCAGCCCAGGCCCTGCGAGGCGTCTCGATCAATGCCGAAATGGGCAAGATCACTTGCGTGCTCGGGCGAAACGGGGTCGGCAAGTCGTCGCTGCTCCGCGCCATTACCGGCCAGCATGCGGTGTCTGCCGGCACGATCACCTTCAACGGCAGCAAGCTCAACGGCATGGCGCCGTTCAATCGGGCGCGCAACGGCGTCGGTTATGTGCCGCAGGGGCGCGAGATCTTTCCGCTGTTGACCGTCAAGGAGAACCTTGAGACCGGCTATGCGCCGCTCGACCGCAAGGATCGCTATATCCCCGATGACATCTTCAGCCTGTTTCCGGTTCTTGACAGCATGCTGTCGCGGCGCGGCGGTGACCTTTCCGGTGGCCAGCAGCAGCAGCTTGCGATCGGTCGCGCCATGGTGACACGGCCGAAGATCCTGGTGCTGGACGAGCCGACCGAAGGCATTCAGCCGTCGATCATCAAGGATATCGGCCGTGCCATCCGCTATCTGCGCGATACGACCGGCATGGCGATCCTGCTCGTCGAGCAGTATCTCGATTTCTGCCGGGAGCTGGCGGATTATGTCTACATCATGGATCGCGGCGAGATCGTCCATCAGGGCACGGCGGAAACGCTCGATACCCCGGAGGCGCGGCGCCATCTGACCGTATGAGTTCGCCTTGTCTCGGCGCGAAAATCATGCGACGCCAATCGTCTGACGACTTTCATGGAGGCGGTTGAGCGGTGGATCTGATGAGTGTTCCGGTCAAGGCGGGGCGTGCGCAGCGGTCACGAGGCGTTGGTCGGCTTGTGACCAAATTCCTCGGCGGACGCACACGGATCGCCGAACTCTATCAGGAAGGCGCAGCGAAGATCCGGTTGCCGGAGAGCTTTACCGATGAACTCGAAGCCGTGACGATCAATACTTCCGGCGGCGTGACGGGCGGCGACCAGTTCGACTGGAGTTTCCGCGCCGGCCCCGGCAGCTTTCTGACCGCAACGACCCAGGCCTGCGAAAAGATCTACAAGGCCTCGGCCGGCACCGGTGCCATCACCACCCGGATCGAGGTAGGCGAGGGCGCCCGGATGCACTGGTTGCCGCAGGAAAGCATTCTCTTCGACAATGCGTCGCTCACCCGTCGGCTGGAGGTCGATCTTGCCGAGGATGCCGAATTCCTCGCCGTCGAGGCGATCCTGCTCGGACGCAAGGCGATGGGCGAGGCGATGAATACCGGTCTCGTGCGCGACCGCTGGCGGATCCGCCAGGGCGGAAAACTGCTGCATGCCGAGGAGCTCAAACTCGAGGGCGAGGTGGGCCGTCTTGCGGCCTCGCCGGCGGTTCTAGATGGGCGCGTGGCCTTCGCCACGCTCATCCTCGTCAGTCCGCGCGCCGAAGCGCTCGTCCGCCCAATTCGTGAGCAGATCGGTGAAGAAATGGGCGGCGTAAGTCATTGGCAAGGCAAGCTTGTTGCCCGTGTCGCGGCGCCCGACGGCTTTGCCCTGAGAAAAATCCTCATACCCGTCATTTCGGCCTTGCGCGGGGGCGCGTCTGTGCCAAAAGTCTGGAATCTCTGACGATCACGCCATTGGAGCACGCATGAATCTGACGCCGCGGGAAAAAGACAAACTGCTGATCGCGATGGCGGCCATGGTCGCCCGGCGGCGGCTCGAACGGGGTGTGAAGCTCAATTATCCCGAAGCCATTGCGCTGATCACCGATTTCGTCGTCGAAGGCGCGCGTGACGGCCGGGCCGTGGCCGATCTCATGGAGGCGGGTGCGCATGTCATCACCCGCGACCAGGTGATGGAAGGCATTGCCGAGATGATCCACGACGTGCAGATCGAGGCGACCTTCCCCGATGGCACGAAGCTCGTCACCGTGCACGAACCCATTCGCTGAAGGAACGATTCATGATCCCCGGTCAAATCATTGCAGCACCTGGTGAAATCGAACTGAATGCCGGCCACCCGACCGTCACGATCGAGGTTTCCAACAGCGGTGACCGCCCGGTCCAGGTCGGCAGCCACTATCATTTCTACGAGACCAATGCCGGGCTGATTTTCGAGCGTGAAAAGACACGCGGCATGCGGCTCGACATTCCGGCGGGCACCGCCGTGCGCTTTGAGCCGGGGCAGACGCGCCAGGTGACGCTGATCCCGCTCTCGGGCAAACGCGAGGTTTACGGTTTTCGCCAGCAGGTCATGGGCAGCCTCTGACATGGGCGAGGCGGGGGCACGGGCATGGGGCGACCGATGAACTGGAGCGTGATCCTGATGCTGTGCGGTTGCGTATTGCTGACTGACGCGCCGGCCTCGGGTGAGGACGTGCGGGACGTCGATTGCAACAATGCCCAGACCCAGGCCGACATGAACCAGTGTGCGGCCGAGGACTATCGAAAAGCCGATGCCGCCATGAATGCCCAGTGGGCCGAGACGCGCGCCGCCATGATCGCATGGGACAAGGCGTCGCCACCCTCGGACGACAATGGAGCAGCCAAACGGCTTCTGGCTTCGCAGCGTGCCTGGCTCGCCTATCGCGACGCGGCCTGCGATGTCGAAGGTTACTCGGTCGAAGGTGGTTCAATGCAGCCATTGGTGATTTCATCCTGCCTTGCGGAACTGACGACGCGCCGCACGGAAGAGCTGAAATCGCTGGTCGGGCTCTATTGAGGGTGTGACGCGATGGCTCGGGCTAGACAGATCATGATCGTGGGCAATGGTCCGGTGGACGACGGGGTGGCTGCCCTGATCGACGCAGCCGATCTGGTGATCCGCTTCAACGGCAGCCGCAATTTCGGTTCGGCAGGGCGCAAGACCGATATCATTGCAGTCTGCAATACCGGGCGCCCGGGAGCCACGATGCTTGCCGACCCGGAGTGGCGCGATAGCGAAGCGGTTCACCGCACGTCGGAGATCTGGTCGGTGCGTGATCCCGACAAATTTGCCGACCTGAAGCCTCAGCTCGCGATCAGCCACCCGGAGCTTGACGACTTCTGCGACGACTACACCGATGGTTTTGCGACCTTTGCCACGGCCAATGGCAAACAGCACAGGATCATCCATGGCGACGTGCATACGGCTTTGGATGCAGCACTTTCGGCGCTCGATGCCGAACCCTATGTCGTGCCGTCGAGTGGCATGGTGGTCATCCAGGCGCTGCTGTCAGACCCCACGCATGCCGACGCAACCATCATCCTTGCCGGTTTCGGCCATAGCGGTTGGGACGGCCATCCCTTCGAGGCCGAGCGCCGACTGGTCGATCGCCACATTGCCAGCGGCCGCATCATGCGGCTGCAACCCCTCTTTGCTTCCTCCCTCGTCTAAGGAATCTGACGCCCATGTCCTTCAAGATGTCCCGCGCCGCCTATGCTTCGATGTTCGGTCCGACCACGGGCGACAAGGTGCGTCTTGCCGATACGGAATTGTTCATCGAGGTAGAGAAGGATTTCACCACCTATGGCGAAGAGGTAAAGTTCGGCGGCGGCAAGGTCATCCGTGACGGCATGGGCCAGAGCCAGGTGACGCGCGCGAACGGCGCCGTCGACACCGTCATCACCAATGCTTTGATCCTCGACCACTGGGGCATCGTGAAGGCCGATATCGGCTTGAAGGACGGCCGGATCGTTGCGATCGGCAAGGCCGGCAATCCGGATACGCAGCCGAACGTCAACATCATTGTCGGTCCCGGCACGGAGGCGATTGCCGGCGAGGGCAAGATCGTCACCGCCGGCGGTATGGATGCGCATATTCACTTCATCTGCCCGCAGCAGATCGAGGAGGCGCTGATGTCCGGCCTCACCTGCATGCTGGGCGGCGGCACGGGCCCGGCACATGGCACGCTGGCCACCACCTGCACACCTGGCCCCTGGCATATCGCCCGCATGATCGAGGCCGCCGATGCCTTCCCGATGAACCTTGCCTTTGCCGGCAAGGGCAATGCCTCGCTGCCCGGCGCGCTTGAGGAAATGGTTCTGGGAGGTGCGACCTCGCTGAAGCTGCACGAGGACTGGGGCACAACGCCAGGCGCCATCGACTGCTGCCTTTCGGTCGCCGATCAGTATGACGTTCAGGTGATGATCCACACGGACACGCTGAACGAAAGCGGCTTCGTCGAGGATACGGTCGGCGCGATCAAAGGCCGCACGATCCATGCCTTCCACACGGAAGGGGCGGGCGGCGGGCATGCGCCTGATATCATCAAGATCTGCGGCCAGATGAACGTCATCCCGTCCTCGACCAATCCGACGCGGCCGTACACTGTCAACACGGTTGCCGAGCATCTGGACATGCTGATGGTCTGCCATCACCTGTCCTCGTCGATCCCGGAAGATATCGCCTTTGCCGAAAGCCGCATCCGCAAGGAAACCATCGCGGCGGAAGACATTCTGCACGATATCGGTGCCTTCTCGATCATCTCGTCGGACAGCCAGGCCATGGGCCGCGTCGGCGAAGTCATCATCCGCACCTGGCAGACGGCTGACAAGATGAAGCGCCAGCGCGGCGCGCTGCCATCCGAGACAGGTGACAACGACAACATGCGCGCCAAGCGCTATGTGGCGAAGTACACGATCAATCCGGCCATTGCCCATGGTGTGAGCCACGAGATCGGCTCGGTCGAAGTCGGCAAGCGCGCCGACCTCGTGATCTGGAATCCGGCGTTCTTCGGTGTGAAACCTGACATGATCCTGATGGGGGGCATGATTGCCGCCGCCCCGATGGGCGATCCGAACGCCTCGATCCCGACGCCACAGCCGGTGCATTACCGTCCTATGTTCGGTGCCTATGGCAAGGCGCGGACGAATTCCTCCGTCACCTTTGTCAGCCAGGCCGCAATCGATTCCGGCCTCGGCAACCGTCTCGGTGTCGCCAAGCAGCTGGTTGCGGTCAAGAACACCCGTGGCGGCATTTCGAAGAAGTCGATGATCCACAACGACTTGACGCCGCATATTGAAGTCGATCCGGAAACCTACGAAGTCCGCGCCGACGGTGAGCTTCTGACCTGCGAGCCGGCAACCAAGCTGCCGATGGCGCAGCGGTATTTCCTGTTCTGATGCGTTTTGCCACTCAGCTGATGAAATGGATGGGCGGCCTGATGGTCGCCCTTTTCGTTGCGCTGGCCATGGGTGTGTTCGTGCCCCGCCCTTTGACCGCGCCAGCAGAAGCTGCCGTCCAGGGCGAAAGCCAGATCCTGCTGCTCGCCAATCCCATCCATACCGACATCGCTTTGCCGGTAGATGACGAGGTACGGGCGGCCTTTGCCGATCTCGCCCCGGCCGGCCTGCCGGTCGATATGCCCGGGGTCGAGTATCTGATCATCGGTTGGGGCGGGCGGTCCTTTTATATCGAAACGCCAACCTGGGGCGATATCCGGCCGCTGCCGGTGTTGAAGGCGCTGAGCGTCGATCGCTCCGTCCTGCATGTCTCTGTCGCCGGCCCTATCGACGAGAGCCACCCTTCCGTACGACCTCTCATGATCTCTGAGGAGGGGCGCAACCGGATGATCGCGGCGATCCGCGCGAGCTTTGTCCGCGCTGGTGGTCTGCCAGTGCCCATCCCCAGCGCCGCCTATGGGGCGGACGATGCCTTCTTCGAAGCGGAGGGCGCTTTCAACGCCTTTGTCGGCTGCAATACCTGGACCGCTGCGGTGCTTCGCACGGGCGGCATCCGGACCGGCTGGTGGACGCCGCTGCCGCAACTCCTCGACCTTTCCATAGATCTGCACAACAGTGGCCGAGGACGCTGAAAAGGCCTCCACTGCATTGCGATTGTCATCCGCCAGGCTGCGGTGCGATGCCAGACTTTTGTCGGGTGTGTCTGTGATCTCATTTCATTTCAGAGTTGTGACTTCGGCCTTTTTAGGTTGTTCTTCCCGCATCTGCATGATGCATCGCATTTGAATGATTCCCTTAGGGATTGGGGAAGCCGTGCTGCCTAATCCATGAAGCATGTTCATGAAGGAGCAGGCGGTGATTCGCATCGGAAAGTGGCTTTGGCAGCCGATCGATCTCGGGGGGCTGGAAAACCCCGGTGGGATCCTGCGCTTCGCCCTTGCGGTGAGCTTTCGATCGATCATCCTTACCAGTGTCGCCGGTCTCTGCTCGTTGCCTTTGCTCTATGGACTGCGCATCCTTGCATTGCCGGTCGATCAGATGATCAGGCTCACGGTCGTGTTCTCCTGGATGTTCGGTGGGGTCCTTTCCGGTGTGCTCGCCTTCATCGCTGGTCATGTCATTCGGGATCTGTCGCGCTCCCGGGCCGAGTTCGAGCGGCTGAGCCGAACTGACAGCCTGTCCGGTCTCGCCAACAGACGCGCCTTCAACGACGCCTTCACCCGGATCGATGGCGAGGCCTCGCTGGCGATCATCGATATCGACCGCTTCAAGCTGATCAACGATCGTCTGGGCCACCAGGCTGGCGATCAGGTTCTTCAGGCGATTGCCGCCGTGTTGCGTCGCGTGTTCGGCGAGGCGCATCTCGTGGCGAGGCTTGGCGGGGAGGAATTCGGCGTCATCCTCAAGGGTGGCAGCTGGGAGCAGCGGCTGGTGCAGGTCGAACTGGCACGGCGTTGCGTGGCTGCTGAAGCGATCACATTCGACGATGTCGAGCTCTCGGTGACGATCTCCGTGGGAGTGGCCGAGTTCCAGCGCGGCTTTCGTGCCGAAAGCGTCTATGCCGCTGCCGACCAGGCCCTTTATGTTGCAAAGGGCAACGG
This sequence comes from Rhizobium sp. Q54, assembly GCA_943372805.1. GTDB lineage: Bacteria > Pseudomonadota > Alphaproteobacteria > Rhizobiales > Rhizobiaceae > Allorhizobium. The sequence goes on from CALSAF010000154.1 coordinate 10,629, forward strand.
TCGCGACCGGGTGATCCACGAGCGGACCCTGTGCCAGCCCAAGCCGGATTACGTTCATGAGGTGGGAGACGATACCCGGCTTTTTGGTGTGTCCAGCCTGCGCGGCTGAAGAACGATCTTGCCGCCTGCCTTCTTCCTGTGCATGGTTCAAAAAACAGCCATGTCGGAGTTTTCATGCAGCGTGCGACGTCTTTCAAACCTGCCGGTTCCATTGCGGATGCGCCGGAAGGGACCGTTGTTCTTCCCCATGACGGCCGTCATCTGAGACGCAAGCTGCTGCATCTCGACAATGGCGAAATGGTCATGCTCGACCTCAAGGAGCCCGTGCTCTTTCACCATGGGGACAGGTTGGTTCTCGACGACGGCACGACGATCGAGATTCAGGCGGCGGCGGAGCGACTGTTCGAGATTCGCCCGCGTGATGCCCTGCATCTCATCGAGCTTGCCTGGCACCTCGGCAACCGCCATCTGGCGGCTCAGATCGAGACTGATCGCATCCTGATCCAGCGTGATCACGTCATTCGCGACATGCTGTCCGGCCTTGGAGCTGCAGTGACCGAGGTGATCGAGCCGTTCCAGCCGGTGCGCGGCGCCTATCATGCCCACGGCAGCCACGGAGCCGGACATGGTCATGGCCATGACTGATACCGCTGCCGAGGGACTTCAGGAGCGGCAGGCACTGCTCCGGTTGATGGCCTGGCTGTCGCCGGCCTTCCCGGTCGGCGGCTTCTCCTATTCGGCAGGCCTGGAAAGCGCTGTAACGGAGGGGCATCTCAGGGATGGCGACGCTCTTGAGGCGTGGCTCGGTGTTGTGCTTAGCGATGGCGGCCTGCGCAATGACGCGATCCTGCTGTGCGAGGCACACCGCCTGCAGGAGGATGGGCAACCGCTGGGGGACCTGCTTTCCCTTGCTGCGGCGCTTGCAGGTTCTGCCGAACGGCACGGAGAAACTACCCGGCTGGGCGAGGCTTTCGTCAAGGCCGCCGCTGCCTGGCCGCATCCTGTGATCCGGCACCTGACGGGAACCGTGACCTACAGCGCCGCCGTTGGCGCCGTGGCTGCTGCGCATGGCGTGAAGAGAGCAGATGCCGTCGCGGCCTTCCTGCATGCGCAGGTCTCACAATATGTCTCGGTGGCGATCCGTCTTGGCGTCATCGGCCAGACGCGGGGGCT
>CALSAF010000155.1:0-11690 GCA_943372805.1 Rhizobium sp. Q54
AGCTTAGGGCGGAGCGCTTAAAATTTCGTGTAATCGGTTAGCTGCGCGGTGAGATTTGATCGGGCTCTGCGCAACAAACTTTCGCGAGCGGCGGCGAAAATTTCCGAATGATGCGTTGACGCTGGGGTGCTTTCTGGCTAACACTTCGCTCCATGAAAAACTCGGTTGCACTTATCGTGGTGGGACGGCGCATGGGCAGGATGGTGTAACCATCCGGCGATAGCCACCCATGCGCTAGATGACAGGCTCCTCAAGGGGCCTTTTTTTATGCCCTAAACCGGGTTATCAGCCCCAAAAACCAAGAAGGCAGATGGAAACACAGCATGACGGGTAAAGACAATCAGATGACTGGCGCCGAGATCGTCCTGCGCGCGCTCAAGGATAACGGTGTCGAGCATATCTTCGGCTATCCCGGTGGGGCCGTGCTTCCGATCTATGACGAGATCTTCCAGCAGGAAGACATCCAGCACATCCTGGTGCGCCACGAGCAGGGTGCCGGCCACGCAGCCGAAGGCTATGCGCGCTCGACCGGTAAGGTCGGCGTCATGCTGGTGACGTCTGGCCCTGGTGCGACCAATGCGGTGACACCGCTGCAGGACGCGCTGATGGACAGCGTTCCGCTGGTCTGCATCTCCGGCCAGGTCCCGACCTCGCTGATCGGTTCTGATGCTTTCCAGGAATGCGATACCGTCGGCATCACGCGCCCCTGCACCAAGCACAACTGGCTGGTCAAAGACGTCAACCAGCTGGCTTCGATCATCCATGAAGCTTTCCGTATTGCCCAGACGGGCCGTCCGGGCCCGGTTCTGGTCGATATCCCGAAGGACATCCAGTTCGCCACCGGCACCTATACGCCGCCGGATGCGCACAAGGCGCTGAAGAGCTACCAGCCGAAGGTGACCGGTGACGCCCGCGCCATCCAGGCCGCCGTCGAACTGATGGCGACGGCTCGCCGTCCGATCATCTATTCGGGTGGCGGCGTCATCAATTCCGGTCCGGAAGCCACCAAGCTGCTGCGCGAACTGGTTTCGCTCACCGACTTCCCGATCACCTCGACGCTGATGGGTCTGGGCTGCTATCCGGCTTCCGGCAAGAACTGGCTCGGCATGCTCGGCATGCACGGTTCCTACGAAGCGAACATGGCGATGCATGATTGCGACGTCATGGTCTGCATCGGTGCGCGCTTCGATGACCGTATCACCGGCCGCCTCAACGCCTTTTCGCCGAACTCGAAGAAGATCCACATCGACATCGATCCGTCGTCGATCAACAAGAACGTCCGCGTTGACGTTCCGATCACCGGTGATGTCGGTCGTGTGCTCGAAGACATGGTTCGCGCCTGGCGCGCTCTGCCGAAGAAGCCTGAGGCATCGCAGACGGCCGAATGGAATGCGAGCATTGCCAAGTGGCGCGCCCGCAACTCCTTCGCCTACACGCAGTCCAAGGACGTCATCATGCCGCAATATGCGCTGCAGCGGCTCTATGAGCTGACCAAGCATCGCGACACCTACATCACGACGGAAGTCGGCCAGCATCAGATGTGGGCGGCCCAGTATATCGGCTTCGAACAGCCGAACCGCTGGATGACCTCGGGCGGCCTCGGTACGATGGGCTACGGTCTGCCGGCCGCGATCGGTGTTCAGGTCGCGCATCCCGACGCCCTTGTCATCGATGTCGCGGGCGATGCCTCGATCCAGATGTGCATTCAGGAAATGTCCTGCGCCATCCAGTACGAGCTGCCGGTGAAGATCTTCATCCTGAACAACCAGTACATGGGCATGGTGCGCCAGTGGCAGCAGCTGCTGCATGGCAACCGTCTGTCGAGCTCCTACACCGAAGCCATGCCTGATTTCGTCAAGCTGGCGGAAGCTTATGGCGCAGTTGGTCTGCGTTGCGAAAAGCCTGATGACCTCGACGGCGCGATCCAGGAAATGATCGACGTGAAAAAGCCTGTCATCTTCGACTGCCGTGTCGCAAATCTGGCCAACTGCTTCCCGATGATCCCGTCGGGCAAGGCACACAACGAGATGCTGCTGCCGGACGAGGCGACCGACGAAGCGGTTGCCACTGCCATCGACGCCAAGGGTCGTCAGCTCGTCTGACGGGGAGGAACAATATCATGAACGCACATCTTCAGCCGACCGGTTCGGCCTATTTCATCGCCAAGGAAACCTCGGCCATCGAGAGCCACACGCTCTCGGTGCTTGTAGATAACGAGCCGGGCGTCCTTGCCCGGGTCATCGGCCTGTTCTCCGGTCGCGGCTACAACATCGAGAGCCTGACGGTCTCTGAAACGGAGCACGAGGCGCATCTGTCGCGCATCACCATCGTGACGCGCGGCACGCCTGGCGTGCTCGAGCAGATTAAAGCCCAGCTTGAGCGCATCGTTCCTGTGCATCGCGTGGTGGATCTGACCGTTCGTGCCCGAGAGCTTGGCCAGGAGCGGCCGATCGAGCGTGAAGTCGCTCTGGTCAAGGTGGTGGCCGATGCGGAGATGCGGGCCGAGACCCTGCGGCTCGCCGACGCATTCCACGCCAAAGTGGTGGATGCGACCGTCACCCACTTCATCTTTGAGATCACCGGCAAGTCGTCGAAGATCGACCAGTTCGTCTCGATCATGAAGCCGCTCGGCCTCAACGAGATCTGCCGCACCGGCATCGCCGCGATGAACCGCGGCCCGCAGGGCATGTAAGGATTTCGGGAACTCCCGAAATAAAAGAAGCGGGGCGGCCTTGCGGTCGCCCTTTTTGTTTTCTGCCGCCTCAGTTCATGCCGAGCAGATCGAGAAGGCCCATCTGCTGGGGAGCCGGAGGCAGGTCGGTGTCCGCCTTTTTCGGCTTTTCCTTGGCAGGTTTCTCGGTGTTCTCTGCCTTCGAGGTTTTCTTAGGCTTCTGGGCGGATGCTCTGGCGTCTGCCGGATCGGCCTTCTGCTTCGAGGGCTTTTTCGCCTTGGCTGCCGGTTCCTCGGCAGCCACGATCTCGACTGTTTCGCCCTCGACTTCGGTCGTGGTCAACATGGCAGTCAGTGCGTGACGCAGGGCTGCGGGTCTCAGGCTGTAGTGGATGTACTGGCCCTTCTTCTCGCCTTCGATCAGTTCGGCGTTTTCCAGGATCGAGAGATGCTGGGAGATCGAGGGCTTGGCCATGTCGAAGCGGGCGGCAATTTCGCCGGCGGTCAGGGTCGATTGCGACAGATGCACCAGCATCATCCGGCGTGGATCTGAGGCGAGCGCGTGAAAGACGCGGGACGAGATCTTGTCCATTGCCGGATGCAGGTCAGTCTTGCCGCGCTTTGCCATGTCATGCCTCTCAGCCTGCGGTTCTCGCACCGCATTTTCCAAATTAGGAAATCTCCTAATTTCCTGAGGGGCTGCGGTAAAGTGCCGGAAATGTAGGGCCTGTGGATAGATCGCGATTTTGCGATGGTCAGAAGCCGATCGGGATCTCGGGCTTGTTCAGCATCAGCCAGAGGATGGCCATGACCGAGAAGAAGGCGGGAAAGCCGCAGGCAAACCAGATGCGGAAAAGCCTGTGATAGCGGGTCGGCAGCGGAGTGCCGGCGGCGGCGGCTTCCCGGGCGAGATCGCGCAGCCGGATCTGGATCCAGACGACGGGCAGCCAGAAGAGACCGACCACGACATAGAGGATCAGAGACAGAAGCACCCAGCCCGACATTAGCGGCCAGCCGATTTCGTAAGCCAGCCAGGCACCGGTGATCGGCTGCAGGATCGCGGCGGTCGCGGTGAAGATGGTATCGGCAATCACCACCGTCCCGGCGACATGGGCGATATGTGCCGGATTGCCGGTCCTGTGCGCCAGCAGCATGAAGAAGGCGATGCCGGCTCCGGTGCCGAAGAGTACGGTAGCCCCGATCACATGGACAAAGCGCAGGACCTCTTCGAGCATTTCAGCGCTCCTCCAGAACTGCAAGCGTTGCGAGCGTCAGCAGGATCGAGGGGAGGACCTTGACCAGCGGACCCAACGGATCAAGCCAGAGGGTCGGTTCGATCAGCGTTCCCCCGGCGAGATAGGCGAGCGACACGGCGATCATGCCGAGCATGGCCCGTTTTGCCCAGGGCTGGACGAGGATTGCAAGGCCGAGCGCGATGTCGAGCAGGGACGTGAGGATGGTGATGGTCAGCGCCGTGCCTTCCGACATGCTGGCGCCGAAGCGCAGCGACGTGGTCACGGGATCAAGGAGCGGCACCAGACCGGAGACGATCCAGAACAGCGAGAGCGTCAGGATCATCAATGGCTTCAGGAGGTAGAGACGGGCGAACCAGAGGTCCTGAACGGCGGCGGGCTCCGTTGCCAGCCGCAGCGTCGGGTCGGGCGCGGTCAGGGTCGGGCGGGCTTTGTCCGGTGCCACGCCGATGCCGCTGATGAGGATCGCGGTGGAGCGCAAGGGTGAGCGCCAGCCGAGGCGCCCGGCGAGATCGGCGCCAAGTGAGAGAGGTCGAGCAACGCCTGAAGGCAAGCGGATGACGGGTGCATCGGCAAGGCCGAGCCACCGGCGGTAAAAGCGTGCCATCTCCTCGACACTGCGGGTCGGTTCGCCTGCGAGCACCAGATCGGACCCAGGCGCGATGCGGCCCTCGACGGCGTCGAGCACGGCTTGTGCAACGTCATGCACGTGGACTGCATTCATCGGGCTCTCGGCGTCCACCAGCGGCAGGACGCCGGGGAAAGATGCGATGGCGCGGAGCAGGGCGGTACCGCCATAGGCATTTCGTCCGACCACGACTGTCGGGCGGAGGATGACATAGGGGAGGCCAGAAGCCGCGAGCGCGCGGTCGGCCTCCAGCTTGGTCGTCATGAAGGCGGTGCCGGCGCTTGCCAGATTTTCGGGTGCCGATATCTGGATGAGCAGTGGAGGCACCCCGTGTGTGGCGGCTGCCTGTTGCAGGGCGAGCATGGCGTCCCGCTGCACGGCCACGAGATCGTCGCGCAACCCGTCCTGCAGGGCGCCGGCGCAGTTGATCACGGCGGTGACGTCGTCAAGCAGAGGATGCCAGTCCGCTGCTTGGCGGAGCGTGCGGAGATCGCGGGCGATCCAGGTTGCAGAGGGAACACGGGCGCTGGCCTGCCTGGTGTCGCGGCCAACGCCCGTGACCGGATGGCCGGCTTGGCTGAGCGTGAGCAGAACCTGCTGGCCGATGAAGCCGGTCGCGCCGAGGACGAGGATGGTCATGCATTCACTTTCCGCCGTGCCGGTCGAGATCAGATCATTTCCAGCGGCATTTTGCGCGCCGGTGGCGGGAAGGCTGCGTCAAGGCGGGCCCAGTCCTCGTCGGAGATTTCGAGATCCACCGCGTCGCGATTCTCGTGCAGGCGGCGAATGTTCGAGGTTTTCGGGATCGGGATGACGCCGTCACGCTCCAGCAGGAAGGCAAGGGCAACCTGTGCCGGGGTCGCCTGATAGGCCTTGGCGATGTGAATGAGTTCGGGATGGTGCAGGATGCGGCCCTGCTCGATCGGTGAATAGGCCATGATCGGGATTCTGTGCTCCTGGCACCAGGGCAGGAGATCGAATTCGATGCCGCGGCGGGAGAGATTGTAGAGGACCTGATTGACGGCGCAGTTTTCGCCATCGGCCACGGAGAACAGCTCCTCCATGTCATCCAGGTCGAAATTCGAGACGCCCCAGGCGCGAATTCTGCCCGCAGCTTTCAGTTCTTCCATCGCCGCGACCGTGTCTTCGAGCGGGTGTTCACCGCGCCAGTGCAGGAGATAGAGATCGAGATGGTCGGTCCCCAGCCGGTCGAGACTGGCATGGCAAGCCTTGATCGTGCCGTCGTAGCTGGCATTCCAGGGCAGGACCTTCGAGACGAGAAAGGCGTCTTCGCGCCGATCTTTCAGCGCTTCTCCGACAATGCGTTCAGCACCGCCATCGCCATACATCTCGGCCGTGTCGATCACCTTCATGCCGAGATCGAGCGCCAGCCTGACGGCATCGACTTCCGCCTTGGCCTCGGATTTCGTTTCGCCCATCATCCAGGTGCCGAAGCCGAGCGTCGGGATCTCCGTGCCACCCGGCAGGGTGACAGTGGGGATGGCGTCATGCATGGTGATACTCCTTGAGGCGGTACGCGCGAAGGATAGCGAGGCGGTCCCGCGAGGCAAGGACAAAGCGCTGTGGCCTTCGTGTCACCATAACAAGAATGCGGCTGGCGTCAGCCGATACGACAGGTAGGCTGACATAAAAATCCGGGAGGAATGTTGATGTCAGCCGATACGCTTCTTGCGCTCGTCCTGTTTGCCTTTGCGACCTCGATCACGCCGGGGCCGAACAACATGATGCTGTTTGCGTCGGGCGTGAATTTCGGCTTCCGGCGGACGGTGCCGCATATGCTCGGCATCGGTGCTGGGTTCCTCTCTCTTCTGATCGGTGTCGGCATGGGGCTTGGCGCGGTGCTGCATGCCTATCCGCCGGCCTTCATCGCGCTCAAGGTCGCAGGCGGTCTTTATCTCCTGTGGATCGCATGGAAGATCGGCTCCTCGCGGTCGATGGGCGAGGGGGAGGCCAAGGCGCGACCGATGACGTTTCTCGGCGCCGCCGCCTTTCAATGGGTCAACCCAAAGGCCTGGGTCATGGCGGTGACGGCCATGGCGGTCTATCCTAATCCGGAGCAGTATGCTCTGACTGTCGCCATAGTCGCGCTGGTGTTTGCTGCCGTCAACGTGCCGAGTGTCTCGACCTGGGCGGGATTCGGCTCGGCGCTTAGGGAGTGGCTGTCGGTGCCGGTCCGGCTCAAATGGTTCAATATCGCCATGGCTGTGCTGCTCGTGCTCAGCCTCTGGCCCATGCTGAAATAGCGCTGAAACAGGAAAGTCCGATGTCCGGCCATCACCACGACCACGACGATCATCATCATCATGGCCATGATCACCATCACGACAATCAGTATTCGGACATCCAGGCGCGGGTGAAGGCGCTGGAAACGCTGCTGACCGAAAAGGGCTTGATCGATTCTGATGCGATCGATGCGATCGTCGAGACCTACGAGACCAAGGTGGGTCCAAGAAACGGTGCGCGGGTCGTGGCCAAGGCCTGGGCGGATCCCGCATTCGCCGACTGGCTGAGGCGTGATGCGACGGAAGCGATCGCCAGCCTCGGTTATGCCGGGCGGCAGGGCGAGCATATGCGGGCTGTCTTCAACACGACGGAGACGCACAACCTCGTCGTCTGTACGCTGTGCTCCTGTTACCCCTGGTCTGTGCTCGGCCTACCCCCGGTCTGGTACAAGGCACCGGCCTATCGATCGCGGGCGGTGATCGATCCGCGCGGTGTGCTCGCCGAATTCGGGGTGAGCCTGCCGGAGAATATGCGGATCCGCGTCTGGGATTCGACGGCGGAACTGCGTTATCTCGTCGTGCCCTTACGTCCCGCTGGAACCGAGGCGCTCGAGGAAGAGGCGCTCGCCGATCTCGTGACGCGCGATTCGATGATCGGTACGGGCTTGGCGCTTACCCCGGAGGGCTCGCGATGAACGGGCCGCATGATCTCGGCGGGCAAATGGGCTTCGGTCCGGTCGCACCGGAGAAGGACGAACCTTACTTTCATGCCGAATGGGAGAAGCGGGCGCTTGGTATCACGCTCTCCTGCGGGGCTTTCGGCGCCTGGTCGATCGATGAGAGCCGGCATGCGCGCGAAAACATTCCGCCTGCCAGCTATCTGGCGGCGAGCTATTACGAGGTCTGGATCCGCGGTATCGACATGCTGCTTGAGCGGCATGGTTTTGCCACCGCCGAGGAACTGGCACAGGGCCGGCACCTGGAGCAGGGCCGCGCACCGAAGCGCGTGTTGAAGGCGGACATGGTCGAAGGCGTGCTGGCCCGTGGCGGGCCTTGTGACCGTCCCGTCGAGACCGAGCCGAAGTTTGCCGTCGGTGACCGTGTGCGCACGAGGAACTTCCATCCGACCGGCCATACACGGCTGCCCCGCTATGCACGGGCGAAGACGGGTGTCGTGGAGGCCGTGCAGGGCGGTTTCGTTTTCCCTGATGATAACGCCCATGGGCGAGGTGAAAACCCGCAATGGGTCTACACGGTCGTGTTCACAGGAGACGAGATCTGGGGCGAGGGTGCCGATCCGACGCTCACCGTCTCAATCGATGCCTGGGAGAGCTATCTTGAGCGTGTGTGACACGGTGACCGATCTTGCGGCATCGCCGGGCCTGCCGCGTTCTCCCGAAGGGGCGCCCGTTTTTGCCGAACCCTGGCAGGCGCAGGCCTTCGCCATGACCGTGCATCTGCACGCGCGAGCCGTTTTCAGCTGGGCGGAATGGGCGGAGAGCCTGTCTGCCGAAGTGCATCGCCCGGAGCGGGCCGCAGACGGATCCGACTATTTCGATGCCTGGGTCGCAGCGTTGGCGGGACTTCTGGAGCGCAAGGGGTTTGCCGATCGAGACACCGTTGAGGCCTTGCGCGAAAGCTGGCAGCGGGCGGCGGAGGCGACGCCGCATGGTGCGCCGATCGAGCTTTCAAACGACCCGCTCAGGACCTGATGTCCACGATTTGTTCTGATTTTGCCGGCTTTGGCCTTGCATCGGGCCTACGAATCCGCGCATGACCTAGGCCATGCAATTCGCGCCCCAGCAAGACGAGGCCCTCAAGGCCGTTTCGAAATGGCTGAAGGAGGGGAAATCACCCGTCTTCCGCCTGTTCGGCTATGCGGGTACGGGCAAGACGACGCTGGCGAAGCACTTTGCCGAACATGTCGACGGCGACGTGCTGTTTGCGGCCTTTACCGGCAAGGCAGCGCAGGTGCTGCGCTCGCGCGGTGCCTCCAACGCCAAGACCATTCATTCGCTGATCTACCGCCCGCGCGGCGAGGAGGCGGTGGAGGACGAGGAGACCGGCAAGACCTCAATTGCGCCGATGTTCTCGATCAACCGCCAGAGCCCGGTCGCCAAGGCGGCACTGATCGTCATCGACGAATGCTCGATGGTCGACGAGGCGCTCGGCCGCGACCTGATGAGCTTCGGAACACCGATCCTGGTGCTCGGCGATCCCGGCCAGTTGCCGCCGGTCTCCGGTGGCGGCTTCTTCACCGACCAGGAGCCGGACTATCTGCTTACCGAGATCCATCGCCAGGCGCGCGACAACCCGATCATCCAGCTCGCGATGCATATCCGCGAGGGCAAGGAGATCATGTATGGCGATTACGGCTCCACGGCGCGGGTGATCTCGAAGAACGAGGTGACGCAGGATCTCGTGCTTGGGGCCGATCAGGTGCTGGTCGGAACCAACAAGACACGGCGGCGCTACAACATGCGTCTGCGCGAGCTGAAAGGCTTTACCGTCGACTATCCGCAGGCCGGCGACAAACTGGTGTGCCTGAGGAACGACCAGGTGAAGGGCCTGCTGAACGGGTCGCTCTGGCAGGTGATGACCTCGTCGCGCGAGACGGTGAAGCCGGGTATCAATCTTCTGATCAAGCCGGAAGACGACGACATGGATCGTGGGGCAGCGAAGATCAAGCTGTTGAAGGCGGCCTTCGAGGACATCGAGACCGAAGTGCCGTGGTCGACGCGGAAACGCTACGACGAGTTTGATTACGGCTATGCGCTAACGGTCCACAAGGCTCAAGGCTCGCAGTGGAACGACGTTGTGCTGTTCGACGAGAGCTGGGCGTTCCGGGATACGCGCGAGCGCTGGCTCTATACAGCCGTCACTCGCGCGGCCGAGACGCTCACCATCGTGCGGTGAGCGTTCCTGACAGCACTCACTTCGCCTTCAGGGCGGTGAGCGTTGCCATCAGCTCCATCGTATCCTTGCCGGAGGCGGTCGCGATTTCGCTCAGTGGCTTGGCGCCATCCGCTGCCGCAAAGCCGCCCTGCTTCAGTGCGTCTACAATTTCTGCTTCCGACTTTCCGAGCAGTGGTGCGATTTGACCCGGTTTACCGGCGGTGACCACGTTTATCATGGCAAAGGCCGGATTGCCTGCACTGCTTGCGCTTCCCGTGATGGCCGGCCAAGCGAAAACAAGGCCGGCGATCAGACAGATGGCAAGGGACAGAGCCATCGGCAGGCGCTTGAAATAGGCGAGGAACGGCCGCCAGTTCTTCCAGACATGCAGGATGAAAGGAAGAAACAGCACCATGCTCAACCATTCATGCATTTCGCGGAAGGCGGTCGTGCCAACATGGAAGAAGAGCGCGATGCCCGAGATGAGAGAGATGAGAAAAAGCCCGGTCGTGAAGGGCGTGGCATAGCGGGATAACAAAGACGGCATCGGAAAGCCTCGATCGTTGAACACAATCGCCTCCTATCGCCTCGGCCTTGGACTGTCCCGTTAAACTCCGTCCACTATTGATGATCGGCAATCTGACGGGAGCGCGCGCTTTTCAGTTGGCGACGATCCCGAGCAAGACCGCCTTCGCCACGGCCTGGAACCGGTTCTGGGCGTCCAGCTTGCCGACGATGCTGCGCTCGATCGCCGCGACCTCGTCGGTCTTCAGTTCCAGGGTCCTCGCAATGCGGATGGGTGTGTAGCCTTCGGCCATCAGTTGAAGGCAGCGGGACTCGATGTCGGTGAGGGCCGGGCCTCGGGGCTCGGGCATGATGCGGCTGTCGGCTGCCTCTTCATGGTCGAGCAGCGCATTCAACTGTTGAAGCTGTCGATGGACGGTGGACAGGTTTGCAGCGAGCTCCCGTCGGCGCGCCAGCAGCGCTTCTTCCAGGATGAGATTGGCTTCGATCTTCGAGGTCGCCGTCGAGAGTGTGTCGAAGAGATCCTGAATGACGGAGATCGGCATGCCCACCTCGCGGCAGACATTGATCAATGCCATGCGGGCAATTTCGTTGCGCCCATAGACGCGCATCAGCCCCATTCGTTGGGCATTGATCAGTCCCTTTTCTTCGTAGAAATGCAGGGTCCTGTGCGTCACCCCGAAAAACTCGGCCATTTCAGCAATCGCAACGGGTTCCCTTGGGGGAGGCTTCAGCAGCACCAAATCGGGAAAGATCATCTCCTCGGTGCTCTGTGCGAATGTGCTCGTGACTGGATGCAGATGGTGTGTTCCGTTCGACATGTCCCCCTCCATGTTCAGTGTCAACGCGTCTGCCGAAGCCGATGGTCTGTCGCTGGTTCCTCCCGTCTGCCGATTCGTTGCGGCTCGATTCTCCGCCTGTGTCAGAGCTTATAGTATATTCGAAAAGCATAAAATAAATTTTCGACGCGGAGTGTCACCCAAGGTGAGGGGCTGCCAAGAGGAGCTCAGCCCCGCATGCAGGACTGGGCGATCAGCCTGGGGATCTCTGTGATGATTTCGCTGCCTTGGCTGAGGCCCGCCCATTGCTGCTGGCAGCGACGAGCGCTGATATAGGCAGCGTCGCTGCGTTCCAGCGTATAGCGATAGGTCGCATCGAGGCACTTCATCTGTCCAGTCGACAGGGCATTCTCATGGCAGAATCGGTAGACCGAGCCTGGGATCGTCAGGTTGGCGCCGGCAAACTGGTTGGCGATGGCGCCCAGTTCGAGGATGTCGCCGGATGTCGGCCACCGGTTGGCAGAGGGCATGATGTCGCGGCCGGAGCGCAGGTGACGCAAACGTAGCCGAAGACCGGTCTCGCGGTCGCTTTCCACCAGCATTTCGAAATGCAGCGGATGTGGCGCTCCGCCTTCGTAGATCGGCCGTTCTTCGGGGCTGGCGATGGCGACGGCCCAGAGACGGCTGCGCCAGAGG
>CALSAF010000156.1:0-11661 GCA_943372805.1 Rhizobium sp. Q54
CTGGCGATCATAGCCGCGGCGGAGACGCCCATCCTGGCTGCCTCTGCAGAGTTGTGCCGCCTCAGTCTCGACGATCTCGGCTCGGCGACCATTATCGCGGATACGCTCAGCCTGCGCCACGAGACGCAGTATTCACGCCTATTCCAATCCTAGCTCATCCCGTCCCGGATCGCCGGGCGGCCAACAGGACGAACATGATGAAATCGAAGAATGGTCCCCTTCGCGTCGGTATCGGCGGACCGGTCGGCTCCGGCAAGACGGCGCTCACGGAGAAACTCTGCAAGGCCATGCGCGACGAATACTCCGTCGCCGTTGTCACCAACGACATTTATACGCGCGAAGATGCCGATGCGCTGATCCGCATGCAGGCCTTGAGTTCTGACCGCGTCGTCGGCGTGGAAACCGGCGGCTGTCCGCACACCGCAATCCGGGAAGATGCCTCGATCAATCTCAAGGCGATCGCCGATCTCAATGCCCGGATCCCGGATCTCGATGTCGTGTTCATCGAGTCGGGTGGCGACAATCTTGCTGCTACCTTCTCGCCCGATCTTGCCGACATCACGCTCTATGTGATCTCGGTCTGTCAGGGAGAGGAAATTCCGCGCAAGGGCGGGCCGGGCATCACGCGATCCGATCTCCTGATCATCAACAAGACGGATCTGGCGCCACATGTTGGCGTGGATCTCGAGGTGATGGAGCGGGATGCCGGTCGGATGCGGTCCGAACGGCCCTTCGTCTTCACAGACCTCAAGCGCGGGGCGGGCGTCGACCGGATCGTCAGCTTCCTGCAACAGAGCGGGGGCCTCTGAGCAGGAGCGCCGGATTAGATGTCAGCGGTCCTCAGATCTGCCTGAGGGCGTTGACATCGGTGATCTGGATCGTGCGGCCACGTACGGTGACGCCAGCGCGGCGCAATGACGAGAAGGCGCGCGACAGGGCCTCGGGCGCCAGCCCCAGCTTGCCTGCGAGCAGGCTCTTCTGGAAGGGCAGGCGGATAGAAGCCGGGCCGCCCTCCGCCTGACAATGGGTCAGCAGATAATGCGCGACCCGCTGCGGTGCCGTTTGCAGGCGATCGTTGGCGATGCAGTCCATGGTGGAGCGCAGGTGATCCGACAGGCAGCGGATGATCGCCTTGGCGATGTCCTTTTCCTGTTCCGCCAGCGTCCGCACGCGCTGCAGATCGAAACGGGCGAGCGTCACGTTCTCTGCCGCCTGGGCGTTGTAGAGATATTTGTCGCCTGCCGCGAGAAGGCATTCCGAGAATGTATCGCCCGGGCCGCAGATGCGAATGTCGGCTTCGCGACCATCCTTGTTAAGGCGGTAAAGGCGGACATAGCCGCTCAGGACGCTGTAGAAGCAGTCCGCCGGCTCACCTTCGCGAAACAGTACGTCGCGCGCCTCGTAATTGGAGATGTTGGCGATCTCCATCATCGAGGCCATGGCTGTCGGACCGAGCTGGGACAAGAAGGACGTTCGCAAAAGCGTATTCTTGTCGCGGATGTTCAGTCTCAGGATCTTGTTCACGGTCTTCACGGCTCCCCATCCATCATCTGGCGATCGGGCATGCTTCGCTGCGATCGTCGCGCCAGTTGACCGTCCGTCCTGCCAAGCCCTGGCTGCGTCGGATGAGCGCGTTTCCTGCAGGTCAGGGTGATCGTGCCCTTTCCAGTTCGCTCACAATATCGCGAGGCGAGGAAGTTCGGATTGATTTCGATCAACCGACCCAACGGCAAATCAGACTTTCCTAAACTGATGTCGATGGGGCTGGCCAAATGACAAGAGGCCGGGCAGTGCGCCCGGCCTCTTGTCATTGCATGCGGTGTCTTACTCCGCCGCGAGTGGCGGCAGGTTCACGACATTGCTGTTGCCTTCGTTCTTGCGCATCACCGGCTGCGTCCGTTCGACGGCGGCCACACGCTTGTCGATTGCCTCGAGCGCCTGAACATTCTGGCGGGCGAGGAAGGACAGGACTTCCGGTGTCAGAGGCTCTTCCTCTTCTTCCTTCTTGCCCACGAAGCGACTGAAGACCCAGCCGAGCAGGCGTGAGAGGTCGTCGAGGATCAGGAAGAAGGCCGGAACGACCACAAGGCTCAGCACCGTCGAGACGATGATGCCACCGATCACGGCAATTGCCATCGGTGCGCGGAAGGAGCCGCCTTCGCCGACACCGAGTGCCGAGGGCAGCATGCCGGCCGACATGGCGATTGATGTCATGATAATAGGGCGGGCGCGCTTGCGACCGGCTTCGACCATGGCTTCGAGGCGATCCATGCCCTGGCGGCGCATCTCGATTGCGAAGTCCACCAGCAGGATGGCGTTCTTCGTCACGATGCCCATCAACATCAGGATGCCGATCAGAACCGGCATGGAGAGCGCGTTGTTCGTCAGGATCAACGCGAGCGCCACGCCGCCGATCGCAAGCGGCAGCGAGAAGAGAATGGTGAAGGGCTGGATCACGTCCTTGAAGAGCAGGATCAGCACCGTCAGCACCAGGAGCAGGCCGAGGATCATCGCATTGACGAAGCTCTGCTGCATCTCTGCCTGGATTTTGGCGTCGCCACTTTCGGCGAGGCGGACGCTGGCCGGGATATCGGCTTTCGCCACGGTGTCGCGGAAGGCGTTGGTCGCGGTGTCGAGGGCCACCCCCTGCGGCAGGCCTGCGCCGATCGAAACCACCCGGTTGCGATCGTTGCGCTTGATGGAGGAAACCCCCTCGGCATAGTCGATATCGGCCACGCTGGAGAGCGGCACAGTCGCCCCGCTTGCCGTGCGGATCTTGAGCGCCCGGATGGCCGCCAGATCGGTGCGGAAGTCGAGCGAGGCCTGGACCCGGATTGGGATCTGCCGGTTGTCGAGGGAGATCTTCGGCAGGGCGGCATCGACGTCGCCGATGGTGGCAACACGAACCGTCTGTGCGATCTGCTGCGCCGTGATGCCAAGGCGTGCCGCTTCGTCCGCCCGCGGGCGGATCTGCAGCTCAGGACGGGGCAGGGCGCCATCGGCGCTGACATTGGCCAGTTCCGGCACCTGACGCAGTTCGGCCTCGAGAATGCCGACAGCCTTGTTCAGGTCCTCCTCGTTCTTGGAGAGGAAGTTGAAGGTGATGTCGCGTTCACCGCGGTCGTTGAGCTTGGTGACGCGGATGTCCGGGATCGATGCGAGCTTGGCGAAGACCTCTTCCTCGACATCCCATTGTGGTCGGGTACGGCCGTTTTCCGGAAGCTTCGGCAGGTATTGGCCGATCAGGGGCAGGCCGCCGAGACCCTTGTTGACGAGGGTCTTGCTCAGCGAATGCTCGATGCGGTCGAGATTCATGGTGACGCTGGCACGGCGCAGTTCCAGGTCGCCGCGCGGCGAGGAGCCGCCGAGAATGAAGATGCTGGCGACGTCAGGAGTATTCTCGATTGCAGCGTAGATCTCGTCTGTCTTGCGCTCCGTCTCGGCGAGTGTTGCGTTCGGCGGCAATTCGACCGAGAGCACGATGCGGCCTGCATCTTCCGGCGGGATGAAGCTGCCGGGAACGCCGGCGAGCAGGATGATCGAGCCGACCAGAAACGCAATCGCACCGACGAGGGTGCCGAGCCGCGAATACCAGCGCCGCGTGGTCCCGCGGACGATGCGGGTGTAGAATTTCAGCGGCAGGCTGTCGTTGTCGTGATGGTCGTCCATCGCGTCTTCCGCCCGCATCAGGTAGGCGGCCATCATCGGGGTGATGAGGCGGGCCACGAGCAGCGAGAAGAAGACGGAGAAGGCGACCGTCAGGCCGAACTGGATGAAATACTGACCCGGAATGCCGGGCATGAAGGAGACGGGTACGAAGACCGCGATGATGGTGAATGTCGTCGCAATGACGGCCAGCCCGATTTCGTCGGCTGCCTCGATCGCCGCCCGATAGGGCGTTTTGCCCATCTTGATGTGGCGGGCAATGTTTTCCACCTCGACGATCGCGTCGTCGACGAGAATACCGGTCGCGAGCGTGAGCGCCAGGAAGCTCACGAGATTGAGTGAGAAGCCCATCATGTCCATCACCCAGAATGTGGGAATGGCCGACAGGGGCAGTGCGACGGCGGAGATCAGCGTGGCGCGCCAGTTGCGCAGGAACAGTAGAACCACGATAACCGCCAGGACCGCGCCTTCTATCAGCGTGTGCATGGCGGCTTCGTAGTTGCCGTAGGTGAAGTAGACCGAGTCGTCGATCATCTCGATCTGGACGTTGGGGTTCTCGGCCCTGACTTCGGCAAGACTTTCGGCCACCGTCTCTGCGACGGTGACCTCGCTCGCGCCCTTGGCGCGGAAGACGGCGAAGGAGACGACGGGCTTGCCGTCATGGCGCGCGAAGGATCTCGGCTCCTCATAAGTGTCGACGACACGGCCAAGGTCGGAGACCTTGACGAAGCGTCCGCCGGGAAGGGCGATCGACGTATTTGCCAGGCTTTCGACGTCCCGGTTGTCGCCGAGCGTGCGGATTGACTGTTCGGCGCCGGCCACCTGTCCGCGGCCCGAGCCGAGGTCGACATTGGTGCCCTTGAGCTGGCTGGAAATGTCGGAGGCCGTAACGCCAAGCGCGTCCAGGCGATTGGGGTCGAGTTCAACGCGCACTTCGCGATCCGCACCGCCGTACCGGTCGACGCGACCGATGCCGGGCTGGCCCTGCAGGGCGCGCTTGATGGTGTCGTCGACGAACCAGGACAGTTCGGCGAGGTTCATGTTGGGCGAGGAGACCGCGAAGCTCTGGATGGCCTGGCCTTCGACGTCGATCTTGGTAACGATCGGCTCGTCGACGGAGGCAGGCAGATCGCCACGGATCTGGTCGATCGCGTCCTTGACGTCCTGCACCGCCTGTTCGGTCGGCACTTCCATCCGGAACATGACGACTGTCTGGGACTGGCCATCTGTTACGGTCGAATTGATTTCGTCGACGCCGGTGATCGATGCCACCGCGTCTTCGACTTCTTTCGTCACCTGGCTTTCGAGTTCAGCCGGGGAGGCGCCGCTCTGGCCGACGCTGATTGCCACCAGTGGAACGTCGATATTCGGGAAGCGGGTGATCGGCAGGGCAATGAAGGACTGGATGCCGACGACCATCAGCAGGAAAAACGCCAGAATTGGCGCGATCGGATTGCGTATGGACCATGCGGAGAAGTTCATGACTTCGTCGCCCCTCAGTTGGAAACGGTGCTGCTGTCTTCGACGGGATTGATACGGTCACCATCGCGGACGAACACGCCCGCCTTAGCCACCACGAGGTCCCCCTCGTTCAGTCCTTCGGTCACCTGGATAAAGGCGCCGTCCTGAATGCCGGTCTTGATTGCGACCATCTCGACGGTGCCGTCCGTGACCTTGCGAACAGTCGTTACGCCATCTTCCGTGTTGATCGCGGACAAGGGCAGTGCGATCGCGTCTGCCTGCGTGATGGTGACTGCTGCGCTGCCATACATGCCGGAGCGTGCCGCCTCGTCTTCGTCGATGGCAACGTGGACCGCGCCGAGACGGGTGAGGGGATCGACCACAGGGGACACGAGCCGGACGGAGCCGGCGAGCGTGGCATTGCTGCCAGCGACCGAGATCGCCACCTTCTGGCCCTGTTCGAGGCGGAGGATGTCGCTTTCGGTGACTTCGGCCACGAGCTCGATCTGGCCGTCCCGGATAATGGTGAACAGCGGTTGCCCCCCGCCGGATGCGATCGCGCCGATGCGGGCATTGCGGACGGAGACGGTTCCGGCAACGGGAGCCTTGATCTCCGTGCGTGTCAGCCGAAGGTCGATGTCGGCGATCTGGCTTTCGACGACCTTCACGTCTGCTTCTGCGACGGCAATCGCCTGCCTGGCGGTTTCGAGGCGAGCGTTACCGCTGGCCAGCGTCGTCTCGGCCTGCTCGCGCTGGGAGGTGGACACGGAACCGCTTTCGACCAGACGGCTGGCGCGGTCGAACTGGCGCTGCGCTTCGCGAAGGCTGGCTTCCGCCTCGACCAACTGGGCGCGATACTGCGCCAGTGCCGCTTCTGCCTTGGCCTGGTTGGCAACAAGCTGGCTGCGCTGCAGAAGCAGGGTATCGTCATTGAGGCGAGCGACGACCTGATCGGCTTTGACCCGGTCACCGACATCGGCATCAAGCGACTTGATGGCCAATCCCTCGACGAGTGGCTGGACATACACTTCCTCGACCGGACGAACAGTGCCGGTCGCGACGATCATGTCGACGAGACTGCGGCTCTTGGCCGGTGTTACGATGATCGAGGGCAGGTTCTGCGCCGGTGCTGCCGGTTGTTCCTGCGCCAAGACGACCGAAGTCGCCAGCGAAAGAGTTGCGGCCAATAGCACGGCCTTTGCGCTCGCGTGTCGAAGCATGAGTCCCTTCCCAAAATCTCTGTCGCAATCATTGCAGAATACGTGGTCAGTACGGTTTCGGGTCACCGCAGACGCTCACTTCGTGATGCTATCACAAGCGCGTGATGCGGGCATCCCAAAGATATGGGGAAGAGGTGGGGGATGGAAATTGGCGTTGCAAGAGGCCAGCACCGTGAATCGTGGCCCAGATCAAGAATAGTTCAACATAGAACTTTGGTGTTGCCGAATTGCCAGAGCGGATCCGTCTAGATGTATGTAAAACCTACAAAAAGCACGGAGATTTCTCTCCGTGCCTGTCGTGCTTCGTGGTCCGCCTGGTTCTACTTGAGGGCCGCGTCGGTGATCTCGGTCGTGAAGGCGCCGGTCGGCTCCTTGGTGATGACAGGGTCCGAGCCGCCGCCCATCAAGGTCTTGACGGTGCGGTCGTAGTCGGCCTTGTCGAGGGCGCCGTTGGAGCCTGCGGTCAGCTTGGCGACTTCGCTCATCATGCGCTTCTGATGGGCTTCGGTCTGCGCACCGGAGGCGTCGTTTTCGAGGACGATGCCGGCTGCTTCATCCGGATTGGTCTCGGCATACTTCCAGCCCTTCATCGAAGCGCGGACGAACTTGACCATCTTTTCCTTGAAGGCAGGGTCGGCGAGCTTGTCTTCGAGGACGTAGAGACCGTCTTCGAGGGTCGCCACGCCTTCGTCTTCATACTTGAAGGTGACGAGGTCTTCGGCCTTGATGCCGGCATCGATGACCTGCCAGTATTCATTGTAGGTCATCGTGGAGATGCAGGCGGCCTGCTTCTGCAGCAGTGGGTCGACGTTGAAGCCCTGCTTGAGAACCGTCACGCCGCCTTCCGAACCGTCGGTCTTGATGCCGAGCGTGCTCATCCAGGAGAGGAACGGATATTCATTGCCGAAGAACCAAACGCCGAGCGTCTTGCCCTTGAAATCTTCCGGCTTGGTGATGCCGGTTTCCTTGAGGCAGGTCAGCATCATGCCCGAGGATTTGAAGGGCTGAGCGATGTTGACGAGCGGCACGCCCTTTTCGCGGGTTGCAAGTGCCGAGGGCATCCAGTCGACGATCACGTCTGCGCCGCCACCGGCCAGAACCTGCGGAGGTGCGATGTCAGGGCCGCCTGGCTTGATCTCGACGTCCAGGCCTTCTTCTTCGTAGAAGCCCTTGTCTTTCGCGACGTAATAGCCGGCGAACTGGGCCTGGGTCACCCATTTCAGCTGGAGGGTGACCTTGTCGGCAGCGGCAGCCTGCATGGCGGTCAAGGAGACCGCGGCAGCCAGCAGCAGGGATGCGAGTTTGATTGTCATTTCAGTTCCCTCTTTTGTTTTTGGTTCAGTTCACGACCGTCCACCACGGACGGACGGATGCCAGAAGGTGACCCGGCGTTCTGCCAGTGCCACCAAGCCGTAGAAGACCGAGCCGGCGAGTGCGGCAACCGCAATCTCGGCCCAGACCATGTCGACATTCGAGCGTCCGACCTCAGTCGAGATACGGAAGCCCATGCCGACAATCGGGGTGCCGAAGAACTCTGCAACGATGGCCCCGATCAGAGCCAGAGTCGAGTTGATCTTCAGCGCATTGAAGATGAAAGGCCAGGCGGCGGGAAGCCTCAAGCGCACCAGCGTTTGCCACCAGGAGGCAGCATAGGTGTGCATCAGGTCGCGCTCCATGTGGCTGGCGGCGGCCAGGCCCTGCACGGTGTTCACCAGCATCGGGAAGAAGGTCATGATCACGACGACCGCGACCTTGGACTGCCAGTCGAAGCCGAACCACATGACCATGATCGGGGCGATGCCGACGACCGGAAGGGCCGAGACGAAATTGCCGATCGGCAGCAGGCCCTTTTGCAGGAAGGGCGAGCGGTCGATCAGGATTGCGACGAGGAAGCCGAGGCCGCAGCCGGCGACATAACCCGTGATCACAGACTTCAGGAAGGTCTGTTGAAAATCCGCCCAGAGGATGTGGGTGGAGGTGAGGATGCGCGCCCAGATCATCGAGGGCGCGGGGAGCAGGATCGAGGGGATATCGAAGCCGCGCACCACGCATTCCCAGATGACGAGCAGGGTCACCCCGAAAATCAGGGGGACGGCGAGGCCGATCGCGCGGCGCGTCGATGGGTCCTTGGGTCGCTGTGCAACCAGCCACTGGTTCAGACCCCAGGCACCGAGCCAGAAGAGGAGGGCGAAGACGAGGTAACCGTTCATGGCTTGACCCCCATGCGTGCGAGAACCCGTGTATGGGCCATGCCGACGATTGAAACGAGGAGGGCGGCCAGACCCGCCGCCATGAAGAGGGCGGCCCAGATCTGGATGGTCTGGCCATAGTAGGAGCCCGACAGCAGGCGGGCGCCGAGACCGGCGACAGCACCCGTTGGCAGTTCACCGACGATGGCGCCGACGAGCGAGATCGCGATCGCCACCTTCAGCGAGGTGAAGAGGTAGGGCATGGAGGCCGGCCAGCGCAGTTTCCAGAAGGTCTGGGTCTTGCTGGCATTGTAGGTGTGCATCAGGTCGAGCAGCAGCATATCGGGGCTGCGCAGGCCCTTCACCATGCCGACGACGATCGGGAAGAAGGAAAGATAGGTCGAAATCAAGGCTTTCGGCATCAATCCGGAGATTCCGATCGAATTCAGCACGACGATGATCATCGGCGCAATCGCGAGGATCGGGATCGTCTGGGAGGCGATGACCCAGGGCATCAGCGACTTGTCCATGGCGCGGTTATGGACGATGGCGATGGCGAGCACGATGCCAAGCACGGTGCCCATAGCAAAGCCGGCGAGCGTCGCCGAAAGCGTGATCCAGGCATGGTAGACGAGGCTGCGCTTGGAGGTGATGGCCTTGTTGAACACGGTGTCCCAGAGTTCGGCGACGATCTGGTGCGGGGCGGGCAGGATCGGGCGTTCCTGGGCGAAGGTGCGTTCGACGACCTGGGAGAAGGAGATCGTCTCGCCAGCACGCGCCGCCTGGTCCCGTACAAAGGGTGCGTTCAGGTAGACGACGAAGACATGCCAGATGACGAGGATCGCCAGGATGACCGTCAGAACCGGCAAAATGCGGTCACGGAAGGCGGAAGGGGCAGCCTTCATCAGGCACCTCCTTTCGCGGGAAAGAGCATGAGAGCCATGGAGACGACACCAAGAGCGACACCTGCGGTCTGGACGGCGGTGAGCCGTTCACCGAAGAGGACGAAAGCGATCACATTGACGAGCAGCAATTGCGCAACCGCCGATACGGAGATGGCAA
This sequence comes from Rhizobium sp. Q54, assembly GCA_943372805.1. GTDB lineage: Bacteria > Pseudomonadota > Alphaproteobacteria > Rhizobiales > Rhizobiaceae > Allorhizobium. The sequence goes on from CALSAF010000156.1 coordinate 9,599, forward strand.
GTCCCAGCCCGCCTTCGCGCATCAGCTTCACCATCATCAGGTTGCCGACACAGTAGAGGGCGAGCGATGCCAGAAGCACCCAGAGCTTGCCGTTGTCGACATAGGCACGGCTGACGGTCGCAGCACCGAGGAATGTCGCCATGGCGGCGCCCAGCCAGAGGAGGAAGGTGGGGTTCATGGGGTGGACCCCGCTTCCGTTGCGGTCGACACCCTCCCCTTGAGGGGGAGGGTCGGAGCGAAGCTCCGGGGTGGCGTGATGTGCGAGACATGAGCGTAGATCAATGACGTCGAACTCGTCGTCAGGTTCACCCCCACCCGCCGCTTCGCGGCGACCTCCCCCCTCAAGGGGGAGGTGGGCATCTTTCCCTCAAGCACCACACTATTCCTCATAAGAATGCCCCGCCTTCAGACCCTCGCGCACGCGGTGCGCGATCTCCAGAAACTCCGGCGTCTCGCGGATGTCGAGCGGGCGTTCCTTGGGCAGCGTCGACTCGATGATGTCGGTCACCCGGCCAGGCCTAGGGCTCATGACGACGATCTTGGTGGAGAGGTAGACGGCTTCCGGGATCGAATGGGTGACGAAGCAGATCGTCTTGTTGGTGCGGTCCCAGAGCTTCAGCAGTTCGGAATTCAGGTGGTCACGGACGATTTCGTCGAGCGCGCCGAAGGGTTCGTCCATCAGGAGAAGGTCGGCGTCGAAGGCAAGCGCGCGGGCGATCGAGGCGCGCTGCTGCATGCCACCTGAGAGCTGCCAGGGATATTTTTTGGCAAAGCCGGAGAGGTTGACGAGTTCCAGCGTCTGCTCGATGCGCTTCTTCTTTTCCGCCGCACTGTAGCCCATGATTTCGAGCGGGAGCGCGATGTTGTTCTCGATCGTGCGCCAGGGATAGAGGGCGGCAGCCTGGAAGACATAGCCGTAGGAGCGCGCCTTGCGGGCATTCTCCGGTGTCATGCCGTTCACCGTGATCTCGCCAGCCGTGTGCTTTTCGAGATCGGCGATGACGCGCAGGAAGGTGGTCTTGCCGCAGCCGGATGGGCCGATGAAGGAGACGAAATCGCCCTTCTTCACCTCGAGATCGACATTCGACAGGGCGTGGACGGGGCCGTCATTGGTCTCGAAGGTGAGGCTCAGGTTCCTGGCCGAGACGACGGAGTAGGGTGCATTCATGCGCTAGGACCAATCGGGTTTGTTGCAAAGGCAGCCTGCCTCTTGCATTCTTCGAACATGTGGCCGCTCAGGAGCGGCGGAGAAGGAGAGGCGGTCTTTCCGCCGGGAGGAAGAGGACGGGACAATGGACGCATCATCAAAGCCCACCTGCCGGATCGTGAAGCCCGGCCACACCTATGAGGGCAAGCAGGGCTTGAGTTACTTCGAGGGCATTGCGGCCGAGACGGTCGGGTCGAAGGGCATCTGCATGCATGTCCTGACCATGCCGCCGGGTGCGCGCGCCAAGGCGCATCTGCACGAGAGCCACGAGACGGCGATCTACATGCTCTCCGGCCAGGCGCATACCTGGTATGGCGAGCGGCTGGAAAACCATGTGATCGTACATGCCGGGGAGCTGTTCTACATTCCGGCCGGCGTGCCGCATCTGCCGGCCAACCTGTCGAACGCGCCCTGCACGGCGATCATCGCGCGCACCGACCCGAACGAGCAGGAGAGCGTTGTGCTTCTGCCGGAGCTGGATGGGTTGGTCGAGGTGTGAGTTACCTCTTCGCCCCAGCGGGGAGAAGGTGGCGCGAAGCGCCGGATGAGGGGGCGTGGAGCGCACTGGTTTGCTGGTGCCGCTAACGTCGGCGCTTGGGTTACCCCCCTCTTTCCTCCTTCGATTGCATCGAAGCGCGGACATCTCCCTCCCAGGGGTGGAGAGCGGTTGGGAGATGCGTCGCGGCCTTACCCTCCCCTTGAGGGGGAGGGTCGGAGCGAAGCTCCGGGGTGGGGTGATGTGTAGAGCGCTAGTATGTTCCTGTGACGTCGAACTCGTCGCCGGGGTCACCCCCACCCGCCGCGTTGCGGCGACCTCCCCCCTCAAGGGGGAGGTGTGGCGGACGGCCAGCCGCCT
>CALSAF010000157.1:0-11636 GCA_943372805.1 Rhizobium sp. Q54
GCCAAAACTCTGGTAGAGACGCAAACTCAAGAGTTTGCTGTGTCGGTATTTGCTAATGCAAATACCTGGTAACGCGGGGTGGAGCAGCCCGGTAGCTCGTCAGGCTCATAACCTGAAGGCCGCAGGTTCAAATCCTGCCCCCGCAACCACTGAGACTTGCAAATTCTCCCACTCCGGCAATTTGCGTGACAGTTCATCGATATAAGCCTCGATGAGCTTGTTCTTCTTGGCCTCCGTGTCGATCTCGCCGGATGCCAGGCGCGTCATCAGATCATTCTGAGCGGCAGCGAAGAACTGCTGCTGCAGGATATCGATCACATCCATGGATGCCATGATGTGGGCGATGTCACCATGCACCTGCAGGCTCGCCGGCTGATGGCCCGGCGTCTTGCCGATGACGACGGTCTGGATGAGATCACGCACGATCGGCATAAGCCGCTGTTTGACCGCTTCGTCGGCGTTGTTGCGCGCGAGGAAGATGAGTTTGCGGATCCCGATCTCGATGTTTGCCGGGTTAAACTGCGCCTTCAGCTTCTCGATCTTCCCCTGAAAATCCTCTACCGGCTCGTCGACTGTCGCGAGTTCTCGGGCGAGCTGTTCGCGCTTTACTTCGAGTTCGTCGAGCTGGTCGTCGAGGATGGCAAGCCGCGGCCGGCCTTCGGCATGCCGGTCCTGGATCTGTTGCATCAGGCTCGTTTGTGCCGCCTTGATCTTTGCGAGTTCGGCCTCCACTTGCGCCTTGCGGGAAGGGGCGCTCTTCAGTTTGCTCACCTCGTGGGCGATCATCTTCTTCGAAATCCGGTCGAAGATGTCGACCGAGTAAAACGCGACCGGAAGGCAGTTGAGGACGCGCTCTTCCAGTTCATGGCGGGTGATCGTTTTACTGTTGGTGCAGCATTCACCGTCAAGCTCATCGATTGGCAGGCGCTTCTTGCGGTTGGTGCAGCTATAGCGATCTTTTCCGCTGATCGCGTAGGGCCCGCCGCACTCGGCACATTGGAGCATCCGGCTGAGGAGATATTCCGGACGGTGCGTCGCGTTGAGACGGTTCGTCGAGTGCCGATCGTACTCTTCCCGGCTCTCGGCCTGGCGCTGCTTTGCCCGTTCCCACAGCTCATCCGAAATAATGCGCAGCTTGGGCTCGTCCCTGAACTCCCATTCGTCCCGGTCGTTTGGACGAGAGGTTCGCCGTTCTGTCGTCGGGTCCTTGCGGAACTTCTGTTTGTTCCAGACGACTTTCCCGACATAGAGGGAGTTGTTCAGGATGCCGGTCCCGTCCGTGACACTGCCCCGGATGGTGGTGTCGCGCCAGTATTTGGTACGCGCACCCGGGATCCCCAAGTCGTTCAGCTTCTGTGCAATGGCGGCCGGTGAGACGCCATCGACGTAATCCTTGAAGATCCCGCGCACGATCTCGGCCTTGACCGGATCGATCTCCCTCAGTCCCTTGAGGCGGTCGCCGTTGGCATCGCGCTGCTGGGAAAGCCTGTAGCCGTAGGAGAGGCATGTGGTTGCCTTTCCCTTACGAACGGCCGTCTTCATACCCTCGCGGGTGCGTGTCCGCCCCTGCTCTACGAGTTCATGGCTCATGGTGGAGCGCATGTGCAGTTCCATATCGGTGACCGCCCGGCCGGCCTCGACAGTCCAGATGGCGCAGTCGTGGAAATTGAGATCCTTCAGGATCTTCGAGGTGTGCTCGACATCGCGCGACAGGCGGTCGACGTTGACGCAGAGTACCACGTCGATGCGTTCGCGCTTCACATGCGCCAAGAGCTGCTGGATGCCGGGGCGAGAGGTGAACGAGGTTCCGCTGATTGCGGAGTCGGAGTAAGTCATGACCAGCTTCCAGTCCCGGTCGGCAACGAATTTTTTGCCGAGTTCCGTCTGGGTCTCGATCGAGACCTCATTCTGGCGGTCGGTCGAGTAGCGGGCGTAGAACAAAACTTTCTTGGGCATTGGGTGCTCATTCATAAACAGATTGCGCGTGAGAGACATGCTTAGCCTGGCCGGGACAGCTTGGGAGCCCCGGCCAGAGTCAGGTCGTCATGACCTGGCAAGGGCGCGTATCGGACGAAACGCCTGATTCGGCTGTTGTAGGAGGGGGAGCGACACTGAGAAGCGTGGCAATTATTGCCGCGCTTCTCAGTATCTGGGGCCGCTATGCGCCCGTTGTTGAGATTCCGGCTGCGTTAAATTTATTCGCTTTCGATACAACATCGGACGGATCTAGCTGACTCATGAGGCTGAGAACGTGGCTCACCCTCTTGCGGCGGCCTGGCGCTTCATTGATGTCAACTACGCGACCGCCACTGAATACGTCGCAAAACACGTTTCCGTTTACAGCCGCATGTTGGGTGCCAAGAGCCACGACGCAAGGAAAGGTCAACTCTACGTTTGAGCGACCCTTCAGGTAAGACGTGAGTGTCCGTTCACCGATGAAGGAGCGCCAGCTTCCGAGAAATCCGAACAGCCATAGGGCATGCTCAATCTCCTGGTGAGTGGTTCTGTTGAGCGGCGGAGCACTCGGGATGTTGCTGGAGGGCATGCCGTAGCGCACGTAACGGAGGGCATCAGAGGCCTCGGATACGGTCACGCCTGCGATTGCAGCAACGACACATGGGCCGGAATAGAGCCGGTCGAGTGTATCGTTGACAACTTCGTGGAGGAGGTGGGGTTGAGGCCTTCTGAGGGAATGGACGTTTGGAAACGGTGTATGCACTTTTGCTGTCCTTCGGGTCCTGAGTGGATTTGAAGGAATGCGCTTGCCACTTAGGATCCCTCAGGCGTCCGCTCGCCCCTCGATCCGACCTTGTTGTACCTGCTAGAAAGCTCACCACACGGAGTCAGGTGATGCAGGCTGCTTCGATCTCTCAATTTAGATTGCTGCCGGTCGTTGCCCGATACCGCGGCTGCGCACATACTTGCCAATGGTTCACCACTACCTCACTACGGGTTGAAGAGTGGCGCCGGGAGTTCTTCTTGCAGGGTCTGTCCCAGACGGTGTCGATCATCTATCTCATTTACTCAACTTCGCCCTTGCAAGTGGGTTCCATTGAGGCGCATTCCGGCTACGGCGCTTACCCCGTAGCTGGCGCGTTTATCGCCAGCGCAGCGATGTCGGTCAATGATGGCATTAACCTTTTGGCCGACTTAACTCGATCATGTTGAACGAAACCTAGATCGATTCCTTCAAATTTTAACATTCGAGATCCTGCTTCGGCGTGCGCGCTCCCCTCTCTGAAAATCCGATTCAGAATCAAACGCCGTTTGGTGAAGTAACGGGGGGAACGTGTCAGATCTTGCAAACGAGGTTTGTGAAACGCGATGCGCGACAGCGCATCTGTCAGCCACCGATCAGGAGCACGGAGAAACCTGATCAATCCTCAAGCTCGGCACCGTCTGCCCCGTCGAGGTGAAGCTTTCGACGAAACGGCCACTCACCCGTGCGGTATTTGGCGGCGAGCTCATCGAATACGGCATCCGATGCACGCTCATCGAAGCCCTGGCGTACCAGAAGCGCGACCACGCGATCCTGAAGCTCGTCGAGTTCCGCCTCTGCCTTGCGTGCCGCCATTGCAGAAATGATCATGAAGAGAGCTGTGCGGGCGACATCGTCGCGGTTGGGCCGCCTTGCCTTCCGGTCGGCATCGCGCAGTCGCTGCTGACGCTCGCGCTGTTCGCGATTGCGGATCTCGTCCGATTTGCGTGCCATGCTGCCTTATCACTCCAACACGTCGCCTGCATGCCAGACCGGCATGAGCGCAGCAACCTCGCTCGCCGCTGAATCGAAAATCCCGGTTTATGAATCGGAAATCCTCAACTTTGAATCAGGAATGCGCAACTTGAGAGAGGTTGCGGGCAATGTGCGGCAGATTGAGATACCTCAATCCTTGCAAACGGCGTTTGCGGAAACGCCGTTCCAATGTTCTGAATCGGATGTCCAGAGTTCGGAATCGCTGATGCGCAATTTGTCTCGATGTGAGATGGCGGCAGGATACCTTGTCTGCAGATCAAGACGACTTGTGCGCCCTGGTTCTACCGGCAGGATCAAGGCTGCTGCGGCGACCCCAGAAGCTGTTGCATCATCGCGCGCACTTTGACGACGTCAGGCATAGAGCTCTCACTGACATCGTGGAGCTCCACTAGACTATCAAGAAGCTGGTTCCACGGAGACGCTAGGGGCGGCCAGGCCGGGAACATGTGGCTAGGGCTTGAGGCGAGCGGATGCGGCAGCAGGATCAGGTTGTCGATCATTGTATCCAGGTGCTCGCTGGCGATCTGCAGTTGCCTCTGGATGGCTTCGGATTCGTCGTGGTCAAAGCCGACCTCTTCGAGGCGGTCGATCAAATGAATGGTGCGGGCGAGCATCTCCCGGAAGATACGAAACCCGCTGCGTGTCTTCATGACTGCCAGCTCCTCCATGCTCGCCATATCGAAGCGGAGGATTGCATGGTGTGGCTCTTGATAGGCGCGTGGTTCGACGCTCCAGGTCATCAGGATCTGCAGGTCGGCCAGAGAGATCCCGGGGTAGGTTTGAAGAGCCTGCGCGCCGCGGTCAACGTCCTGCTCCTCCCCTTCAGCCAGAGCGGCGACCACTTCCGCGGACACGCCCAAGCGTTCCAGGTTCGGGCGATGAGGAGTAAGGACGAACTCGGCGTACAAAGCCCGCTCTATAACGGACCGTTTGATACCGGTTCGTTCTACGATAGACGACACCACCTTCGATGATGGCTTCTTGTCAAAAACTTCCGAAAGCGCAATCCCGATGTCGAGGAGCGCCATTGGAGCGGTCTGGTCGATCGCCTCGATGGTTCTGAGCGCGGACTCCAAGGCCTCGGCCCGGTCGGCGGCAACACGGCTTTTTTTACTCATCGGAACTCCTGATCCCCAAGCGGAACGAATGCGTCAATCATCACGGGTATCGGCGAGAGTTTAAGCGCTGATGAATGATGGGAGCGACCGGAGGCCAATGCTGTTGGTGTCCACAGTTTGATCACTTCGACACGTCTGGCTGAACGGGTCGCAGAGGGCAAGGCGCGCCGTAACATCCGGATCAGCGCAAACGGCGTTTGTAGAAATGCTGTTCCACTGCTCTGAATCGGATCTCCAGAGTTCGGAATCGCTGATCCGCAATTTGTCTCGACGTGCGTGCACTTTGATCAGACGTGCGATGACTTGTGAGGCTCGAAGCGAGCCATTCTAACCGTCGCCACAGCCCTTGGCGGCTGAACCTTGGGTGATCTAGAAAATACTTCGAGCAGCCTCTGCTTGGAAAAAATGCTTTTTGCCTACCCACACGAGGCGGCTCTCGAGCGAGCAGGACGCAGGCCTGGCTGCGAAAGTGCACATGCACCTGTTTGGTGATTTATGTATTGACGCCAAAAATGGAATCATGATTGTCTGATCTATCGATTATTATGGTTAACGTCAGATTTATTTGATAGTATTTATGGGGAATTTGGGTGCGAGTTTGGGTGTTATTACATAGATTTTACCTATAGTGAATTTGAGTGCGATTTGCATCGTTTGCCGATCTTGGCGATAATAGCTTCATCCGACGCCTTCGTGTGTCGGATGATTGTCACGCGTAACCGGAGTATCAAATGAACACCAAGACCAAGCCCAAGGCCCCCACCACCCCCGCCCTTACATATGAAAAGCTGAAGATCGATCCCCAGCTTCAGACCCTGCTCGAGAACAAAGCCGAGCGCATCTTCGAGCTCGGTCGGCGCTCGACGGAGCAGACCTTCCTGATCGGCGACATTCTCAATGAAGTCGCTGACGTACTGGAGGGCCCCACGTTCGCGAAATGGGTGAACAGTCGGTGCGGGATTGCCCCGCGCACGGCAACCGGCTTTATCGCCGTCTCGCGCAACCTCGAGCCGTTCCGCGACGAGATGATCGATCTCAACGTGAGCTCGACCGTGCTGTTCACCATCGCTCATGCGGAGCCGGAAAAAATCCGCGAGGTGCTGAAGCATGCCGAAGAGCACGGTCAGGTCCGGGTCTCTGATGCCAAGGCTATCCTGTCGGACGGCCAGGAGAAGCCACGCGTCAATCCATATGACATCGGTGGTGTCGGCGGACTTCAGGCGCTGATTGCTCTCAAATCCCGTGAGGGGCAGAAGCTGTTCCTCGCGCGGCTTCAGGCGATCGTCGGGATCATGGATGCGGCTCTGAAGGGCAAGCGGCTCTATAAGGAGAAGCTGCAGGAGGCACTCATGCTGTCGGCAGGGACCGCTCGCAACGAACTTCGCAATCTGACGCAGTTCGTCGGTTCGTCTGAGGCGAGGACTGAGCACATGAGCCTGGTGATGTTCCCGAATGGCAGCCAATGGGCGCGGGTCGAGGCCGTGCTGACGCGACTGTCCGACAAAGAGCGCTGGCCGAAAATGGTCGACCTGCGCAAATGGCTCGAAACCGAAGCCATGCCGGTCCTGTCCTGGGTAATCTCGAAGGATAAGAAAGCAAAGCTGACCGGCCCCGACGTTACGGACGCTGTCGAAAGCGATGACGATGTCGAAGGCCGTCAGACACTTGAAGCGGTTCCGCCGCTCGATACCTCTGAACTGATCGAGGTCGGGGCCGAGTTTGAGGACGACTTTGAAGACGAAAACCTCGACGAGGTGGCCCCGCCTGTGATGTCAATGTGACCGGCGTTTAGATCGGGGAGGCCGCATCATCGCCTTCCCCCAAACCTTCCCTGGGGCCGCTTGTCGGCCCTTTTTTTGTTGGGTGCCTGACCGGCTGAGAGCGAACAACGCCACCGGCATTCGGGGACGGGCAGGAGCGTCCCGCGGGAGTTCGTGAGCCCGCCGTTAACCTTGTACCGGCTTCGTTCTCTTTTTGGCGGTTGGGGTCCTTGAGCCCGATCTCGGGTCCTGCCAGGTTAAGCGCGTTCCGATCACCGGAACAAGCGGCCCAAGCCGATGCGCCAACATCGACAAGGGCCTGACCCTCAAGCCTTCGCGAAAAGGAATCGGGCTATGACCACGTTTACCTCCTCAACCCCTCAGGGGGAAGTTCTCCGTTCGACCACCAATCTCATGGGCAACGCCGATACCGGCTTTGGCCATTCAGGCGCCCGCCCGCGCCCGTTCGGCTTTGGCCGCAATGTGGTTGCCACGCCGATCCGCGAGCCCGCGGTGCTGCGCCGCCATCCCCACCTCGTTCGCTTCGAGGATGTTGAGGCCGATCTCGATCTGCTCATCGATCGCGCCATCAACGCGATCATGGATGGCGAGCCGACCGAAGACGAGATCTTGGGCCACTACGTTCACATTGCGTCGCTCGTGCGAGCGGTCTCGTTCAGGGAAGGGAAGCTGCTTGAGTACGCCGTTGAACGGGTAGCGAGAGCGAACCCGAATGTCCTGGTGCTGACCCAGTCGCTCAAACTGCCGCTCGTGAAAGCAGCACTTGAAGCGGTGTCCGGCAATGACTGGTCAAGCCTCGACGGCGTCAAGCTCGACTGCGAGTCACCGGCGAAGGGCAGCTACACGCCGGACTTGATCGTTGTGAATCGTGCGCGGCATACGGCCTACATCCTGGACCTCAAGCGATCGCTCGCTTCGTATGGAGATACCAGCCGCCTTGAGGAGTTGAAGACGAAGATGATGGCGGCCGCGATGGTGTTGCCGGACTGGCTTTACAAAACCCAGAAGCGTCTGATGGTCGATACGGTCGAGGTGGCGATCGTCGATGGGGCTAGCCGTCCGAGTGATCACGCTACCGGCATCTGGGCGCTCTCCGAGATCGACGACCTGCTGGAGATCGATGGGGCCGCGGCTTGCCTAGCCGAACTGCGCCGCCGCTTCGGTATCCGGGTGCAGCAGCTTCTCGAAATGGAAGCCCGAAAGGCGATCGGGTCAGAAGAACGGTTCGTCGAAGCCGCAGCCACGCTGATTCCGCCGAAGCCACCTCGCATCAACCTCAACGGTCCTGACCGGACGTTCGAGGAAGAGATGGCGGCCCGGTCGTTCGACGAGGATCCGCTTCGCGACCCCTGGGACGAAGAGCGCTTCGAGCGGTTCGATACCATAGATGACGACGAGCCGCGCCCGGTCTTCTTCCGCATCGGCTATGCCAGACGCCCTGGGGCGCACTGACCCGATCTGTTCGATGATTTAAGTTGGCTTAGGCCGCGACGGCTTCGCGCCCGTGGCTTCCCTCCCCATTCCCATTCCCTGTTGGCGCTGGACCCCGATGTGTCCGGCCAAGGAGTTCCCATGTCTTCCGAAACCTACCCAGAGGGGCTGCCGCGCATGCGTTGCGAAGCGGTCACCTCGACGAACCGACCCCCAACACCCGACTGCCACCTTCCCCATGATGCATTCCTCCGCACATGGAGCACCCCCACCCATCAATCGCTCGGCGATGATCCCGCGGCCGTCATCGGTCTCGCGCTCGATCACGCGCGGACTCAAGACGGACTGAGCGGCATCGTGCCGCCACGCGTGATCGCGAACCTGCTCGCGCACGTCGAGCGGGGCGATCCAGCCTGCCAAGTCGTTATGGGTTGGCTGGCCAAGCGCAGCCGCAACGCCGCAGTGGCGCTCGAGCGTCGCAGGGTTCGTGAGCGTTCCCGGCCGGAACCGGGCAGCCTGAGGAGACGCGCTTCCCGAGACCCGAAACTGCCGGGATCCGATTTGGCAATTATTGCCGAGACTGAGGAGGGCAAGATCGATGAGTAAGATTGCCCGTCTGTTTGTCCACCGCCTCGAACACCTCGCCCGGCGCGAGGCGAGGCGAAACGCGCTGCGCAACGGTTTGCTCGACGTAAAAGCTGTCGAGATTGGTGGTCACATGATCCGGCGCTACACGCCCGTGTTCGACACCTCGTCCCTCACCGGCGATCGCGAGAAGGATCTCGCTTGGGTGCGGCGGCAGTTCGGCGGCTATCTGCAGCCGTCACCTCAGCCGTTCGATGGCATCAAGGTCGAAGGCACAGCTTCACCCTTCGCGCTGGAGTCGGCATCTCGGCGGAAGTCCGGTTCCAAAACTGAGCGCCTCTCTGACGCTGATCATGCAAACCGCGCCTATGCCCTGAGCCTCATCGGACAGGCAGGCAAAGCTCCACTCGTCAGCAACATCATTGCTGCGATCGTCCTTGCCCGCACTATCGACAGAGCCCGTGTCGCTCTGGCTGCCGTGACACGCGCGGCCGCCATGCCGGCTCCGGTGATCGCCTTGCATGCGCCCATCATCGGCTTCGAACCCGCCATCCGAAGGCTGATCGAAGTGCCAGGTTTTGTCCCCGGCGGTGATCTCAAGGGGCTCGATGGTGAGTATGTCTATGACGACATGACGATCGCCGGAGACGAAGGCCCAGGCAGAACCTACGTTCTGCTGCTCGGTCACCTCTTGCGTCGCGTTGCCGGCGGCAATCTGCAGCGTCGGCTCCTCAACGCGTTGCGGCGTGACTATCCGGTCGTTGCGATCTGCGAAGACGCAAAAGGTGTCCCGCAGGAGATTGCCATCGCGGCCGATATCAATCTAACCGGAGGAAGGCTGGACTACCCCTTCCTCGTGCTGATGCTGGAAGCGGTCTACGGTCCAACCGGCAGGTTGCCGCTCGATCGGTGGACAAATGCTTATGACGTTCACTATCTCACCATTGACGACGTCGTGCTGGCTTTCCGACCGGGGCGCAGCGCCGCCGAGGTCGTTGCCATCCTTGCTTCCCTCACTGAGCGCAACCGCATCGCCGCGCGCGATGGCGACAATGATGACGATGAGAGCGACGGGTCCTCAACTGGCTCCACAACGTCGAAGCAAAAGGCTGGCCGGGCAAGCCATGACACCTCTTCTTCAGGGCAAGACAGCAGCAGTGGCGGGTGGAGACGCGACAAGCCGTCTGGTGCCCAGGTCATTCAGCCAGAGCCCTGGAATGAAGACGGTAGTCCGCCTAGCCTCGCGGTCGAGACCTTGCCTGGCTATGGCAAGGCGAAGACATGGGCGCTCGATCTTAAGTCAGACCTTGATGACTACCGCGCCTCGATCCTCTCATGGCCCGACATGAGTACCAAGCTCCTTCTCTCCGGACCGCCGGGGACCGGCAAGACGACATTCGCACGGGCGCTCTGCAATAGCTTGCAGGTGCCGCTAGTCGTCAGCTCGGTCTCGACCTGGCTCCAGGGTGCGCATCTAAGCGACGTCCTCAATCGTATGACCCGAACGTTTGCCGAGGCGCGCGCCGTGGCGCCGGCTATTCTTTTTATCGACGAGATCGATGGCATCGGAAAACGTCAGCCAGCGGAGAGGGAATACGCGGACTACTGGAATGGTGTCGTCAACAAAGCGCTTGAGCTCCTTGATGGTGCAGTGAAGGGCGAAGGCCTCATCGTCGTTGGCGCCACCAACAGGCCGGAGCAGATCGACGAGGCCTTGAAACGTTCCGGGCGCCTGGAAACCCACATCGAAATCCCTAAACCGGATACTGCGACGCTGGCCGAAATCTTCCGCCATCATCTCGGCGAGGACCTCAAGTTGCTGGCCGCCGCAGCGCAGGAAACAAACCAGGAGCGGCCCGCGATCGCCGAGCTGCCCTCGGATACCGGCGGCAGCCTGAGCCAACAAACAGCGTTGAAGGGAGGAAGCCAATGACGGATCAGGCCATGACCAATATGGGTTCAATCGAGAGCGACATTCAATCGGCTCTGAAGCGCCTGGGAACCCGCGCGATGGGGCTCACGGGAGCCGATGTCGAGCGCATCGTACGCGAGGCGCGCCAGACCGCCCGCCGTCAGAAGCGTCCCATGCGCTATCAGGACCTTGAGGATGGCATTCGGATGCATCGACCTCAGTTGCCCCATGATCTGCGTTGGCGCTTTGCCGTACACGAAGCGGGCCATGCGATCGTCCATCACGTCCTCAAGCTCGGTCCGATCGAAGGGATCACTATCGACATGCCCGAAGGCGGGTACAATCTCCTGTCGTTCCATAGGTCGGGCAGCGACACGCTGAGCTACCGCGAAGACCTGCTGGCGATGCTGATGGCCGGGCGGGCGGCCGAGCATGTTGTCTTCTGCTCCATCTCTGTTGGCTCGGCCGGATCGGAAGACAGTGATCTCGCCCGTGCGACCAGGCTTGCTCTTGCCCTGGAGCGCAGTCTCGGCTTTGGGGCAGTGCAGCCGCTCCTCTACCGCGACGACAAGGATCCGACGTCAGTGCTCGATGCGCAGCCGGATCTTGCTGCCCGCATTCATGCTCGGCTTGAGAAGGCGTTGGCGAAGGCGCTGGATCTGCTCAATGGGAATCGGGAAAAGCTTGATCGGCTGACTGCGGTGCTGTTCGAACAGCAGGTGCTCGACGGAGAGGCGGTGAGGGGCATTCTCGATGGCGAGTGACGTCACAGTGGGAGTGGCTGGTTTGCGCCCTCATTTCAGCCACTCGGCTGACTTGGGAAAATCCTAAAACCTGCCGTACGCTTCTACGCGCCACGCAATCCAGCCACATCCGCCGGCAGAAAGCAGTCGTATCCCCTGGGATGAGAATTGAGCTGCTGGCGACAATCCGACTTAACATTGATACTCCCGAGTATTTGCTTACAACTAGAACTCGCGGCTCTCGTTGCTGCAAGACCGCTGTGGGGATGGCAATGAGCGTTACTGTACCAGTTGTCTTCGTGAACATCGGCT
>CALSAF010000158.1:0-11552 GCA_943372805.1 Rhizobium sp. Q54
ACTTTCGTTGAGGCGGTCTGCTGGAGCCGAGGTCCATCGGATGATGCTGTGCCATCTTCGTGGCGCTGCAGCAAAACGGATGTTCCTAAAGGCCGAGGAATGCTTTAAGAGCGTTCGACCCCATTTGTTTTCGCCGTTCATGACCGGCATTTCAGCGCCGCCATCGTTTGGCCCGTGACATCGCAACCGACGAAAAGACAACAAGAAGCCATGAGCGATCCCTTCTACATCACAACTGCCATTTCCTATCCGAACGGCAAGCCGCATATCGGCCACGCCTATGAGCTGATCGCGACCGACGCCATGGCGCGCTTCCAGCGGCTCGACGGCCGGGACGTTTTCTTCCTGACCGGCACGGACGAACATGGCCAGAAGATGCAGCAGACGGCGCGCGCCGAAGGGATCACGCCGGAGGCGCTGGCCGAGCGCAACTCCAACGAATTCCGCGAGATGGGCAAGCTCTTGAATTCGTCCAACGACGACTTCATCCGCACGACTGAACAGCGCCATCACCAGACGGTGCAGGAAGTCTGGCGGCGTATGGAGAAGAATGGCGACGTCTACAAGGGCGGTTATGCCGGCTGGTATTCCGTGCGCGACGAGGCCTATTACCAGGAAGAGGAAACCGAGCTGCGCGCCGATGGCGTGCGTTACGGACCGCAGGGCACGCCGGTCGAATGGGTGGAAGAAGAGAGCTACTTCTTCAAACTCTCGGCCTATGAAGACAAGCTCCTGAAGCTCTACGAAGACCAGCCCGATTTCATCGGCCCGAACGAGCGGCGGAACGAGGTGATCTCCTTCGTCAAATCGGGCCTGAAGGATCTGTCGATCTCGCGCACGACCTTCGACTGGGGCGTGAAAGTGCCCGGCGACGACAAACATGTGATGTATGTCTGGGTCGATGCGCTGACCAACTACATCACCGCGACCGGTTATGTCGAAGATGAGAACGGTCCGCGCGCCAAATACTGGCCGGCGGACGTGCATATCATCGGCAAGGACATCATCCGCTTCCACGCCGTCTACTGGCCGGCCTTCCTGATGTCGGCGGGTCTGCCGCTGCCGCAGCGCGTCTATGCCCATGGCTTCCTGCTCAATAAGGGCGAGAAGATGTCGAAGTCGGTCGGCAATGTCGTTGATCCGGTTGATCTCGTTGGGCATTTTGGCCTCGACCAGGTGCGTTATTTCTTCCTGCGCGAAGTCTCCTTCGGCCAGGACGGCAGCTATTCGGAAGAGGGCATCGCCACCCGCATCAATGCCGATCTCGCCAATGGCATCGGTAATCTCGCCTCGCGCTCGTTGTCGATGATCAACAAGAACTGCGAGGGCAGGGTGCCGACACCGGGTCCACTGACACCGGAAGACGAGGCGATCCTCAAGGTGGCTGACGACGCCATTGCGATCTGCCGCGAGGAGATGGGGCGCCAGCAGATCCACAAGGCGGTGGCTGCCATCATCAACATCGTCAACGAGGCTGACCGCTATTTCGCAGCGCAGGCGCCTTGGGTCCTCAAGAAGACCGACGAAGCGCGCATGGGCACGGTGCTCTATGTGACCGCAGAAGTGGTGCGCCAGATCGCCATCCTCTTCCAGCCGATCATGCCGGCATCCTCCGCGAAGATCCTCGATCTCGTCGCTGTGGCCGAAGAAGACCGCGTCTTCGCCAGGCTCGGCGCTGCCGGTCGCCTGCAGCCAGGCACGGAGCTTCCGGCGCCGTCGCCGGTCTATCCGCGCTATGTCGCTCCGGACGCGGGCAAGGCCTGACCGATGCTGATCGATACCCATTGCCACCTGGATTTCGCCGATTTTGACGCAGAGCGTGACGAGCTCGTCGCGCGCGCGCATCAGGCCGGCGTGAAACAGATGGTGACGATTTCGACACGGGTGCGGAAGCTCGAGGCGCTGCTTTCGCTCACCGAGCGCTATGCCAGCGTCTTCTGCTCGGTGGGCACGCATCCGAACAATGCCGGCGACGAACTCGACGTGACAGCGGACGAGCTGGTGGAACTTGCGGAAAGCCATGAGAAGATCGTGGCGATCGGCGAGGCCGGGCTCGACTATTTCTACGACACGCAGAAGCCGGAGGACCAGAAGACCGGCCTTATCCGCCATATCGAGGCGGCGCGGCGCACGGGGCTGCCGCTCGTGATCCACAGCCGCAGCGCTGACGAGGATATGGCTGCCATCTTGACCGAGGAAACAGGGAAGGGCGCCTTCCCTTTCATTCTGCACTGCTTCTCCTCCGGCCGGGCGCTGGCCGATACCGGCGTGGCGCTCGGCGGCTATGTCTCGTTTTCCGGGATCGTGACCTTCCCGAAATCCGAGGAATTGCGCTCGATTGCCAAAAGCGTTCCTATGGACAGGCTGTTGGTCGAGACGGATGCGCCGTATCTCGCGCCCAAGCGTTGGCGTGGAAAACGCAACGAGCCGTCCTATGTCGTGAACACGGCAGAGGTGCTCGCGGAGGTGAAGGGCGTGAGCTACGCGCAGATGGCGGATATCACCACCGAGAATGCCTTCCGCTGCTTCTCGAAAATGCCACGGCTCGGCTGAAGGAGCATTGATGAAGGTCACGCACCGGTTCACGCTGCTCGGTTGTTCGTCGTCACCAGGCGTGCCCCGTATCAACGGCGACTGGGGCAATTGCGATCCTGACAATCCGAAGAACCGCCGGACGCGTGCCTCGCTGCTGATAGAGCAGATCGCTGCCGATGGCGCAAAGACTGTGGTCGTGGTCGATACCGGCCCGGATTTTCGCGAGCAGATGATCCGATCGAAGGTCGAGCATATCGACGCCGTCGTCTACAGCCACGCCCATGCTGATCATCTGCACGGAATAGACGACCTGCGGGGCTATTTTCACAGCCAGCATCACCGCATTCCCATATATGCCGAGCCCTATACGATGAGCCGGATCGAGGAGGGCTTCGGATATTGCCTGAAAACACCTGCGGGCAGCAGCTATCCACCGATCGTCGAGCCACGTATCCTCGATGATCTCGACACGCCGATCATAGTCGATGGCGCCGGCGGACCTCTCTCGCTTTTGCCGCTCATGCAGCAACATGGTGATATCATCTCGATCGGACTGCGCATCGGCGCCGTGGCCTATTGCTGCGATGTGAGCGACTTTCCGGACGCGACCGTGGCAAAACTTGCCGACCTCGAACTGCTGTTCATTGATGCCTTGCAGTACCGACCGCATCCCAGCCATCTGTCGCTCGAACAGGCGCTGGACTGGATCGGCCGTCTGAAGCCGAAGCGCAGCGTCTTGACCCACATGCATACGCCGCTCGACTACCAGACCGTGATGGCCGAAACGCCGGCAGATGTCGAGCCAGGCTACGACCAGTTTGTCGTTGAGTTTGAACGGGATATCTGAGCTTTTTGAAGCTTTGAATGCACTATGATCCGGCTTCCTGTCCAGCACCCGATGGCGTGATCGGTCCAATAGATGGCATCGATTGGTTCCATAATCTATCTTATGCGATTTCTGCTTCGGTCGGCATACATTCCATATTCAAGTGCGACATCACGGCAGTGACACCCCTCGAATCTCATGATTGTGTATGACATCTGGTTGGAGCAATCTAACATGCGACATGCCGAAACCAGTTCATTCGATTTGAGGATTTTTCCAATGCGCGGCGAAAAGTCATGGTTTGCACTCTTACCTTTGCTGACATGCATCGCCGGTTCCGGGGGTGCGCTGGCTGCCGACAAGCCGACAGCGGAGCAGATGGCGTCCATCCAGGCCCCCTTGCAGGCTGCGCGCGATCTCGCGGGCGATGATCCGTCCCTCCTGCAGATACAGGGCCTGCAGTGCCATGAACCGGGTGCAGACGGGCGTCCGCTGACGACCGCCTCTTTCGACGAGACGGCTGATGTGCCGCCTACCCGGATCTTCGACAACCTCTATTACATCGGGAATTCTGGTACGGGCAGCTTCGTCGTGACGACTTCAGACGGCTACATCATGGTTGATTCCGGTTACGGTAACGGCCCAGAAACGCTGATCGTGCCGGGCATGGAGGCCCTTGGCCTCGATCCGGCACAGGTCAAGTACATCTTGATCACTCATCCCGGTCCGGATCACCTCGGGGGTGCCCGGTATTTCCAGGAAACCTATGGCACCAAAGTCGTCATGACGGCCTCAAACTGGGAGAATGTTCTCAATGCACCGGCGGATTCCTGGATCAACAGCCACCTGCCCGGTCGCGAAAGCTACAAGTTCTGGGTCGGCCCACCGGCTCTGAGCGTCACCGCTAAGGATGGCGATACGCTGACGCTCGGCGACACGACCGTCACCATGGTCGAGACGCCGCGCATACCAGGCAGTGGCGCCCTCTCCTTCATTCTGCCAGTGAAGGACAATGGCGAACCGCATATGTGGGCGACCTATGGCGCCACAGGCGCACCGCCCACGCTTGAGGGCAAGATGCTCTACCAACAGTCCATTCGGCACATGCTGGAGGCGATGGAACGTCTGCAGGTCGATACGATCATCAGCAACCACCCCTTCGTCGATGGTTCCGTCACACGCATGGCGGCGCTTGCTGGCCGCAAGCCGGGTGAACCCAATCCCTTCGTGATCGGAACGGAACAGGCCCAGCGATATGTGGCCATTCTCGGGAAATGTGCGGAGGTCTGGGTGGCGCGCAATGCCGCCAACCTTGATGATCTGGGCCTGCCCGTTCAGCCGCAGATCAAGCCCTGAAAAGGTCACTCTAGCAGGCCGCACCTCTCGGTCGGAAGGTGATCATCAGAAAGCACCGTCGGCCCCTAGCCATCCAGGGATGCAATTCGGCGAGGTCTGGATTAGCTTCGTCGCAACCTGGGGTCGGAAATCCGGCCCGCTGCCATCTTATGGAGAGCTGCATGTCCGGCGCGTCTTCTCATCCACGTCGTTTCCACCAGGCTCGCGGTGGCGGTTGGCACCCGCGTGATCCGGCGGTTGTGGCAGGCTGGATCGGGTGGCTGCGGCAGGAAGCGGCAGTGCGTAATCTTGCCGAGGTGCCACCGATCACCGCGCTCAGGGGACTGGTCCAGACCACGCCTTCCCTGCTGTCGCTGGCCAACTCGATGTTTGCCGAGGCACTCGCAAGGGCGCCAACGACGCCTCTTGGCCAGCCGTCAGTCGTTGATTTCGACGAATTTCTGCTGCTCCTGAACGTGATCATGCAGACAGCGCCGGAAGCCTTCCAGAACTACAACACCAACCCGCCGCCAGAGTTTGAGCCGGCCGGGCTGATCGGTTTTCCGATCAATGCTTTGCTCAACTGGCCGATGGCGACGGCTGCGGGCTATGATTTCTTCTCGAACATGCTGGTCAACAGCAGTTTTCGCGCCATTCTGGTCTATTGGTCGCAGTTCCTCGTCTCGGCCGCCTCGACATATGTCCTGACCGAGGCGCCGCGTCCCATCAGCCCGACGACCGTCGCGCTTCCCTGGCTCGGCCCCGATGCACAGGCGGAGATGGTCAGTGTGGCTCAAGGTGCCCTGGGCGATGGTCCCAATCCGACGCCTCCGACCTTCAGCGATATCTTCAACTGCGATCCGTCCCTGCCCTCCTACGGGTTCCAGTCCTGGGACGGTTTCTTCACCCGCACGTTCAAGACGGGCGTTCGGCCGGTATCCGGGCCCGGCGACGACAGCATCATCGTCAATGCCTGCGAGTCCGCACCGCTGCAGGTGGTGTCGAATGTGGCGGCAACGGACCAGTTCTGGCTGAAGGGGCAACCGTACTCGCTCACCGACATGATGGCCAATGATCCGCTGGCAGCCCAGTTCGCCGGAGGCACGGTTTACCAGGCATTCCTGAGTGCCCTGAGCTATCATCGCTGGCACAGCCCGGTGAGCGGAACCGTGGTCAGCGCTTTCGTGGTGCCCGGCAGCTATTATCTGGAGAACTACTATCAGGGCTATGCCGGCAGCAATCCGGATAGCAGTGCCCCGAACCAGTCACAGCCCTTCCTGTCGTCCGTTGCCACGCGGGCGGTGATGTTTCTGCAATCCGACAATCCGAAGATCGGCCTGATGTGCGTTGTGGCAATCGGCATGGCGGAGGTTTCGAGTTGCGAGATCACGGTGGTTGCAGGGCAACGGGTCAAGAAGGGTGACCAGATCGGCATGTTCCATTTCGGCGGCTCGACCCATTGCCTCGTCTTCCGGCCAGGCGTGAACCTCAGCTTTGACTTCTATGGTCAGACTCCGAACCTCGATGCCACCAACATGCGGGTCAACACCAGGCTTGCGACGGTGTCTTGAACAACTTGCCTGTCTGTCGGCTACTTGATCAACCTAGAGGTTCCCGACCTGCAGGATCGTCTTTGCCGAGATTTCGGTCTCGGACGGATAGCCGAAGGCATTGTTGATGTAGGTTACGCCGTCGATCACCTTGTTGCGGTTCAGGTGGCTGTGTCCGTAGAAGTGCTTTGACGACCCCAGCCGGCGGATCAGCGCTTCCAGGCGCTCGGTACCCAGCACGGGAAACAGCGCCTTGTGCTTCTCGGGATAGCGCGCCGGCATCAGGTCGAGCCGCGGCACGAAATGCGACACGCTGTACACGGCGTCGAAACCTGTGGTGTCCGGGATGTCGTTCATCGCGTCGAAATGGGCCGCGACCTCGGCCGGGTGTAGGCCTTCCCAGTTGCACTTGTAGAAATCCATCCAGCCGCGGCGGATGGTCGGTCCGGGTTCGCCGAAGGAGTAATCATACCAGGCGAGCAGCGGCACGATCAGGGTCTTGCCGAAAGCCACCGGTCGGGTCTCTATGCCGTAGCCGTGGCAGAGCGCGTTCAGCGTCTCGAATTTCGCGAAGGATGACCCCTTCCCGCTTCTTGCAGTCCAGAGATCGTGATTGCCGGGCAGGAAGAGCAGTTTGCGATAGCGCGGCACGAGTTCGTCGAAACAGGCTTTGACGAGATCGAGTTCGTCGGAGAGATCACCGGCGACAACAAGGACGTCGTCGGTGAAATCGGCGCGGGACAGCGCTCGCAGCCAGTCGAGGTTCTGCCGGTAATCGACGTGGAAATCGGATCCGAGGAAGAGGCGCATGCTCAGGGGATCCGCTGCGGTTTGGAAGACATTCTAGCCTTCTAATCGAATTTCCCGGCACGGCAAGAGACGGCGGAGGCCGGGAAGCCTCCGCCGCAGCGCTTCAATCGACGACATCAGGCAAGGGCGGTGCCGAGACCCCTTCCCGCCATTCGGTCGAAAGCCTGAGCGGCAGCGTCGCGCGGATATCCTCGGCATTGGCGGCAATCACAAGCTCATAGTCCCCGGCCTCGGCGATCCAGGCGCGGGAGTCCGGATCGAAGTATGCGAGGTCTCGGAAGGCAAGGGTGAGCCGTGCCGTTGCGGTCTCGCCGGCGGGGACATGCAGCTTTTGGAAAGCCTTGAGTTCCTTGACCGGACGCGGCAGGCGCGAGGCCTTCGGCTTGACATAGAGCTGGACCAGTTCGGCCCCTGCCCGATCGCCGGTGTTCGTCACATCTACCTCGATGGCAACGCCCGCAGACCCCATGTCACGACTGGAGGCGCGCGGCGCTGACCAGTCGAAGCGGGTGTAGGAGAGGCCGTAACCGAAGGTAAAGAGTGGCTTGGGGCCTTCGGCATCGTGATGGCGGTAACCGACGGCCAGGCCCTCGGTGTAGGCGACATGGCCGTTTTCGCCGGGATAGGTTTTCGGATCGCCAGTCATGGCGGAATTGTCGGTAAGACGCAGCGGGAAAGTCTGCGGCAGGCGGCCGCCGGGCTCCGCCGCACCGAAAAGCACGTCGGCGATCGCATTACCGGTCTCCTGGCCCGGATACCAGGCCTGAATGACGGCCGAGACCTTGTCGAGCCAGGGCATTTCGACGGGGCCGCCGGTCTGCAGCACCACCACCGTGCGCGGATTGACGGCGGCGACCTTCTCGATCAGCTCCTCCTGGCGACCGGGCAGGCGCATATCGGGCAGGTCGAGGCCTTCGGTATCCCACTCCCCTTCCCGGCCGACGAACAGCACGGCGATATCGGAGGCCTTGGCCTGTTCGACCGCAAGTTGGATGTCCTTGTCGGATGTCGGCAGTTCGACGCCGAAGCGGAGGGCGCGAATTCGTATGCCGGACTCGACCTCTGCCGGAGAGCGGTAGTCCACGCGGATCTCGTAGCTTCTCCCCGCCTCGAGGAAATGTTCGACACGGATCTCGGTATTGCCATTGCCGAAGAAATTGTCGCCGCGCTTCCAGCCCTGATAGCTGTCAACCACAAGCGCGTCATCCACATAGAGGCGGGCAAGCCCGGCATTGGCAAGGCCAAACAAGTGGTTGCCGCTTTCTTCCGGGCGATAGATCGTCTTCAGGCGGACGGAAAAATCGCGCGGATCGAGCGAGGGCCTGGGCATGTCGAGCCAGAAGAAGTTCGAAATCTGCGCCTGGTCGCTATGGACTACCGGGCCTTCGCAGCGGGTGCCCTGGAAGAAGTCCAGGCTGATCTCGCCTTCGACCATGCGGGTGAGCCGATTGTTGCGGCAGCCCATGATGTGGCTGACGCGGTTGGTGCCGGAGAGCGCATTGCGGATGCCCTCAAGCGGGCTCACCTTGTAATGGGCGTTGATCTGGGCGCTGCCGCCGCCCATGACGCGTGGTTCTGCGGCATTGGGACCGAGCACGGCGATGCGGTCGAGGGCCGACTTGTCGAGCGGCAGGATGCCGTCGTTCTTGAGGAGCACCATGCCCTCGGCGCCGAGCTTGCGGATCAGGGCGCGGTGTTCGGGGCGATCAACAGCCTTCTCGTCTGCCATGGAGGGATCGGTAAAGGCGCCGACGCGTTCCAGCAGCAGCAGGATGCGGCGGGCAGCGGCCTTCACGGTCTCTGCGGGCACCCTGCCCTCGCGGACGGCGGCTACAAGCTTTTCGCCGCGGTCACGGGTCGGGCCCGGCATTTCGAGGTCGAGCCCGCTTATGACAGAGGCTTCGGTGGTATGCGATCCGAACCAGTCGGACATGACGATGCCCTCATAGCCCCACTCGTCGCGCAGCAGTTCAGTCAGCAGCCAGTGGTTCTCACTGGTCCACACGCCGTTCAGGCGGTTGTACGACGACATGATTGCCCAGACGCCTGCCTCTTTCACAGCTGCCTCGAAGGGCGGCAGGTAGATCTCGCGCAGCGTTCGCTCATCCATATCGGACGACATGGTCTGGCGCTCGATCTCGGATTCATTGCCGACAAAATGCTTGATCGTGGCGGCGATCCCCTGTGACTGGACGCCCTCGATATAGGCGACGGCCAGGGCCGAGGTCAGCATGGGATCCTCGGAATAGCATTCGAAATTGCGACCATTGAGGCCTGAGCGGTGGATGTTGACGGTCGGCGCCAAGAGGACCCGGGCGCTCTTGGTCTTGGCTTCTTCGGCCAGCGCCACGCCCATCTCGCGCACAAGCTCCGGGTTCCAGCTCGCGCCAATGCCGATGGCGGCGGGGAAGCAGGCGGATTTGACGCCGCCGACCAGCGAGCCGCCGCCGCGCGCGCCGTTCGGACCGTCGGTCACCTTGATCTTGGGAATGCCGAGACGCTCGACCGCGACCGTCGTCCAGAAATCGGCGCCGGCAAGCAGGGCAACCTGCTCCTCAAGTGTCAACCGGGCGAGCAGGTCATCGATCATGGTGCGTCCTCCTGATGTTGCATCCCGATGGTCACGAGGTGATCCCGGGACAATGCTTTTGTCCGGAGCGAACGACAAAGATGACGAAAACACAAGCGGATTGTGCACGCCATGGCTGTCCCGCAAAGTGCTTCCTTGCAATCGGGGGCTCTGTCACGGTTGTCTGTTGACCATCGAGATTTCTCGATTTACTTGTATGACAGGTTGGCGTGATGGAGGTCGCGCTTCAGCCTCGGACAGGGGACGACGCATGTGGAGGCATGCGGGGCGTCAGCGACAGACGGAGCGCATCCGTCCTGCGCGACTGGACGATCATTCGGAGGAACGGCCGGCATTGCCGGCATTGGGAGGACTGATCATGAAACTGACCCGTAGGGGCGCCACGCTGGCGCTCGCCACACTGTCTTTGGCCGGCTTCTTCGCAGCGCCGGCACAAGCGGCCATGGAGCTCAAATGGGCGCATGTCTACGAGACAAGCGAGCCCTATCATAACCAGGCCGTCTGGGCGGCCGAAGAAATCAAGAAGCGCACCAATGGCGAGGTCTCGATCTCGGTTTTCCCTGCTTCACAGCTCGGCAATGAGAACCAGATCAACGAAGGCCTGGGTCTCGGAACCGTGGACATCATCTATACCGGCGTTGCCTTCGCCGGCGCGATTCACAAGCCGATCGCCATTTCCAATGCGCCCTTTATCCTCCGGGATTTCGACCACTGGCAAGCCTATCGCGACAGCCCCCTCTTCAAGGATATCGCCGCCGGTTATGATGGCGCCACCGGCCACAAGGTGCATGCGCTGACCTATTACGGCCAGCGGCATCTGACCGCCAATCGCGAGATCACCATGCCTGACGATATGAAGGGTATGAAGCTGCGCGTACCGCCTGCTCCCCTGTTCCTGATGTTCACCAAGTCGGTCGGCGCCAATGCCACGCCGATCGCCTTTGCCGAAGTCTACCTCGCGCTCCAGCAGGGCACGGTCGATGGCCAGGAAAACCCTCTGCCGACGATCATGGCCAAGAAGTTCTACGAGGTGCAGAGCCACATCATGCTGACCGGCCACATCACGGAATCGTTGCTGACCATCGTCGGCGGCCATGTGATGGCGCAGTTGTCAGACGAGCAGAAGGTGATCATGGACGAGGTGCTGAAGGAGGCCGCAGCGCGCGCCACCGGAGAGATCCGCGCCTCGGAGGGCCGCCTGGCCGATGAATTCCGTGGCCTCGGCAAGACGGTGGTCGAGATCGACCGCAAGCCGTTCATCGACGCGGCGATCCCCCTGCACAACGATCCCGAGTCCGGTGCCGGATGGTCCAAGGAACAGTATGACGCGCTGCAGGCGCTCTGACGCTGCCTTTCCTGATTATGGCTGTGGCGCTTGGCGCCGCAGCCTGACCGATTGCCAGCCAGCACAGAGTGAGGCGCATGACACACCAGCAGCAAGACGAGCCTCTCAACACAGCCACCATGCTGCATGTCGAGGACGAACCAGACCCGCCGATCATCTTCCGCCTCGATGATGTCCTGGCATTCTGCCTCTTCTGGCTATTGGGCGGCGTCACCTTCCTGCAGTTCTTCAGCCGCTATGTGTTGAATGATTCGATTGCCTGGACCGAGGAGATCGGCCGCTATCTGTTGATCTGGGTAACATTCTTCGGCGCGGCGATCGTCTTCCGGCGGCGGACCAATATTGCCGTCGAGCTGATCGTCGACATGCTGCCAAGGACGCAGGCCAAGCTTTTGCGGTTCGTGGCCGACCTGATCACACTCGGCTTTGTGATCCTTCTCGTCTGGTTCGCCTGGAACCTCACACAAAGGATGATGATCCAGCGCATGACCGTAGTCGACGTTTCCATGAGTGTCGTCTATGGCGGCGTGCTCGTCGGTTGCCTGCTAATGCTCTGGCGGG
>CALSAF010000159.1:0-11399 GCA_943372805.1 Rhizobium sp. Q54
AACGTCTGCCAACATTTGTCCCTCCCGCGTGATGTAATGGGTCACGCTGATCATGGGCGCACCGGACCCCTCCGTGAACTCGCGCTTGTGGCAGGAGAGACATCGGTTGGTGTTGACCGACAGTTGGTAGCCTTCGATCGAGTGAGGAATGACCGGAGGCTGGTCCGGATAGGCGCGCATCTTGCGCACGTCATCCACAGTCCATTTCGGCAGGGGCTTTGCCGGAATGCTTTCCATCTGTTGGGGTGGGCCGGACAGTTGCGGAACTGATTGTGCAACCACGCCACCACCAATGAGACAGGCTGCCAGCAGGGCAACGGCACCAAGTCGGCCTCTTATCAGGCCACGGGAACGATCTTGACTGCGCATTTTTTGAAATCCGTTTGTTTGGAGATCGGATCGGTGGCGTCAAGCGTCACCTTGTTGATCAACTGGCTGGCATCGAACCATGGAACGAAGATCACGCCGGGTGGCATGCGGTTGCGGCCGCGGGTCTCGACGCGTGTCCGCATCTCGCCGCGACGCGATACGATGGTGATCTCTGCTCCCTGGTTGATCCCGCGTTTTCGTGCGTCGTCAGCGTTCATGAAGCAGCGGGCGCCCGGGAAGGCCTTGTAGAGTTCGGGCACTCTCATCGTCATCGAACCGGAATGCCAGTGCTCCAGCACGCGGCCTGTTACCAGCCAGAAATCGTATTCCTCATCCGGCGATTCGGCCGGCGGTTCATAGGGAACCGCCAGGATGACCGCGCGTCCATCGGGTTTGCCGTAGAAACGCACCCCTTCGCCGGGCTTGACATAGGGGTCATATCCCTCCCGGTAGCGCCACTTGGTTTCCTTGCCATCGACGACCGGCCAACGAAGGCCCCGTTCCTGATGATAGACGTCGTAGGTCGCCAGATCATGGCCATGTCCGCGCCCAAACTCCGCATATTCCTCGAAGAGGCCCTTCTGGAGATAAAAGCCAAATGCTTCGGCTTCGCGATTGGCATAGTCGGGGTCCACCTCGGAGAGGGGGTATCGGTCCACCTTGCCATTGGCGAACAGCACCTCGAAAAGTGTCTTGCCGCGATAATCAGGGTTTTGCGCCAAGATCTCCTCGGTCCAGACCTCATCCGTCGTGAAGCGTTTGGAAAACTCCACCAATTGCCACAGGTCCGAGCGTGCATCTCCCGGTGCATTGACCAGTTGATGCCAGACATGCGTTCGTCGCTCCGCATTGCCATAAGCTCCTTCCTTCTCGACCCACATGGCGGCCGGCAGAATCAGGTCAGCAGACATGGCGGTAATCGTGGGATAGGCATCGGACACGACAATGAAGTTGTCCGGGTTCCTGTAGCCGAGATAGGTCTCGTTGCTGGTATTGGGAGCCGCCTGGACATTGTTGTTGACCTGAACCCAGTAGAAGTTCAGCTTGCCGTCCTTCAGCATCCTGTCTTGTTCTACGGCATGGTATCCCGGTTTGTCGGGAAGAAGACCGTCCGGGAGTTTCCAGATTTCCTCTGCATGATGCCGGTGCTCCGGGTTGGTTACCACCATGTCTGCCGGCAGGCGATGCGCGAAGGTGCCGACTTCGCGCGCCGTTCCACAGGCCGATGGTTGGCCGGTCAGCGAGAAGGGGCCGTTGCCGGGCTCAGAAATCTTCCCCGTCAGCAGATGCAGATTGTAGATCATGTGGTTTGCCCAGACACCGCGCGTGTGCTGATTGAAACCCATGGTCCAAAGAGACATGACCTTGGTTTCGGGGTTGGCATAGAGCTCGGCGAGTTGCTCCAGAAAGCCCGGATCGGACCCAGTCAGCTCGGCGACTTTTTCCAGGGTGTAGTCTGCGACAAAGGCTTTGAAACTGTCGAAGTCGATCGGCTCCATCTTGGTCGGGTCGCCGGCATTTTTTGCCTTCATTTCAAGCGGATCGTCGGCGCGGAGACCATAGCCGATATCGTCCACGCCCTTCATGAAGGTCGTGTGCGCGCGGACAAAGTCTTCGTTCACCCGACCGGTCGAGATGATGTGATTGGCGATATAGTTCATGATCGCCAGATCCGTGCTCGGCTTGAAGATGATCGGGACGTCGGCCAGATCCATGCTGCGGTGCGTGAAAGTCGAGAGCACCGCGACTTTCACATGCTCGTGGCCCAGGCGCCGGTCTGCAAGGCGTGTCCAGAGGATCGGGTGCATCTCCGCCATGTTGGAGCCCCAGAGCACGAAGGCATCGGCGTGCTCGAAATCGTCGTAGCAGCCCATAGGTTCATCCATGCCGAAGGTCCGCATGAAGGCATACGCGGCGGATGCCATGCAATGGCGGGCATTGGGGTCGAGGTTGTTTGAACGGAAGCCGGCCCGCATCAGCTTGGTTGCGGCATAGCCTTCGAAAATCGTCCACTGGCCGGAGCCGAACATGCCGACCGCTGTCGGTCCCTTTTCCCGCAAAACCTTCTTGCACTGCTCGGCCATGATGTCGAACGCTTCGTCCCAGCTTACCGGTTCGAACTCGCCATCCTTCGAATATTGCCCGTTAAGTTTGCGCAGGAGCGGTGTGCTCAGGCGGTCCTCGCCATACATTATCTTTGAGAGGAAATAGCCCTTTATGCAGTTAAGTCCTCTGTTCACCTCGGCTTGCATGTCGCCGTGCGTGGCGACGACCTGCCCTTCCTTGACGCCGACCATGACGCCACAGCCGGTGCCACAGAACCGACAGGGTGCCTTCGACCATTTGATCTCCAGCGCCTCTACGCCACCGGGAACGGACTGAGCATGGGCCGGCAAACTGATGCCGGCGGTGGCTGCCGCAATCGCGGCAGCATGGGCCTTGAGCAGACTACGCCGCGTCAGATCTGTGTCCATTGGTTAAACCCTCCTCCAAATTCTCTGCATGCTCGAAAACCATGTTTGCCGCCATGACGTCCGGAAGGCCTGAAATGGCGGCGAGTGTCGCTCCCATCTCGCCGCTGGACCTGCCTTCGATCACGATGATGATTTTGCCGCGATCTGCGGCATGCACTTCGACGTTCGGGATCTCGGATAATGTTGCAATGACACCATTCGCGGCTGCCGGTGAGGTCAGGACGACTGCGCTGGAAACATGGTAACGTTCAGGGTTGCGCATCGACATGCGAGCCACTCCTCACCGATATGGAAATTGCGTTTGTCGGACAGTGGCCGATGCAGAGGCCGCAGCCGGTGCAGTCATCCTCTGCAACTGAAGGCTGCCATGGCCCGCCGGCGCGTGGGCGAAACCGTATTGCGTCGGTCGGACAATGGTCACGGCATGACTGACACTCGACACTGTTGAGCGCCAGACAATGCGACTGCACCTGTGCCGTGTAGGGGAAGGAAAGGGCAGCGTCGAAGAAGACATCTGCGTGCGGACAATGCTCTCGACATTGGCCGCAAAAATCGCACCCTTCGGATGTAAAATCGAGCGTCGGGATGCCGACGTGCATCGAGATGATCGACGGCGGACAGTGATCAATGCATGCCTCGCATTGCACGCAGATCTCTGCCACGGGGCGTACTAGGCCCGGCGGCAGGATGCGGACTTCTTCCTTGATCTGTCCTCGAAGAAGGGCTCGCCGGGATAGTAAGGTCACCATCGCCTCCTTGCTAAGCTGGAGGACCGGGTGGACCGGCGATGATTTGATACATCCAGACCATGAAGCCGAAGCCTCCGACGGTCGCTACCGCAACGATCGGCCAAATGCCGAACGCGAGAATGAAAAATGTCAAAAGCTCGGATCGACGCCGGATACGGCGGTGGGAGGCAGACAGTGTGGTGGTGTTCTCGGTGCTGTGATGCACGGGCGCTCCTCCTTCTTCCTCTCAGCGGATGGTACGGAAGATCACAGGTCTGTCAATCAATGTGTTATTTCGTGATATCGCAATGGTTGTGCGAAGCGGCGTACGCTTGGGCTTTGGCAGTGGTAAATTGTAGATGAGCCCTGAAAAGTGGGGCGCCAGGTCGATGCCGGCGATCCGGCCTAATTGCTCAGCATTCGAAGCTTTTCTGGTTTCACGATCTCGATGCTGCGGGCATTGCGAAGCTTGACGATTCCCATGTCGCGCAGTTTCGAAATCGTGCGCGAAACCGTTTCGATGGTCAGGCCAAGGTAGTCGCCGATGTCGATCCGGCTCATGGGCAGGTCGATCACATCCGTGCCACCCTGGCGATCGGCCAGGTCGACCAGGAAAACGGCAATCTTCTCAAGTGAACTCTGACGGCCGACGACCAGCAGGTGCTCTTGAGCGCGAACCATGGCCTTCAAGGCAACGCCGACCAGACGGTCGTTGAGGTGGCCACTCGCTGGGCGTTCGACGCTGGTCAGGCCCGTGTTCACCATGGCCTCCGCATAGAAACTGTGGGTCTCGTTGATCTCGAAACCGAAGGTTTCGCCAACGAGATGAAAGGCGACGATCTGCCTGCGGCCATCAGCGAGGAGACGGTAAATGCGCACTGCGCCGTATTCGATCTGGTAGAGCGATCGCGTGCGCTCGCCCTGCGCGTAAATCACGCAATCCGGCGCATGGAAGGTTACCGGCCTGATATGCGCCTGGCAACGTGCACGTGGCGATGTGGAAAGGCGCGAATTGAGTGTGATGGAAGCGGCGGTTTGCATCGGCATGTTCCCTCTGGTTGAAGGGATCATGTTGGATCGGGGGCTTCGCCGCTATTGAGTTCTTCCACTACGGGTTCTTACGTAGGCTCGATACTGCATTGGCAATGTCAGGCCCGTTGAGGGGTTTCGACAGCACGCAGATGTCTTGCCTGTTTCCGCTGCCGTAGTCCTTGTCGTCCTCCGCCAGGACGACGAGCTTTATGCCGCGGTCTGCCAGGCTGAGGCCGGCCGTCAGATCGGCGGGCGGCAGGCAGGTGTCGAGGATGACGCATTCGGCACGACTGATCGCCTCCGCTGCCATGGTCCAGTCGTTGAACTGTTCCACCGGCTGGCCGTGCGTGTTGAGCGCAAAGCTGATCGACCGCAGCAAAGCCGGGTCTTTGACAACAGCAACAATTGCAGACAGCGTGGACAATGGGATCCCAGAAGCTCGGTCGTGATCTTTCACCAAGCTTGCAGATCGCATCTTGGCCGACGCGCTACCTTGTCATGGATCAAGCATATTGTCGGATTGCTCGGGGATTCAGCTAGATGCTGACGGTCAGTGACATGCGCACCAGTTCGGGCAGGCTGCGCGCCCTCATCTTCGTCATGACATTTGCGCGATGGACTTCGACGGTTCTCGGGCTGATGTCGAGATTGAACGCGATGGCCTTGTTCGGCTGGCCGGCGACGACGGCCGCCAGAATTTGCCGCTCGCGTTCGCTCAGGCTGCCAATGCGCGAGCGGATGTCATCGACGCTGAGCGTGCCCGCCGACGAGTCCGCCAGCCTCTCGGCCGCGCGCCGCACCGCCTCGATGATAACCGACTCTTCAAACGGCTTCTCGATGAAATCTACAGCACCAGCTTTCATCGCTTCAACGGCCATGGGAATGTCGCCATGCCCAGTCACGATTATCGATGGTATGGGGGGCGAAATGCTTGAGATCTTGCGTACCAGGTCAAGCCCACTCATGTCAGGCATTCGCATGTCCGTGATCAGGATCGCATTGCGAAGGCTTGAGGCAATTTCTGAAAAGGTTGTTGCGGATGGATGAAGCCGGACGGCGAAACCGTTCACGGTGAGCATGAACCCCAGCGATTTGCGAAGTGCCTCCTCGTCGTCAACGATATGGACGGTGAAGTCATCAGGCTGCATTCTGGTCCTCGTCGTACTGGATCAAGGTAAAACTGAAGGAGGCGCCGCCGAGTTCACTTTTGGAGACGGTCATGTCTCCGCCATGGGCCTCGATGATGCGCCTGGAGATCGACAACCCGATCCCCATGCCCCCTGCCTTTGTCGTGGTAAACGGCTTGAAGATATCCTGGGCGACTTCCGCAGAAATCCCGGGACCGGAATCCTCGACCGTCACCGTCAAAAGTCCCATCTTGTCGGAACAGACACTGACGCGGATTTCCTTTTTCTCGGTTTGCTTCATCGCCTCGATCGCATTGCGCAGCAGGTTGGTCAGCACCTGCTGAATCTGAATCCGATCGACGAATACCTGATCGTTGTCCGAGGTAAAATCGAACACGGTGCGTACGCCTTTTTCACGCGAGCCGACGAGGGCGAGTGCTCCGGCCTCTTCGACGAGTTGACGCAGGCTCTCCGTCCGCTTTTCCGTCTCGCCTTTGGTGACGAACTCGCGCAGGTGTCGAATGATCTGCCCGGCGCGAATGCTCTGTTCGCCCGCTTCCAGCAATGCGTCACGAACCTGGATGTCGCGATCCCCAACCGCGTGCTGTAGCAGGCGCGCGCAGCCATGCACGTAGTTGGCGATGGCCGACAATGGCTGGTTCAACTCGTGCGCCAGCGTCGACGCCATCTCTCCCATTTCGTTTAATCGGCCGAGCCTTGCGAGCTCGGTCTGGATCTCCTGCAGGCGGGCGGCGGATTCCTCTCGCTCCGTGAGGTCGCGAACGAACCCAGTGAAGAACCGCTTTCCGCCACGTTTGATCTCGCCGACCGCGAGCTTCATCGGAAAAGTAGAGCCATCCTTACGCTGGCCGACGACGACGCGGTCGACGCCGATGATCCTCTTTTCGCCCGTTTCCATGTAGCGGCGCATGTATCCGTCGTGTTCGACCTTGTAAGGCTGAGGCATGAGCAGCTTCAGGTTTTGCCCAAGCGCTTCAGCTTCCGAGTAGCCGAACTGGCGGACGGCCGCGGAGTTGAACGAGATTATGATCCCGTTCTCGTCGCTGACGATGGTGGCATCAAGGACCGTGTCGAGGATAGACCCCATTCGGGCCTCGCGGTCGTCAAGCGCTTCCCTGAGTTCCGCCAACATCTCTCGATTTTTGTCTGCTCGCCTTGCAAACCAAACAATCAGCGCTGACAAGACGGCAAGCGCGAGTGTTTGCACGCTAGCTGTTTCAAATAGAAGAAAATGACCTGAAAGAAGCCAAAGGGCCAAGCCGAAAACGGCTGCCAGCAAGGCCGGGCCCGCTCCCCCGATCAAAGCTGAGGCGACGACCAAAATCGGTACGAGTAGGGATAGCGTTTCTGACGCGGCGTCGCGCATAGCAAATAGCCCGCCACCAATAGCTGCGACCGTTCCGAAAACCGCGACGACATACCCTTTGGCGTTGGGGAACGATCGGCTTTTCTTTCTTTGCGAGCTCACCATTTCGACCATGATTTTGAACTTACTCTACCCAAGCGATTTATGTGGTGCAGCCATCCGCACCAATTCCAATCGATTCGGCTTCATGGTCGGGAACGTAGCCGTTGCTTCCGGTTGATAGAAGTCAAATAGTGGCCATCACAAGTATTCTCCACGACCTCAAGGCAACAGGTTGCCTCGGGCTGCAAGATGGCCGTCCTGAAACAGCGTAGCTACCGGATTCCAGCGCTATTGGGTAACACGCCGTTAGCACGACTTTTGTCGACTGCAGACTGCAGACTGCAGACTGCGGGGCTTGGGTCGGATAAATCGGTTCCGTGGTTTCCCGAACACCATAAACTTAGGTTTGTTTACGCTTTCATTCCGTCCCCGATGCTCTGCTCGCGCAGATTTGTCTCTGGGCTCGATGAACGGAATGCCTCTACCCGAGATCTCAGTTTCACATCGCGGTACCAGCTTGTTCCAAATCAATCACGACCAGCTTTTGCCATGCTAGTTAGTTCACCAGAGTTTAACGCAAACCGGGCCACTGGCGTCGTGTATAGAACAGTCAGGATCATCCTCGCATTTCTGCTCGTCATGGTCGGGCTGTCACACCAGCCCCCGCTTGGCGTTGGTGATATGGTGACGCTCGACGTGGCCGCGTATGTACTGCCTGATGGCACGTTGCCCGAATTGTGCGTTACGACCGACGATGGTGAGGTCCCCCACTACGGTGCAGCTACCATCTGTGAAGCCTGCTTGATTGCATCATCGGCGATGCTCCCGACACCGGTCGATGTTGTCGGTCGCCGCATTGTCATTGCGCTCGACATGACGGTGCCTTCGCTAAGCGACAAAGGCTATCGGCGTCTTTTTTCCGCGAACACTGCGCCGCGGGCGCCCCCGGTACCGGATTCCGTCTGAATCCGGTCCGAAATTGACGTCAACCGTCCGGACCGATCTCGTTTTGGCGCCGATGGATGTCGTTGCATCGTGATCGGCCAACTCCCGGTACCGTCATGTTGCACGTTGTCCCTGTCAGCACTTCACTAAGTTCGCATTCCAGCATTCCCGTCCCCTGTTCATCAAAAGCCAGGTTCTTCAAGGAACGTGACTTTGTGCCCCCTGGCACCGTCCTGTTTCAACAGGGTCATCCGACAGTTCCCCAGTTTCGACTGTCTGAAGGTTGTATCGCTCTTTCCCAGACCCTTGCAGACGGACGTCGCCAGATCGTCGACATCGTCGGACCCGGCGCGTTGGTTGGCATTGTTCTCGGCGACAAGAACCGGATGACCGCTGAAACGCTGAGTTATTGTCACATCGAGCGACAACATGGCGACGATGTCGATAAAACCTACAGCGCGATTTGCGAGGCCATGAAGCGGATCGAAGCGCACACCGTGCTCCTGGGGCGGAAGACAGCGCCTGAACGAGTGGCGAGCGCGATCCTCGATCTTTCAGAACGTTTTTCACGACCGCAGCGCGCGCATTTCGAGAGCCGTGTCTTCAACCTCTATCTCGGGCGAGGTGATCTGGCTGATTGGTTGGGCTTGTCACTTGAGACGGTAAGCCGCTGCTTTACCCGGTTCAAACGCGCTGGGCTGATCGATTTCGATGAGCCCGAAATTGTCACCCTGCTGAACACTCCGGCACTCCAAGCGATTGCAGACGGCGCCGCATCTGCCTGAGCGGGACGTCGTCACCCCGTTTTTCCATCCCCCTGCGGGTCAATAAGGTCGACCCGTTATAACCAAAAGGAAAGTCTTATGAAAAACCTGTTGCTTTGCACATGCGCCCTGATCGCTCTTGCGGGGCAGGCCATGGCCGATATCACCGTAACCGACGTGAAGGGGCGGAGCGTCACGGTTCCCAAGACACCCAATCGAGTCGTCCTTGGCTTCTATTATGAAGACTATCTGGCCATCGTCGGTCCGAACGCAATCGACAAGGTGGTGGCCTTGTCGCTGTCGACCTGGAAGGATTGGAGGCCGAGCCAATTTGCTGCCTATGAAAAGGCACTTCCGAAACTCGCCTCCATTCCCGATGTTGGAAACACGGAAGACAATACCTTCTCGATTGAAAAGGTGATCGCGGCGCGGCCCGATCTCGTCATCCTCGCTGCTTGGTCCTACGACGCGCTCGGCGAAAGCGTCAAACAGTTCGACGACGCCGGGATCCCGGTTGTGACCCTCGACTACAATGCCCAGTCCGTGGAGAAGCATGTTGCGTCGACGCTGGCGCTCGGCACGCTGATGGGCACACAGGACAGGGCGCAGGATCTGGCGGATAATTACCAGGATGCCATGGCGGATATCGCAGCCCGCGTCGAGGCTGCGGGC
Source organism: Rhizobium sp. Q54 (assembly GCA_943372805.1). GTDB lineage: Bacteria > Pseudomonadota > Alphaproteobacteria > Rhizobiales > Rhizobiaceae > Allorhizobium. The sequence continues at coordinate 9,541 of CALSAF010000159.1, forward strand.
CCGTCAAACAAGAAGGTCTATGTGGAACTCGCTCAAAAGGGGCCTTCGGAGGTTGGAAACTCCTATGGTGATACCATGTGGGGAGCGCTGGTCGACAAGCTTGGTGGCGACAACATCGCTAAGGGTCAGGTCGGCAATTGGGGTCCGCTGAGCCCCGAATATGTTCTCGCGCAGAAGCCGGATCTCATCTTTCTGGCCGGCTCGGAGTGGTTGAACAAGCCACAGTCGGTGTCAGTCGGTTTTGGCGCGTCCAACGAACTCGCCCGCGAACGGATGAAAGCCTATCTGGGACGCCCCGGCTGGGCAGAGCTTCCTGCGGTGAAAAATGGTGACGTTCATGCCATCTATCATGGTGGCGCGCGCACCTTGTCCGACTATGTCTTTGCGCAATACATCGCTAAGCAGTTGCACCCCGACGCCTTCAAGGATGTCAATCCGGAGCAGAACCTCAAGGACTACTACAAAGCCTGGCTGCCTATCGAAGCTGATGGCACCTTCGTCTTGCCGTATCAGGCTGTCGGCCAATGACCATTGCTCTCAGCAAGGTTGACTTCGTGCGCGGCGACTATCGCCGCGCCTCCCGGTATCGTCAGTTAGGCTTGGCCCTATCCGTCTTGGCTTTGATCGCTCTGATGCTGCTAGATTTGACGACGGGGCCATCCGGGATGCCTCTCAACGATGTGCTGAAGGGCCTTATTGCAGGGCCAGCCGGTGAGGATAGGATGACAGCAACCATTCTATGGCAGTTGAGAATGCCGCAGACGGTGATGGGGTTCGTGGTTGGAGCATGTCTGGGGCTTGCCGGCCTTCAGATGCAGACAATCCTCGACAATCCGTTGGCTAGCCCGTTCACGCTCGGCTTTTCGGCCGCAGCAGGGTTTGGTGCCGCACTTGCCATCATGTTCGGCGGTGCTCTCGCCATTCCGGACTATTTCGTCGTTCCAATCTCAGCCTTTGCCATGACGCTTGTGGCCTGCGGCTTTGTTTACCTCATTGCTACCTTGCGCGGCGCATCGCCTGAAATCCTTGTGCTGGGCGGGATTGCCGTTTCCTTTTTCTTTCAATCGATCCAGTCGCTGTTGCAGTTTCTCGCCTCGCCGGAGGTGCTGCAGCAGATCGTCTTCTGGCTTTTTGGCAGCCTGCTGAAGGCGACATGGACGAGCGTGTCGGTCAGTGGTGCAATCCTGCTGTTCTGCCTGCCGTTTGTCGCCCGCAACTGCTGGGCATTGACCGTGCTGAAACTTGGCGACGGCAATGCTCGCAGTCTTGGCCTATCTGTCGAAAAAGTGAGGCGGGAAACCTTTCTTCTCGTGGCGCTGCTCACTGCAGCGGCTGTTTCCTTTGTTGGCACCATCGGATTCGTCGGTCTGATTGCGCCGCATGTCTGCCGACTCATCGCCGGTGAAGATCATCGTTTTGCCCTGCCATTGTCTGCAGTTATCGGTGCAGTGATCCTCGTGGGTGCATCCGTGTTTGGAAAATTCATTTCACCGGCCGCGGTCATCCCGGTCGGTATCGTCACTGCGATCGCAGGCATTCCTATGCTGTTTGCCGTGATCCTGTCTCGCGGCGCTGAGGGAGGTGTAAAGTGAGTGAAGGTCTTATCTTTGATCGGGTCGGTGTCCAGTTCGGGAGCCGCATCGTCTTGAGCGATGTTGAAGCCCAGTTTGCTCCCGGTCAGATCATCGGTCTTGTTGGACCCAATGGCTGTGGCAAATCCAGCCTGCTTGGTGCGGTCGCGGGACTATTGTCTCATCGCGGCGAGATTACTTTCAATGGCCGTGGTGTCGATGCTCAAAATCTTGGTTACATGCCGCAACACAGCCAGATCCGCGCCAGCCTTTCGGTGCTTGAGGTTG
>CALSAF010000160.1:0-11398 GCA_943372805.1 Rhizobium sp. Q54
GGAGCTGATCATCGGGATCGAGATCTCCGATTCCAAGATCCGCCTCTCCATCGGTTCGGTCGTCCTGACCTCGAAGCTGATCGACGGAACCTTCCCGGATTACCAGCGCGTCATTCCGCAGGCGAACGACAAGGAAATGCGCGTTGACTGCCAGACTTTCGCGCGCGCTGTCGACCGCGTATCGACGATCTCGTCGGAGCGCGGCCGCGCCGTGAAGCTGGCACTCGCCGACGGCCAGCTGATGCTCACCGTCAACAATCCGGATTCGGGAAGCGCTACGGAAGAAGTCGCCGTCGGTTATGAAAGCGACGCCATGGAGATCGGCTTCAACGCCAAGTATCTCCTTGACATCACTGCCCAGCTGTCGGGCGACGATGCGATCTTCCTGCTGGCGGACGCCGGATCTCCGACGCTCATTCGCGACACCGCAGGCGCCGACGCGCTTTATGTCCTGATGCCGATGCGCGTTTAACCACCTGGAACTTTCTGGCGGGTATTTGGCCCGCCAGCGTCATTCTCTCTTGCGTTTGCGACAGGCTGGCCCAAAATTGTCGCAATCGGCTCGCAGCAATCGAGCATCAACAAGAAGAGGGACGATCATGGCCATTCGACTGAAGGAACGGTTCGGCAAGAAGTTCGACGAAGAGATCCGGTTCTTCAAAGGCATGATGCAGGGTCCCAAGACGGTCGGCGCCATCGCGCCGACGTCGTCCATCACCGCCAAGCGCATGGCGAGCGTGATCGACCTCAAGTCGGGCCTGCCCGTTCTTGAACTCGGCCCCGGCACGGGCGTCATCACCAAGCAGATCCTGGCGCGCGGCGTTCCCGCCGAAAAGGTCGTTTCTGTCGAATACTCCGAAGACTTCTACCGTCGGCTGGTCGAGGACTATGCCGGCGTCAACTTCATCCACGGCGACGCCTTTGATCTCGAGACCTCGCTCGGCTCGTTTGCCGACCAGACGTTCGACTGCGTGATTTCCGCGGTGCCCATGCTGAGCTTCCCCATGGAGGCACGCATACGCCTGCTGGAAGACCTGTTGTCCCGAATTCCTGAAGGACGCCCCGTGGTGCAGATCACCTATGGCCCGGTGTCGCCTGTGATCGCCAAGCCGGATCGCTATCACATCCAGCATTTCGACTTCGTCGTGCGCAACATTCCGCCGGCCCAGCTGTGGATCTACCGCAAGGCCTGAGCGGTCGATGTTCGGCCTCTATATCACCCACCCGCAGGTGCAGATCGATCCGGCCGTACCAGTCCCCGATTGGGGCCTGTCGGCCTTGGGTCGAGCACGCGCCGAGGTCTGCGCGAAGCAGCCGTGGGTGCGCCGACTTTCGCGGATCATCAGCAGCGGCGAGCGCAAGGCAATCGAGACTGCAGAAATGCTCGCCACAACTGCGGGGATCCCGATCGAGATCCACAGCTCGACGCATGAAAATGATCGGTCTGCCACCGGGTTCCTCGCGCCTTCCGACTTCGAGACGGCAGCCGACTGGTTCTTTGCGCATCCGGACGAAAGCTATCGGGGTTGGGAGCGCGCCGCCGACGCCCAGGCGCGTATCGTCGGGGCGGTCAGCGACATCCTGGCGACACACGACGTCGGCAAGCCGATCGCCTTTGTCGGTCACGGCGGTGTCGGCACCCTGCTTAAATGTCATTTATCCGGCCTTCCGATCTCGCGACAGGAAGATCAGCCTGGGGGCGGCGGCAATCTTTTCGGCTTCTCCCTTGCGGACAGGCGCGTCTCATGCGACTGGACGGCCATGGAGATCTGGCAGGAGTCTTAAACTTGAGCGCACGTCATCGTCTCATCGTCGGACTGGATGTTCCGACCGTCCACGAAGCGGAGCGTGTCGTGTCCACGCTCGGCGACAGCATCTCCTTTTACAAGATCGGCTATCAGCTCGCCTTTGCCGGCGGCCTTGAATTCGCCCGCGACCTGGCCAAGCAGGGCAAGCAGGTCTTCCTCGACATGAAGCTGCTCGACATCGACAACACGGTCGCGTCCGCAGTCGAGAACATCGCGCGCATGGGCATGACCATGCTGACGCTGCATGCCTATCCGAAGGCCATGGCAGCCGCCGTCAAGGCGGCCGAAGGCTCTGGCCTCTGCCTGCTCGGCGTCACCGTCTTGACCTCGATGGACGAACAGGATCTGACCGATGCCGGCTACGAATACGATCCGCATACGCTGGTGCTGCGCCGGGCCGAACAGGCTCGCGCCGCCGGCATGGGCGGCATCGTCTGCTCGGCCGAAGAGGCATCCGCCGTCCGCCAGATCGTCGGGCCGAAGATGGCGATCGTTACCCCCGGCATCCGGCCGGCCGGCGCCGACAAGGGCGACCAGAAGCGCGTCATGACGCCATCGGATGCGATTGCGGCCGGCTCCAGCCATCTCGTCGTGGCCCGCCCGATCGTCAAGGCCGCCGACCCCAGAATGGCCGCTCTCTCGATCCTCGCCGAGATGGACAAGGCGCTCGCCAAACAGCCGTAATCAAACACAACCGGGAGGAAGACATGGCCAAGGGCTACTGGATCGCACGCGTGGATATCAGGGATCCCGAGCGCTACAAGGATTACGTCGCAGCTGCGAAGCCCGCTTTCGAAACGTATGGCGCGACTTTCCTCGCGCGCGGCGGTCCCTATACCCGGCTCGAAGGCCAGGTTCGTGCGCGCAACGTGGTGATCGAGTTCCCCACCTATCAGGCCGCCGTCGATTGCTACAATTCACCGGAATACCAGATCGCCGCCAAGATCCGCCAGGAAGCGGCAGATGCCGAGATGGTGGTCGTCGAAGGCGTATGAGCCTCCTACAGCCTGAGGCCGAATGTCCTGCGGTTGAGGTTCTGACGGGCCTTTCCCCCGCAAGACGATTCGGCTAAGAGAGGCCAGATCGCGCATATCGTGTGCGCCCAGCCAGTTCAGGGGAGCCGTCCATGACCTTGTCCAACCTTCCGCCGCTCGTCACCGTCTTCGGGGGCTCGGGCTTCGTCGGTCGGCACGTGGTCCGGGCGCTTGCCCGTCGCGGCTACCGCATCCGGGTCGCCGTCCGCCGCCCTGATCTCGCCGGCTTCCTGCAGCCGCTGGGCAATGTCGGCCAGATCTCGTTTGTCCAGGCGAACCTTCGCTATCGCTCGTCGGTCGATGCCGCTGTGCAGGGCGCTGACCATGTCGTGAACTGTGTCGGCATCCTGTTCGAAAGCGGCCGCAACGGCTTTGACGCCGTGCAGGATTTTGGCGCGCGCGCGGTGGCTGAAGCCGCCCGCTCGGTCGGTGCCAGCCTGACGCATATCTCGGCCATCGGCGCCGACGCCAAGTCGGATTCGGTTTACGCCGCCACCAAAGGTCGCGCGGAAGCTGCTGTCCAGTCGATCCTTCCGGAGGCCACCATCCTGCGCCCTTCGATCGTCTTTGGACCTGAAGACGGCTTCTTCAACAAGTTCGCCGCCATGGCCCGCATCGCCCCTGCCCTGCCGCTCGTCGGCGGCGGCAAGACGAAGTTCCAGCCGGTCTACGTGGAAGATGTCGCCGAAGTCGTGGCACGCGCCGTCGACGGCTCGATTGCCCGCGGCAAGATCTACGAACTCGGCGGCCGTGACGTTGCGACCTTCAAGCAGTGTCTCGAGATGATGCTCGAGATCATTGGCCGCAAGCGCGCCCTCGTCACGCTGCCATTCGGCATCGCCTCCTTGATGGGCAGCATAGCGTCCGCCGTACCGCTGATCACCCCGCCGCTCACCAGCGATCAGGTGAAACTGCTCAAAAAGGACAACGTCGTTTCGGCCGCCGCCAAGGCGGAAGGTCGCACGTTGGAAGGCCTTGGCATCCAGCCGGTGACAATGGCGGCGATCCTGCCGACCTATCTCGTGCAGTACCGCGTGCATGGCCAGTATACGGGGTCCGGCAAGGCGGCCTGAGTCGCCCTGTGCGCTGGGGTGTGGACTGCAACCTGCACCAGCGTTGCACAAAAGTCGCAGGCATGGAAACACCTGCGTTAACCGCGGATAAAGCAAGATCGCCTATTGATGGCGATCGTGGCAATGCGTAAAGACTGGCCCCCAACGGTCAGCCTGCAACGATTGCCGGCCCTTCATTTCAGACAGTCTCAAGAGGCATTTTCATGGGCAAGTCCATCGCACTGTTCTTCGCATGTGCGGCACTGGTTATCATCGCTGGCTCCTTCGTCGCGCCGACCACGGTGGCAGCTCGCAAGGACAACTGCTCGCCTGCCTATGGCATCGACCCCTGCTCGACGTCGTCCATTCCGGCGACCAACTGACTTCCGCAGATAGAAAAGGTCGCCCCTCGGGACGGCCTTTTTTCTTGTCTGCGTCTTGCGACTTCAGCCGAAGGCGAGAAGTCCAATGATGCCGATGGCGCCGACCACGATCCGCCACCAGGCAAACGGCGCGTAGCCCCGTTTCGATACAAAATCCAAGAGCCCCCGGACAACGAAGAGCGCCGAGACGAAGGCAGCCACGAAGCCGATCGCGATGATCAGGCCGTCGTCCACCGTCAGCGCATTGCGGTTCTTGTAGAGATCGAGCGTGAACGCACCGAGCATGGTCGGCATGGCGAGGAAGAAAGAAAACTCCGCCGCCGAACGCTTGTCGGCACCGAGCAGCAGGGCGCCAACAATGGTGGCCCCCGAACGCGAGGTGCCCGGGATCATCGCCACGCACTGGCATAGTCCGATCTTGAAGGCGAGCGACAACGGATACTGTGTCACATCATGATAACGTGGCTGCAGAGGCATGCGGTCGATCCAGAGCAGCACAATGCCGCCAGCGATCAGAACCACGCAGATCAGCATGGGCGTCTCGAAAAGCACCGTCTTGATGAAGTCATGCGCAAGCGCTCCGATGACGGCGGCCGGGAGAAAGGCAACGAGAACGGCAAGAACGAAGCGGCGGCTTGCGGCACTTGTCGGCAACGACAGCGCGATGCCAAGGAGCTTCGCGAAGTAGACACTGAGGATCGCCAGGATCGCGCCCAGCTGGATGAGAACCGCAAAGGTGTTGCCGGGCGATTCGAAGCCGAGGAAATGGCCGGCCAGCAGGACGTGGGCGGTCGAGGATACCGGCACGAACTCGGTCAGGCCTTCAATCAGGCCGAGCACGAGCGCGCTGATAATGGATTGATCTTCCATAGGGTCTCCTTCTAGGGGAAGGCAAAGTGATTTGCTTGTATTGCCGGGGCCGAAACCCTATAGCTTGGAAGCCGCGCTGATGACCAGCCGCTTCGACAGCCTGCGCCGCGGCCACTGAAAAATCCGAGAATCCGAGTTCCGATGCCGACCCTGTACCATCACACGATGTCCACCGCGTCCCGATTCATTCGCCTGGTGCTGTCCGAATACGGCTTCCAGACGGATCTGGTGGAGGAGCAGACCTGGGAGAAGCGCAAGGAGTTCCTCGCCTTCAATCCCGCCGGCACGCTGCCCGTCTATGTCGACGACAACATGCGGGCGCTCTGCGGTCCGACGATCATCTCCGAGTTCATCGACGAGACCCATGGCGTCTTGAAGCGCGACCGTCGCCTCTTCGCGGAAGATCCGTTCCAGCGCGCCGAGATTCGCAGGCTGACGGAATGGTTCCTGCAGAAAATGGAGCAGGATGTCACGAAGCCGCTGGTGCGCGAACGCGTGCACAAGCTGATCATCCCGAACGGATTGGGTGGCGGCGCTCCCGACTCCAAGGTGCTGCGCACGGCGCGCTCCAATATCCGCCATCACATGAAATACCTCACCTGGCTGTCAGGCTCGCGCCAGTGGCTCGCTGGTGAGCGTCTGAGCTACGCCGACCTTTCGGCTGCGGCTGCCGTTTCCGTGCTGGACTATCTGGGCGAGATCGATTGGAACGAATATCCGGTCGCCAAGGAATGGTATCAGCGCATCAAGTCGCGCCCGTCATTCCGGCCGCTGCTCACCGAGCGCGTCCGTGGCATCACGCCGGTGTCGCACTACGCCGACCTCGACTTCTGAAGGACGCGGCCATGGACGAGCCGCACAGAGACACCAAGATCCTGAAGCGGCGGGCAGACCTGACCCGCTTCCTGCGCCAGCAGGCGGAGGCCCAGGGCTTCGATCTCTGTCGCATCACGCTGCCGGATGCGATCCCAGAGGCACCGGCAAGGCTGGAACACTTTATCGAAGCCGGACGGCACGGGACCATGGCCTGGATGGAAGAGACCAGGGAGCGACGGGCCGATCCGCGCGTGCTCTGGTCCGAGGTGCGCTCCATCGTCATGTTCGGCATGAATTACGGCCCGGACGAGGACCCTCGGCACTTGCAGGCGCAACCTGCGAAAGCCGCGATCTCCGTCTATGCGCGCAATCGGGACTATCACGATGTGATCAAGGGACGGCTGAAGGAGATGGCAACACGCTTTGCGGCTCGCGCCGGGGCTGACGTCAAGGTCTTCGTCGATACCGCGCCCGTGATGGAAAAGCCGCTCGCGGCTGCCGCAGGTCTTGGCTGGCAGGGCAAACACACCAATCTCGTCAGCCGCGACTTCGGCTCCTGGCTCTTCCTCGGCAGCCTGTTCACCACGGCTGAGCTCGAAGTCGATGAAGCCGAGCGCGACCATTGCGGCTCCTGTCGAGCCTGTCTCGACGCCTGTCCGACCGAGGCCTTCCCGGCGCCCTACCAGATCGATGCGCGGCGCTGCATTTCCTATCTGACGATCGAGCACAAGGGGCCGATCGACCGGGCAATACGCCCCGCCTTCGGCAATCGCATCTATGGCTGCGACGACTGTCTGGCGGCCTGTCCCTGGAACAAGTTTGCCGCCGCCGCGCGCGAGATGAAGCTCGTCGCGCGCGAAGACCTCAAGGCGCCCGAGATCGGCTTCTTCCTGACGCTGGACGATCCGACCTTCCGGACCTATTTCAGCGGCTCGCCGGTGAAGCGCATCGGGCGGGATCGGTTCGTGCGCAATGTGCTCATCGCAGCCGGAAATTCCGGCTCTCGCGATCTGGCGCCGGCCTGTGCAGCTCTGCTGACGGACGTGTCCACCGATGTGCGCGGCATGGCCGCCTGGGCACTGTCGCGGCTTCTGCCGGCGGAAGAGTTTAGCAGGCTCCGCGCGGAGCATCTGGCGCAAGAAACGGACCAAGACGTCCTACAGGAATGGATGACGGAGAGCTGACGCATGCGTGTGATGATTTTCGGAGCGGGATATTCGGGCAAGGCGATCGGCAAGCTCCTCAGCGGCCAGGGTGCCTCCGTCGCCGGCACCACGCGCAGTACCGAAAAAGGCAAGGCGCTTGAAGAGGCGGGTATCCGCCCCTTCCTCTTCGATGGCGTGAGCCTCCCGGAAGAGCTCCTGGCCGAACTGACCGAGACCACGCATCTCGTCCAGTCGATCGCGCCAGGCAGCGAGGGCGATCCGCTGGTCCGGATTTGCGGGCAAGCGGGCATCAAGGCCCTCATGCCCAAGCTCGAATGGATCGCCTATCTCTCGACCGTCGGGGTCTATGGCGATCATCACGGTGCCTGGGTCAATGAGGAGACCGAATTGAAGCCGGTTTCCGTGCGCTCTGTCGAGCGTGTCGATGCAGAACAGGTCTGGCAGGTGGTCGCAGCACGGGATGATCTGCCGCTGGCAATTCTTCGCCTCTCCGGCATCTACGGCCCCGGGCGCAACACCTTCCTCAACCTCGCGAACGGCACCGCGCGCCGGCTGGTGAAGAAGGACCAGGTGTTCAACCGCATCCGCGTCGAGGATATCGCATTGGCGACCGCCTTCCTCGCCGGCCCGAAGACGGGCGGGATCTTCAACGTCACCGACGACATGCCTTCCCCGCCGCAGGACGTGGTGACGGAGGCGGCCCGGCTGATGGAGATGGACGCCCCCGCCGAACAGCCCTTCGAGACGGCGGAACTGACGCCGATGGCGCGCTCCTTCTACGGGGAAAACAAGCGCGTTTCGAACGCCAAGATCAAGGCTCTGGGATTCAACTTCCAGTACCCGAATTACCATATGTCCCTGGCCGATCTACTTGGTCGGGGCACATGGAACCAAAGGACCTGAAGATGCGTTTTCCGAGGTCAAACTTTGCTTGAAGCGGACGCCTAAGCCTGCAAAATATCGGCATGCGCCCCGCCGGAACCACAATTCAGGCAGCAAATATGGCAGAGGCGCAAAATTTTTCTTCTTCGATTCCGTGATCGCCTGAATTCGGACGCAGCCTGGTTTTTCATTCTTGCAAAGCGCATGGATTCAAACGATTTTTCTCCATTCTTCATAAATCGTTAAGGTAAAGACTCCGAACCTTTCGATCACGAATGTTTCCTTGTGAAATGTTTCGTGATCGAATGAGGGCACGTTTTTGCCATTTTTGACCCCGCTTAGCCGTCGGCACGCAAAAAACCGCTCGTGTCAACGACTAGGGACGTAAAACTTGACGATCAACCGACGCTCTATTTTCGCCGCTGCAACTATTGCTGCACTCTGTGCTTTCGCACCCCAAAGTGCAAATGCGAAGTCTTCCTGCGGTGGTGCCTCCTGGTACGCGCTGACATCGAAGACCGCCTCCGGCGAACGTATGAACCCGGCCAAGCTGACGGCAGCCCATAAGAGCCTGCCCTTCGGCACCAAGGTGAAGGTCACCAATGCGCGCAGCGGCAAGAGCGTCGTCGTGCGCATCAATGATCGCGGCCCGTTCATCCGCGGTCGCGTGCTCGACCTCTCCAAGGCTGCGGCCCAGAACATCGGCATGGTCCGCTCCGGCCATGCCAAGGTCTGCTACGAGATCATCGGCTAAGTCGCCCGACATACGGGAGCGGCGATCGGTTCATGGCTATAGACGCTTGCTCTTGCCCGTGATCGCCGTTACCACGCTCTCTTCTTTCAGAGGAGAATGACCATGCGCCTGGGCGGCCGTCTTGCCGGTGCGATCGAAGTCTTGAACGATATCGAGACTCGTCGCCGTCCCGTTGCCGATGCCCTCAAGGATTGGGGTCTTTCGCATCGTTTCGCCGGTTCCGGTGACCGTGCGGCGATCGGCAATATCGTCTACGATGCGCTGCGCATGAAGCTTTCCCATGCCTGGCTGATGGATGACGACAGCGCCCATAGCCTCGGTTGGGCCGTTCTGTTGCGTCAGTGGGGCATGAGCCTTGAGGCGCTCCAGGCGGATCTCGAAGGCGACAATTTCGCCCCCGCCCCCCTCACCGATAGCCAGATCCAGGCCTTTGCCAGCCGCAACCTCTCGGACGCGCCCTTGCATGTGCAGGGTGACATCCCCGACTGGGTGCAGCCCTCGTTCGAACAGGCCTTCGGGGACGACTGGCTGGCTGAGGCACAGGCGCTTGCCACCCGCCCGACGCTTGATCTGCGCGTCAACACGCTGAAGGCCAACAGGGACAAGGTGCTGAAGGCGCTCGATCGCTCCGGCGCCCAGGCCTCGCCGATCGCCCGTTTCGGCATGCGTGTGCCGGCTGGCGAAGGCCCCTCGCGCCTGCCGAACGTCACGGCCGAAGTCAGCTTCCAGAAGGGCTGGTTCGAGGTTCAGGACGAGGGCTCTCAGATCGTAGCCGACCTCGTGACGCCGCGCGAAGGCGATCAGGTCCTCGACTTCTGCGCCGGCGGTGGCGGCAAAACGCTCGCGATGGCGGCTGCCATGAACAACAAGGGCCAGGTGCACGCCTATGACGCCGACCGCAAGCGGTTGGCCCCGATCATCGAGCGTCTGAAACGCGCCGGCACCCATAATGTTCAGGTGCATGACAGCACAAAGGGGCTTTCAAGCCTCAAGGAACGCTGCGACCATGTGCTCGTCGATGCGCCCTGCACCGGCACCGGCACATGGCGCCGTCGCCCCGACACCAAGTGGCGTCTGACAGACCGGAACCTGCAGGAGCGTGTGGCGCAGCAGCAGGAGGCGCTCACCGAGGCCTCGACCTTCGTCAAGCCGAACGGCTCCCTGCTCTATGTCACCTGTTCGGTGCTGCCGGAGGAAAATGACCGCCAGGTCCAGGCCTTCTGCGAGGCCAATCCGAGCTTCGAGATCGTCTCCGTGGTTGAAGACTGGACGCGTCTTTTCGGGGCGTCAGCCCCGAAGCCGCGCTCGGCGGATGGCAAGACCGTGACACTGAGCCCCGCGAGCATGGATACCGACGGGTTCTTCTTCTGTCGCATGCGTCGTCGGCCGACGTGATTTGACCATAGTCAATTCCAACAGTTGTTTCTTATAGTCGACTGTTTGACACCAGTTTCTTTTTGCGCGAAGACATGGCGTCCGTTCAATACGAGGCGCCCATCGGCGCCGAAGGGAGACACCATGATCCGGAAATCCGTCATCGGCGCATCGATCGCGCTGCTCGTCACATCGGCTGCCATCTTCGCTGGTCCGGCACTCGCCGCGCCGGCACCCAAGGACGTGCTGACCCACTACAGCGCGCTGGCTGAAGCCAAGTTCCAGGATGCGCTTTCGACCGCCAAGGCGCTCGATGCGGCCATCGACGCGCTGATCGCCAAGCCGAGCGACGAAACGCTGAAAGCCGCGCGCGCGGCCTGGATCGCCGCCCGCGTTCCCTATCAGCAGACGGAAGTCTATCGCTTCGGCAACCCGATCGTCGACGATTGGGAAGGCAAGGTGAATGCCTGGCCGCTCGATGAAGGCCTGATCGACTATGTCGATGCCGGCTACGGCACCGAGAGCGACGGCAATTCGCTTTACGTGGCGAACGTCATTGCGAACCCGAAGATCAAGATCAACGGCGAAGAGGTCGATGCCTCCAAGATCACGCCGGAGTTCCTCGCCGAGACGCTGCACGAAGCGGGCGAAGTGGAAGCCAATGTCGCAACCGGTTATCACGCCATCGAATTCCTGCTCTGGGGCCAGGACCTGAACGGTACCGGCCCGGGTGCTGGCAACCGCTCCTTTACCGACTATGACACCGCCAATTGCACCAATGGCAATTGCGACCGCCGCGCCGCCTACCTCAAGGCCGCTTCCACGCTGCTGGTCCAGGACCTCGAAGAGATGGTCGCTGCCTGGGCGCCCGAGGGCGAAGCAACGAAGGCCGTTCTCGCCGACGAGCAGAAGGGCATTTCCGCGCTCCTCACCGGCATGGGCTCGCTTTCCTATGGCGAACTTGCCGGCGAGCGCATGAAGCTCGGCGTGCTCCTGCATGATCCGGAAGAGGAGCACGACTGCTTCTCCGACAACACGCATGCCTCGCATCTCAACGACGCCATCGGCATCGCATCCGCTTATACCGGTGAATACACCCGCGTCGACGGCACGAAGATGACCGGCCCGTCGCTGTCGGAACTCGTCGCCGCCAAGGATGCCGCACTCGATGCGGAAATGACGGGCAAGCTCGACAAGACGCTCGCCGCCATGAACACCATGGCCGAGCGCGCTCAGACCAAGGAGGCCTATGACCAGAT